>JBNMMV010000045.1:0-18384 GCA_051270205.1 Limisphaerales bacterium
CGGTAGACCCTTACGCGGGCGATGTGCCAGAGCGAGAGGCCATTGATGATGCTGTAGAAATTCTCTTCATCGGCGGTGGCTTCTCTGCCTTGTTAACCTCGGCACGTTTACACGAGCGCGGTTTCGAAAGCATTCGCATTGTCGAGCGTGGCGCCGATGTTGGTGGCACCTGGTATTGGAACCGTTACCCGGGTGTTGCATGCGATGTTGTGGGATATGACTACCTGCCGCTGCTGGACGAAATGGATTATGTACCAGTCAACCACTATTCACGTGGACCCGAAATACTGTCGCATTGCCAAGCCATTGCTAAAAAATATGATTTGTACGATTTGGCTGTCTTTAACACCACGGTCACCTCTACAGTGTGGGACGAAGAAGAAAAACTATGGCATGTGAAAACCGATCGCGGTGATCACATGCGTGCGCAGTTTGTTATCTGTGCCAACGGCACGTTGTCGAAGCCAAAGCTCTCCAAAATTTCTGGCATGGAACGCTTCAAAGGCCATTCGTTTCATACCTCTCGCTGGGATTACAACTACACGGGTGAAAATCTCGAAAATCTGAAAGACAAAGTCGTTGGCATTATTGGTACCGGCGCAAGTGCCGTGCAGGCAGTGCCGGAGTTAGCTAAAACCGCTAAACATGTCTATGTTTTCCAGCGCACGCCGTCGTCCATTGATATACGTGACGACTGGCCGACCGATCCCAATTGGGCGCGCAAATTACAGCCCGGATGGCAATCGAAACGGCGCAAGAAAGTTTTGGCTCTGTCAGAACCAACGCCCGAACAGAAAGCCAAAATGGATGCGCTGACGCCAGAACAGAAGCTACAGAAGCAAGAAAACGGCAATATCGATTATATGATGCGTATCCATAAACGCATTGATGAAACGGTACATGACCAGGCCACTGCAGATGCACTGAAACCCTGGTACATGTTCATGTGTAAGCGCCCTTGTTTCCACAATGACTACTTACCGTCTTTTAATCAGCCAAACGTGACGCTGGTCGACACCGAAGGTAAAGGAATTACTGAAATAGGCGAGAAAGGACCCGAGTTTGAAGGTCATGAATATGAACTCGACCTGCTCATCTATGCGACGGGCTTTGAGGTGCAGAAAACCGGCATCTACAATGAGATTATAGGTAAAGGCGGCGTTGAGTTGAATGACAAGTACGCCGACGGCGTGCGAACTGTTTTAGGTATTCACTCCCAGGGCTACCCGAATCTGTTCATCATGGGCGGTTATCAAGCCAGCTTCCAGTTCAACCTGACAGATATGTTGCAGACCCAGGGTGACCACATTGCAGAGTGTATTCGCTATGTACGTGACAATGGGTACGCCACTTTAGACCCAACCCACGAGGCGGAAGAGTGGTGGGTACAAGAGGTGATTTCCCATCGCGGCAAGACCAATCGTAATGCTGAATGTACCCCTGGCTATTACAACTTCGAGGGCGAGTCGAATCGGCGCCAAGACGGCAACTACAATGGTGGGTTCAGAACCTATTTTGACCATCAAGGAGCGGTCCGTGAAAAAATGGCCGAGCACTTTGATTTTGATGTGAAGTGATTGAGCCCCGCACCACGGGTCATGAGTTCTTAGAAACGATTAAAACCTACTACGACGGGTGTAATACCCACGACGTAGATTTGATGACATCGACCTTCACAGATGACGTGGTGCATTACTTTGTTGATCACAGTGCTGTCCGTGGCTCGCAAGGGTTAGCTAACTACTGGGCTAAGGTAGCACCAAAAACACAGGCCAATTGGCAACTAGACCATGGCGTGGTGCAAGACAACGAAGCTGTTATTGAGTGGAGCATGCGTTGGGTACCGGCGCAAGATAGCTCTCCACAAGTACTACGTGGTAGCGAGTGGTACATTTTTCGAGACGGTTTGATTGCGGAAATTCGTTCATATCACAACAACTTCTACTTGCAGCACCCGGACAACCGGGCGCTACACGATTTCGATTATGTCGAACGAGGCTACCGCGTCGAATAACGTTTACTAGTCCGGAAAGTTCAACCGCGCCACTTCTGCCATGGTCCTTATCGCCTCGGTATTGCCACTGATGGTTAGGCCAGTCACGCCACTGTTTTCCCATGCTTTATAACGTTCGGCGATACGCGCCTTGGGGCCAACCAATGCGCCGCTGTCGACGAATTCGTTCGGCACAGCTGCAATGGCCTCTTTTTTGCGCTTAGCCAGATACAATTCTTGAATACGATCTGCGGCGTCGCCAAAACCTCTGCGAACCATCATCTCTTTGTGGAAATTAATGCTCTTGTGGCCCATGCCACCAACGTATAAAGCGATACCCGGCTTCTGGGCGTCGAGTGCGGCCTGGACATCGTTGGTTACTTTTACACTTGTCATGGCTTGGCGTTCAAATTGATCAGCAGTTTTGCCGCCTTTTTCAAGTCCTTCGTTGATCCAGTCTGAATAGAGATGTGCCGTTTCAGGAACAAATCCTAAGGGCAACCATCCATCGGCTACTTCGGCGGTCATTCTTACTGTGGACTCCATGCCGGTTCCCAGGAAAACAGGAATGTCTGGGTTCATATGCAGAATAGATTTCAGCGGCTTGCCTATACCCAGCGAACCTTCACCTTTAAACGGAAGAGAGATCTCACGGCCTTCGTGGGTCACCGGCTCTTCGCGCCGCCATATTTTTTTCATGATAGCGACGTAGTCTTTGATGCGGTAATAAGGTTTGCCCCATGGCTGACCGTACCAGCCTTCAACGATTTGTGGGCCTGAGACGCCCAGTCCGCAAATTACTCGGTTGCCGCCAGCAAGTTTGTCCAGGGTTGCCATGGCCATAGCTGCGTTGGCGGGTGTGCGTCCTGCGAGTTGTAATACCGCGGTACCCAAACGAATGCGATCGGTGTGCGCTGCAATAAAGGCGAGCGGCGTGATGGCGTCTGAACCGTAGGCTTCTGCGGTCCAAACACTGTCGTAGCCAAGGTCTTCTGCCAGCTTGATGTCGTCCATTGGCAGGCGCATGTCAGCACCGGAATACCCGAGCATTAGTCCAAGTTTCATGTTTCTTCCCCCTATTTGTGTCGGTGTCTTATTCTTTTCTTTGCCAAACTAGGCGTTCTTGCGAATCAGATAGATAGCTACCAGCCAGTAAGTTGCAATGGGTATGAGAATGGCGATTAGCGCTGGAATGTTGAAGACGATGGCGGCAGGTGCAAACAGATCTTGTAAGTACTTAAATCCAAGGCCCGCAAAAATGCCTACTGTGAGCCGCACCCCCATGCTTACTTGGCGCAAAGGACCCAATACCACGCCGAGCGCGAACAATGTGAGTCCAAGATAGGTCACAGGCTTTAAAATTCGTGACCAGTAGGCCAGTTCATATTCGGACACGCCTAAATGCTGGGTTCGGGCGAAGTCGATCTGCCGGCTAAGGTCGAATACGGACATTTTATTGGCTTCCAGAAAAGCCTGGGATGCAAAAACCTCCGGGGTTATGTCGTTGTCCCAGGTGCGCGCATGAAACGTTACAATGGTGGCATCAGCTTCGCTTAGCGTGGTTCGAGTACCATCCACTAAGTTCCATTGTTGGGAATCGGCGTCGAAGGTGCCGGTTTGGGCTTGGATGGTCTCCACCAGTGCGTTGTCTTCATCCAGCCAGTATTGGGTGATGCCGTGAATTCGTCCTGCTTCATCTATGGCCCGTACGCTCATATAGAGTTGTCCTGTACGTATCCACAAGCCGCCTCGTTGGTTGAGACCTTCCTCGCCATACATGGCAGTGAGTTTGCCCACCTGGGCGCTGCGCTCGCTGGCCGGCGCAATAAATTCAGCCACAACCACACTGATGGTTAGCCAAAGCAGCATCGAGGGCAGAAGGCTAATCATTAAACGTGTGGGTGACATGCCGCTCACACGGCAAATAGTTATCTCGTTGGTTTCTGCCAACCGACCGAGGGCAATCAGGTAGCCTAAAAACAAACCGTAGACCAAAATCTCGTCTACCCGACGAGGCATGGTTTTGAGAATAAACAGGCTGGCTTCGGCTAAACCGTAGCCAACGCGATCTTCGTCGAGCTCTTCAAACAATGCAAAAAGCGAGATCAGCGCAAGCAATGCAAGCACCACCGCGAAACTCGAGCGGAGTGCGTGTTGGGTTATGTAACGGTCAATTGTCTTCATGGGTCTCGAAATGGCGCATCGCTCTGTCTGCAGATATAAAGTGCTGCCCTGTCAAGTCGCTCATGAGACCGGCGCGTTCTAACTGAGGCAGTAACGTACCTTTAACGTCGCACATATGAAAGGTGATGTTGGCGCGCTTAAGATTAGCGTTTAAACGATGCAACATTTGCATGCCGGTGGCGTCAATCATATTGATGGAACTGCACACCATAAGTAGATGGCGTGTTCCAGGCCGGCGTTGACTGCGCTTCATGAATTTGTCTTCGATCTGCAGGGCATTGGCGAAGTAGATGTTTTCGTCGACGCGTAGTGAAAGCACTGCAGGCAAGGTTTCTACGTCATAGCGCTTAATAGAACGAAAGTGCTCGGTGTCAGCAAGGCGTCCTACTTGAGTAATATTGGGCCGGCTCGAGGTGCGAATGAAGAACGCGATAGAAAGGACTACCCCTGAGAGTAGACCGATTTCGACTCCCATAAACAGAACTAGAATCATGGTGGTGTATTCTGTGATGGTGTCTTCGCGATGCATTTCCCAGTGTTTTGGACCGTTCTTTAAGTCCATGAGCCCCACCACAGACACCATGACGATGGCGGCCAAAACCGGGTTAGGCAGGGTGGTGAATAACTCCGTTAAGAACAACAGTACGAAGATTACGACTACCGCGCAAACAAGAGAGCTCACCTGGCTGCGTGCGCCGGAGTAATAATTAACACTGGAGCGAGAGAAGCTGCCGGCTACTGGATAAGCGCCAGTGAGGGCGGCGCCTATGTTTGCTGCACCCAGCGCGATAAGCTCCTGATGTGAATTTACGCGATGCTGTTGGCGCACAGCGAGGGTTGTGCCAATCGAATAACTTTCAACGTAGCTGACCACGGCGATTATCGCTGAGGCGGGCAGCAGCGCCAGCCACAGCTCCAAGTCGAAATTTGGAATAGTAATGCTGGGTAGTCCGCTCGGTATCGGACCTACAGTACTCAATTGGCTTTCTATGCCTGTCAGTGAAACGACCACCACCGCAATAGACGCGATGACCATGGGACCAATGCGGGTAAGGGCGTGATTACGGCGCATGGGAATACGCAGTGTCCGGGCGATGCGGCGCACCAGCCATGGAAATCCCAGTAGCAGTACTAGTGCGCTGAAACCAAAAGTGAGCGTCAGGGCGTGTATGTTTTGGGCATCGGCTAGGAGGTTGGTGAGCGCTGTAATGGGTTGTTGTGATTCACTTGTTGCCAAACCCGTGAATGCAGGAAGTTGGCTGATAATTATCAACACGGCCGCGGCGTTTACAAACCCAGTAATTACCGGGTGACTCAAAAGATTTACCAGGCCACCCATGCGCGACAGGCGTAAAGTCCAAAGGAAGAGACCCGCTTGCAGACAGATGATGATCGATATACCGAGGTAGGCGTCACTGTACTTGGGGGCATATTCGCTCGCCGTGGCCACAACCAGCAGTGCGGCGACCGCCACCGGGCCAACAACCATTTGTTTCGAACTGCCAAAGATGGCGTAAATCACCATGGGTAGTAGGCTGGCGTACAGACCTGACTGAGGTGGGACGCCGGCGAGAAAGGCGTAGGCTACTGCTTGCGGAATGGTCACCATGCCCACCACAAGCCCAGCAACTAGATCGTGACTGAAATCAGTACGTTTGTATTGGCTTAGGACTTGAACGATAGGGACATAGATCTGCCAATCGTGTTTGCCTATTTTAAATCGCGAACCTGAGCGCAAACGTGCCTCTGAACGAACAAGAGGAGGTAGTTTACCAGTTGGGGGTTGAATTGTTTTGCTGAGTGATTAAATTGCATGTTAATAATTTAGGGATGAGTCATATGGACACGAGAGCAGCAGTAGCATTTGCAGCGGGAGAACCGTTGAGTGTACAGACGGTGCAGTTAGCTGGGCCGAAGCAGGGAGAAGTGCTGGTTGAAGTCATGGCTACTGGCATTTGCCACACAGACGCCTTCACCCTTTCTGGGGCGGACCCGGAAGGAATTTTCCCGAGTATTATGGGCCATGAAGGCGCCGGTGTAGTACGCGAGGTAGGCCCGGGTGTTGCTTCCGTAGCGGTCGGTGATCATGTTATTCCACTTTATACGCCTGAGTGTCGCCAGTGTAAGTTCTGTACGTCAGGTAAAACCAACTTGTGTGGGGCGATTCGCGAAACACAGGGTCAAGGTCTGATGCCCGATGGCACCTCTCGATTTTCTATGAACGGCGATCCGCTTTATCACTACATGGGCACGTCCACATTCTCGAATTTTACCGTGCTACCCGAAATTGCAGTGGCGAAGATTCGCCCTGATGCCCCTTTCGATAAGGTGTGCTATATCGGCTGTGGGGTTACCACTGGTTTAGGTGCGGTGATGAATACGGCCAAAGTTGAGCCAGGTTCCACCGTTGCGGTTTTCGGCTTGGGCGGCATTGGTCTGAATGTTCTACAGGGTGCTCGTATGGTTGGCGCAGATCGGATTATTGGTGTTGATTTAAATAACGACAGGAAAGCCCTGGGCGAGAAGTTTGGCATGACCGAGTTTATTAACCCGAGCGAAGTCGACGATGTTGTCGCTGCCATTGTCGATATGACTGACGGTGGCGTAGATTATTCGTTTGAGTGTATTGGTAATACCGACGTCATGCGTCAGGCGCTTGAGTGTTGTCACAAAGGCTGGGGCGAGAGCATCATCGTTGGTGTCGCGGCTGCCGGTAAAGAGATTGCCACTCGACCGTTTCAACTCGTCACCGGTCGTGTCTGGAAAGGTACGGCTTTTGGTGGGGCCAAAGGCCGCACCGATGTGCCCAAAATTGTGGATTGGTACATGAATGGCAAAATCAACATAGACGATCTGATTACACACACGTTTAGCTTAGATGACATTAATGAGGGATTTGACGTTATGCATAAAGGCGAGAGTATTCGCTCGGTAGTGGTGTACTAGGTGCGTTCTGAGTGGCTCGCCCAGGTGCGCGAGGACATTATCGATGCGGACCGACCTATTTGTGATCCCCACCATCACCTGTGGGACCACAAAGACAATCCCTACTTACTGCCAGAGCTATTGGACGACGTAGAAGCCGGACACAATGTTGTGAGTACGGTCTTTGTGGAATGCTCGAGCATGTATCGTGCCGATGGTGATGAAGCCATGCGTCCGGTTGGTGAAACAGAGTTTGTTAACGGTGTGGCTGCCATGACGGCGTCCGACAACTATGGTGCCCTGCGGGCCTGCAAAGGTATTGTGAGCTTTGCAGACTTCACCTTAGGTGCGAGCGTTGGTCCTGTGTTGGATGAGCACATGCGATTGTCAGATCGGTTTCGAGGCATCCGCCACGCTGCGGGTTGGGACGCAAGCGCAGACGTGCGCAATTCTCACACCCACCCACCAGAACATTTGTTCCTACAAGATGACTTCCGCGCGGGTTTTCAAGAGTTGGCCAATCGAGGATTGAGTTTTGATGCTTGGCTGTATCATCCCCAAATCCCCGAACTGACAGACTTGGCCCGTGCGTTTCCAGATACCACGATCATTTTCGATCACTTTGGTGGCCCGCTGGGTATTGGACCCTACGCCGGCAAAGATGATGAGGTGTTTGAGCAATGGTGTGCGTACGCTGCTGATCTAGCCCAATGCACGAATGTGCATCCAAAATTGGGTGGCATCGTCATGCCACTAAACGGTTTTGGCTGGCATCGACGCGATACCCCCGCGACCTCAGATGAGATTGTCGCGGCCACGGGGCGCTACCACCGCAAAGCCATAGAGTTGTTTGGACCGGAACGTTGTATGTTTGAAAGTAATTTCCCGGTCGATAAACAAAGCTGTTCCTACCCTGTGCTTTGGAACGCCTTCAAGAAGATCGCCGCCGACTACACCGAATCGGACCGCCAGTGGCTCTTCCACGACACCGCCGCTAAAGCCTACCGCCTGTAAGCATAAAAAGGGTCAGACCCTCCTTCCCGATAAGAGGGTCTGACCCTACTTTGCCTAGTCGTAGTATTCGGGGGATTTTTTGAGGGTTTTTGCGAGTTCTAGGCTGTGTTCAATCCACAAGGTAGCGCCTTCTGCCTTAAGTATCGCTTCAACTTTGTCCATCGAGCGAAAGGTCTCTTCTGCGTCAGTATTGAAGGTCGGGGCGCGTCGGAGTACGCGGCTTTGCTCGAAATGATAGAGATCGCCGGAAAGCATTATTTTACCTGTATTGGCGAGGTCTAGAAGTAAGGTCTGATGTCCTGGTGTGTGGCCTGGCGCGGAGATTATGCGGACGCTGCCGTCGCCGAATACGTCATGGTCGCCGTTGAGTAGTGTTTTGGAAGTGCCAGAGAGCTCGTTGTACAAGGCTGGGTCGAAAACCGGGTTTTCGTCTGCGTGCATGAACGCTGCGTCGTACTCTGTTTGTTGAATCAGAAGGTGACTGTCTTTGAAGGCATTGGCGGCGCCAACGTGATCGTAGTGAAAGTGTGAAAAAGCCATAAGATCTATGTCTTTGGGGCTTAGCGACAAGTCTGCAAGCTGATCGATCACAGACCGTTGATACTCTGTGGTGGTACCTTGATCGTCAGTACTGCTTGGCATGCCGGCAAGTGCGAGCGGTAGACCACCATCCCACAACAAACGCCCGCCTTCGTGCTCTATGAGGTAGCAGGGCACGAACATCTCCCGAACTGATGTTTCGTCATTGCTCAAGCTAAATGCGGAAACATCAGCAAATTTGAAGTAACCACAGTCGAATACATAGAGTTTGGGGTTGGCTTGTACGTTAAAGGCAATGATGCAGAGTGTTAGAGTCGCTATCCAGCGCATGGGTATATCTCCTAAGTAAATATGCTGTACAGCATGAGCTGTATGGCAACCAATACGGTCGCCCAAATTCGTATGTCGCGCCAACGCGCCTGGTCAGGCGCCTCAGCATAAACCAGGTGTCTTGGAATGCGCCAAATCAACGCTCCCAGAATTAAAAATCCCAGGATGCTGAGATAGTTAGCCCACGCAACGGGTAGTTCGGTTTCCATTACCTTCGCCTCCTCACTGGTTTCGCCGCCAGGGCGCATAGGTAAGATTTGTTAAGTAGTCCCTAGAGTGTGCTTGGGTGAATCCACTGATGACCCAAAGCGCGATCATGGAATAGACGAAGCTAATAAAGGCAACGTAAAGCATATTCACGCCGAAGCTTAAAATAATAGCTGAAATGGCGACGCCGCTCACTAGGGTGATGATCCCGCCCATTGCTGTGGCCCGCTGGGTAAAGGCACCCAATAACAAGAGTGCCAACATAGGACCCTGAAAAAGCGAGAGTATGGTTTGAATGAATTGATAGATGCCTCCCATACTGGCGATCAGGGGTGCGGTCAACATCGCTGCTATCAAGAAGACTAACGTTAGGTAACGACCGATCTTAAGGTCGTCGTCTGGATTCGCGTTTTTGAACAACACGTGACGGATATCGCGTGTCACCATCAAAGAGGTGGAGTTAATGCCTGAGTCGATTGAAGATTGCAGAGCGGCGATAAGGGCGATAAACATCAGTCCTGACAATCCCGGAGGTAGGACATTCTTAATCACCCAGGCCATTGCTTGATCTGGGAACTCGATCTGCGCGTGCATAACCAATGCCAGTAAGCCGGGAAATACCACGAGCAAGGGTATAAAGGTCTTGCCGAGCGCCGCAAACATCATCCCCGCGCTTGCGTCCCACTGGGTTTTGGCGCCGAGGCTGCGTTGCAAAATAGCTTGTCCAGCACACCAATAGGCGGGCGATAACACTACCCCGAGACCGAGCAAGACGCCTGGCCACGGAAACGATTCATGATCGGCAGGCAAGTAGGTCTGCAGGTGATTGGGATTTTCCGCCGTTAAGGTGGTGGCGAATGCCTGTAAGCCACCGCTTTCGGAAATGCCCAGAAAAACGATAGCCAGTCCACCGATAAACATAATGCAAACTTGAAAGGCGTCGGTGAAGGCCACCGCGGCAAGTCCGCCAGCGATGCTGTAAGCCCCAACGATGGTGCCAGTAACCATGATGCCTACCCAGATGGGCCAGCCAAGATAGGTTTGTAGGGTGAGCGCCAAAGCCCACAGGGCTACCGCAATGGCGAATATGGCAACGACGCTGGTAATTAAGGCAGCGGTGACCCGCACGGCCTGGTTGTACCTCAGGCCGAGATACTCTGGAATGGAATAGACGCCTGCTTTCCAATAAAGCGGTATGAAAATTAGTGAGGCAACGATCATCGCGGGTATAGCACCGATCCATTCAAAGTTGGCCTGCGCAATGCCAACTTGGAATGCGTTACCAGAAGCCCCGACGTAGGAATCTGCACCGATGTTGGTGCCGATAATTGAAAGCCCAATGATCCAAAACGTTAAAGAACGACCGGCTAGGAAGAAATCGTGCGCGGTCTTAACTTTGCCACTTAGACGTATGCCGACAAAGATAATAACAACAAGGTAGCCAACGATTATGGCGAAATCTAAAGGGTGCACAGCACAGCCAACAACTACAAAGGTGAGATTGTAGGCTTACTTAAGCGTGATATCAGCCGTTATGTAGTCCGCCAACCCTTCCTGAAGCTCTTCTGCCCAGACCGAGGTCATGAGCAGAAGTAACATCAACGCAGGAAAAACGCGCAAGTGCGTTATGCCTTAGCCGCGATCTTGAGGGACATGCGATGAGTATCGATAACCTCAACCAAAGTGCCCTCCGTCAATTCCTCTTCGCTTTCAACGGTCCACAATGTATCGCCGATCTGGACTTTGGCACTGCCTAACTCAACCGCTTTATCTAGTTTGAACTGGTGCCCAATCAGTCGCTTGGCGCGCTTGTTAAGCAGCGGTCGCGCTGGTTTTTTCTGAGCGTCACGAAACAACTGAAAGTAAACGATGGTTAAAACCGTGGCCCCGGCCCCGTAGATGGCCAACTGAATAGGTATGGACAAACCAGGAACTATCCAAGCGACCACCCCCATTGCGAAAGCGGAGGCCGCGGCGCCGAGCAAGAAGCCCGACGCACCCAGCATTTCAGCGGTTAGCAGTATCAACCCGAGGGCGACCCAATGATAGGCAGTGATTTCAGTAAAAATTTCCATAACAGTCTCCTATTAACTTCTTAACTAAGAAGTCTTGTCCTTGACGACTTCTTTGGCGATCTCACTAATTCCCGCAATCGAACCGATGACGCTGGCTGCTTCCAACGGAATCATCATAAC
This sequence comes from Limisphaerales bacterium, assembly GCA_051270205.1. Classification (GTDB taxonomy): domain Bacteria; phylum Pseudomonadota; class Gammaproteobacteria; order Pseudomonadales; family Azotimanducaceae; genus UBA4421. The sequence continues at coordinate 11,389 of JBNMMV010000045.1, forward strand.
TTTGTTGTTGTTCGACGCAGCCAACTGACCCAGTGCATCGATATATTTCTGTGCAACAAAATAATTGATAGCGCGTGAGTCTCCTTTCGCAATGGCTTGCGATACCACCTCGGTGGCGCGGGCTTCTGCTTCTGCCAAGCGCTCGCGGGCTTCAGCGCCTCGCTTGGCCGCTTCTAACTCACCTTCAGCGCGCAGCACAGCGGACTCTTTCTCACCTTGGGCGATCTGAATGGCGGCTTCCCGCGCACCTTCAGCCTCGAGAATCTGCGCACGCTTTTCGCGTTCAGCTTTCATCTGGCGGGCCATTGATTCGACAAGATCGCGCGGTGGGGAAATGTCGCGTATCTCAACGCGGGTTACCTTCACCCCCCAAGGGTCGGTTGCTTCGTCGACCTTGTTCAGTAGTTCGCTGTTAATGCGGTCGCGATTAGACAACATCTCATCCAGTTCCATAGAGCCCAGAACGGCACGGATGTTGGTCATTACCAGGTTGTGCATCGCGCGCACCAGATCGTTAACTTCATAGGATGCCTTCACTGGCTCGAGAATCTGGTAGAAACAGACCGCGTCGGTTTGCACCTGAGCGTTATCGGAAGAAATGACTTCCTGCGGCGGGATATCTAGCAGCTGCTCCATAAGGTTTTGCTTGTGACCAATGCGGTCGACAAAGGGAATAATAAAGTTGAGACCCGGATTCAAAGTTCTACGGTATTGACCAAATCGCTCGAGGGTCCAGCCGTATCCTTGAGGGACAGATTTGACAGCGCTCAATATAAAAATAATGACTGCCAGAATGAGTGCAAATGACACAATGTATTCGCCCATGATTGCTCCTTTTGTTGGCACGCTAAGTCTTTTTCGAACGTCGGAAATTCTACCGGCTATCATTCGGCCACCCTAGAGAATCTTCTATAAGTGAGTTAGCGTCCCGTTTAATAGACATATATCCATCAAAAAAGACGTGGCGATTTTGTTACTTTGAGTAACAATTGTCAATATATATTGAATAAAAACGACAAATGTTGATAATAATAGACGTAATCCTGGCTAAAAGGCTCGAATCATGGCCAAACTGTTTGATTCTCCAGATATGCGCGAAACCATTCGCCGCACTATTCGATCACGCATGGCGTATAAAGGCTTTGAATACAAAGACTTAAGTCGCGCGCTCATGGACTTAGGCGTAGATCAGCAGGAGAGCAATCTGCGCTCTAAGGTCAATAACGGCTCGTTGGGTGCTCAGCTTTTCGTATATATTCTGATGGCGCTGGAGCTTCCGGCGCTTGAAATGGATCAAGTTAGAGAAATTCTTAGAGACTTAGAGGAGTCAGAATGACAGTCGAGGTCATAGGTGCAGGATTCGGTCGTACGGGTACGTTGTCATTGAAATTTGCCTTAGAAAAGCTCGGCTTTGATAAGTGTTATCACATGATGGAGGTTGGCTTGAATCCAGGGCATCGAGAGGTGTGGTTGGACGCAGCAGCAGGTCGTGATATTGACTGGCCCGAAGTCATGCAGGGTTATAAAGCCACCGTTGACTGGCCCACTGCCAACTTTTGGCAAGAACAGCGCGTCGCCTTTCCAGATGCCAAAGTCATTCTTTCTAGACGAGATCCGGATAAGTGGTATGACAGCGTTATGAACACCATATGGAAAGTCTCTAGCGGTGGTGAGAACAGCAACGACCCAGAGCGTAGAGCTGGCGCAGAAATGGCTTTTAAAGTGATCTGGGACCCTGTCTTCAACCGCCGCATGGGCGACAGACAACATGTCATCGCCTGCTATGAAGCACACAATCAAAAAGTGATAGACGGCGTACCGGCTGATCAACTGTTGGTGTACGAACCTGGCCAAGGTTGGGAGCCTTTGTGCACGTTTCTAAATGCTGCGGTACCTGAAGAAGACTATCCCAGTGTTAACTCCACTGAAGAATTCTCTTCTCGCTGGGAAAAGATCAGCCAAGAAGCCAAAGACAAAAAGTAATTAGCGCTCTTGGGGTGTCTGCCCCTTAGTAGGAATGTCGGTGTGAACCCACTCGCCGGATTCACATTGCACTTTCTTTTCTGCGCCTTGAGTTCGAAACGTCCCGCCGAATTCATCTTTGATAACCCCTGTTGCATCCTCTGGCAGTAAAAGAGGTTGGCAGTCTTCGTGTTCGAACATTCTAGTTCGAACGCTCGCGAAACTTTGCAGCGCACGAAATCGAGATTTGGGTTTTGCCAGAGCTGGTAGAGCTTGGGGAGTGGGCGCTACGACCGCGATCTCTTCGATTGAGTCCGCTTCCGTCGAGGCTGTGCGTGAAAGCTTGTTTGAAATTTTATTTGAGGGTTCAAGGTTGAAAGACTGGCGAGCAGGTTCAGCCGCCGTCACTGGCATAATCTCCATTCCTTCCATTCCTTCGAATTCCTCCATTCCCGTCGTTACGTCCATTGCCCCTCTAAGTTCCATTTGCGATTCGGTTCTAATTTCCACTGCAGATTCTTGCGGTTGATTAACGAATACTCCCACCGCCAATAACACAATTGCCGCGCTCGCAAGTGGCGCCGCCCAACGCAACTTAGGCGCGGCATCAGGCTTTTTTGCGGCCAGCGCCAGTATTGCATCATCGAGGTGCTTAGGGGGCTGGGCCGAACCAGCCGACCGGTACAGCGCATCTAGCTCTGGGTCGTCTGTATTATCGGGTCTATGATCTGACATACTTTTGCATTCCGGTTCTGAGCTTTTCGTTGGCATAACGAAGCCTGCTCTTTACGCCCTCCACAGTGCTGTTGGTTAAGTTGGCAATTTCTTTCAATCCTAGGCCACTCTCTTGTTTAAGAAGCCAGACCGAGCGTTGGGCTATGGGCAACTTTCGAATCTCGCCAAATAGGCGTTCAGCGAGCTGTGTTTGCTCAGCAGCGGCGGTAGTATCGGCGCTCGAGTCTATGAGCGTTTGTTCGTCAAGTTCGGCGTGTTGAGGTTCGCGCATCAACTTGCGCTGGTGGTCGTGCAGGACATTGTAGGCGACCGTAAAAAGGTAACTCTTGAATTTACCCTCGGGCTGGTAGTTAGCTAAGTTCGCTATGAGCTTACTCCAAGTTTCCTGAAAGCCGTCGTTGGCAGCTTCGCCTGTAAGTTGGCGCAGAAAGAAGCCGTATACGGCAGGCTTGTGCCGATTGTACAACGTGGTAAAGGCAGCTTGGTCCTGGTCTAAGTAGGCAGTAATGAGCTCGTCGTCAGATAGGTTTTGGTACTCAGGCGAAGACACAGACGAGAAAGTCGCCTGTGTCTTTACTGTCGCTGAGCTGGATATAACCATGGTCCTAGTATTCTCTACCTTGTTCTCTTACCTAGTTTGTACCTAACTGTGATCATCTGGTTCAGATACCTCGTTGCTCGCAACGGTAAGGGCGTCGACGGTGCGAAGCAAGTTAATGAACTCGCTACGATAGCCGTGGTCGTCGTTTCCTTTGGCGGCGAGCGCGAGGGAGATCATGTCTTGGACGCGATTGTTTTGCACGTGGTTCGAATCGCTCAAATGTTGGCCTAACCAAGCAACGGCTGCGGAGAACTGAAAAGCATTGCTGGTTTTGGAAACGTGGGTGCGTATGTCTGCGACCTTAAGTGGTCTTTCTATTAAGCGGCTTGTGCTTTTGTTGGGTTGCTTGTATCGCAGCTTTACGTTGGCAAGCTCTTGGGTGTTGAACTTCGCACGATCATTTTGCTGGTAGCGCAAAGGGTCGGCCACGGCAGAGTGTTCGCCGCGAAGTGTGACTTCGTATAAGGCAGTTACAGTGTGACCGGCACCCACGTCACCGGCGTCTACTTTGTCGTTGTTGAAGTCCTCACGATTTAAATGGCGAGTTTCATAGCCAATAAGACGATAGGTTTCAACCACGGCCGGGTTGAATTCCACTTGCACCTTCATGTCTTTGGCGATGATGTTCAATGTCGCGCCTAGCTCTTCAACCAAGACTTTGCGAGCTTCGTTAATGTTGTCGATGTAGGCTGCATTGCCGTTGCCAATTTGCGCAATCTTTTGCATCAAGTGATCGTTGTAGTTACCAGTTCCGAATCCGAGAACGGTAAGGGCAACGCCTGACTTACGTTCAGACTCTACCAATTTCTCTAACGCGTCTATGTCAGTTGTGCCGACGTTGAAATCACCATCTGTGGCAAGCAGCACTCGGTTTACGCCACCTTGTTTGAAGTTGTTTCGGGCGAGATTGTAAGCCAGTCGAATTCCAGCTGCGCCGTTAGTAGAGCCGCCGGCGACTAGGTTGTCGATGGCTTGCGTGATCGTCGCTTTCTGATCGCCAGCAGTCGGGGCGAGCACCTGACCTGCAGCACCGGCATATACCGCAATAGCAACACTGTCTTGTGGACGCAGTTGTTTCACCATCATTTTCATGGCGCTTTTTAAGAGTTGTATTTTATTGGGTGCCTGCATGGAGCCTGAGACGTCGATTAAGAAAACGAGATTAGCAGGAGGCAGGTCATCGTTATCGTCTTGCCAGCCGTTGATGCCTATGTGAACCAATTTTCGTTCGCTGTGCCACGGGCTTGGACCCATTTCAGTGAAAATCGAAAAGGGTGTGTCTAGATCTTTAGCGCGTGGGTAGCTGTAGCTGAAATAGTTAACCAGTTCCTCGACGCGGATGGAGTCTGGGTGAGGTATTTGTCCTTGGTTTAGTTGGCGTCGCATGTTTGCGTAAGCTGCGCTGTCGACATCGACTGAAAATGTCGACACAGGTGTTTGGGCTGCCCACTTGACCCCGTTGACCTCAACGTTCTGATAATTTTCGCGTCCAGTCTCTTGATAGAACCCTTCTCCATGGCGTGAGGCATGGCGTGAGGACGGCATGGGCTGTGAGCGATGTTTCGTCATTGCACTGATGGGTAGCATTGCGTCCATGCGCACGTGAGCTATTTCTTCCAACTGCCTATTTGGCTTAGCGAATGGTTGAATCTTTGGCTGGGTGATGGGAGGAGCCACTGGCTGAGTCAGCTTGATGCGAACTTCAGGCTTGGCTGGTGCGTCTTCTACAGATTCGGTTGATGTTTGAGAAGAGCAGGCCACCAGAAGTGTTGAAAAAGCAATGCCAGCCACCCAATGGGCGGGCTTAGGCGATTGAATAAGCATATTTTGTTCCTTTTTTGGCTTGTATGAACGAGAACGCCCAACAGCCAAAAAAGGGGTTAAATAAATTTAGCTATTTTCAAAAAAACGCTGGGCAGCTTCTAGTTCGTAGCCTGCGTGAAGTTTGCCATCCGTCGCGAGTTTCTCCAGTTCAGGCATGCTGTACCAGGCCGTGTCCAACAATTCCTTGTCATCATAGTTTTTGATTTGGCGTGGAATGTCGGCGCCATACACCATGTGTTGATGTCCCTTGTAGGCAAACGGACCGATCTCGATGAGTTGATCTAGGTGGAGCTCTAGTTCTTCACGTAGTTCACGCCGGGCGGCGTTCATGGGCGTCTCCCGCCATTCGATGCCACCCCCCGGCAGACCCCATCTTCGATTCGGCTTGGACCAAAAACTGGAATGCACCGCCAGTAAGACGGCGCCTTCGCAACGCAATATGCAGCGAGCGGTCTTGTATGTGTTTTTACCCAACACTTAGACCGCGCTAATAGCGGGTTTTGTGAGGTAGTGTTCAGTGGCCGCTTCGAAAGCGTGGGCGATGCGTAGCAGGGCAAGATCGCCACGTGGTTTGCCGACAATCTGTAGGCCCACAGGTAAGCCACCAGGTGTAAACCCAGCTGGAACCGAAATGGCTGGGCAGCCGGTAACGGTGATTGCACAGCAAATGGTCATCCAGTCTATGTAGCTATCGAGCTTCACGCCGTTGATCTCTTGCACGTACTCAAGCTCGTGTGAAAAAGGTGCCACTTGAGCCGAAGGAAGAATGATGGCGTCGAAGTCTTCGAAGAATCTAACGGTTTCAGCGTAAATTTGAGTGCGCGTAAGTTCAGCTTGAATAATCTCATCGGCGCTCAGGGCTTTACCCTTTTCGATATTCCAAATTGCTGTGTCTTTTGCGAACTCTCGCCAGTTGGGTACGGTTCGGTCGAGTGTGTCGCCAATCGCTACTAAACCTGCGGCGCGCTGTGTATGGAATACGTCCATGGCCTGTTCGAGTGGTGGGCTTTTTGAGACTACCTCTGCACCAAGGTCTGAAAACACATCTGCCGCAGTTTGCATTACGGTCATCACTTCAGGGTCGATGGGAAGGCCATGTAGAGTGGGTGCGTAGGCGACTCGCAGATCGTTCAAATTCTCGAAAGGCACTAAGCCATCGAGAAAATGGTGTCCTGGCTCAGGCAACGTCAGTGGATCGGTGGCGTCTGGACCTGCCTGCACAGAAAAGAGCAATGTTGTATCGGCAACGGTTCGGGCCATGGGCCCAGTTGTTGAAAGGCGACCCATCCAACCAAAACCGCGACTGAACGGCATGCGTCCTATAGAGGGGCGAAAGCCAACGACGTTACAGAAACTAGCTGGGTTGCGTAACGATCCGCCCATGTCGCTGCCATCTGCCAGCGGAAGCATGCCGGTAGCTAAAGCAACTGCTGCGCCGCCACTGCTGCCGCCAGGTGTTTTGGTAGGGTCGTAAGGGTTTAGGGTTGCCCCATAGAGGCTGTTGAATGTGTTCGAACCAAGACCGAACTCCGGCATGTTACTGCGGCCAATGAATAGGGCGCCTGCAGTGCGCATGCGAGCGGCAAAGCCATCGTCTTTCTTAGCGATTCTTTCAGCCCAGGGAACGAACCCCCAAGTGGTTGCAAAACCTTCTACTTCAACCATATCTTTGTTGGCCATAGGCAGGCCATGTAACGGACCACGCTCGGCTACAGGTACTTGGTCTGCCTGTTTTGCCATAGCCATCGCCACCTCGCGAGGTAGCAGGGAAACTAAGGCATTGACGCTCGAGTTAACCGCTTCGATACGATCGTACACTTCCGCCATCACCTCTTCAGGTGAGGCGTCGCCGCGTTGTAAGTCGCGGCATAAGG
>JBNMMV010000046.1:0-18361 GCA_051270205.1 Limisphaerales bacterium
CGGGGCAGTCGGTTTCTCAACTTCCCGTATCTTGGGACATCGCTCAATCCAGGGTGAACCGGTACCGGGGACCTTTGCTAACGATACAGAAGTCATGGTCATTGCCCAGGCGCTTAAACGTGCCGGTAAAGGTCTGTTCCAGATCATTCCCTCCAGCACACTGGGACCCGGCCGTCCAGAGTTTAAAGAGCATGCTTCGCTGGAGCAGGAAATTGACTTGATTAGTCGGGTGAGCAAGCAAAGTGGCAGACCGGCCACCTTTACGTTATTCCAGGTGGATGATTGGTCTGACAAGTGGCGCGACGCTATTGATCGCGTCAAGGCGGGTAACGCACAGGGCGCCCAAGTGTTCCCCCAGGTTGGCAGCCGACCCACAGGTCTAGTGCTGAGTATGCAGACCTACCATAACTGGCTGTTGAAACCGTCCTATCAAAAGCTGAAATCACTGCCTGCGACTGAACGCCTGCAAGCCATGCGACAGCCCGAGGTGAAACGCGCCATTATGCGCGAAGAAAACGACATTGAGGGCGTACCCATTGGTTCCATGGAGTTTGGCATTGCCCACGCGGAATTAAACATGGCCAGCACCTTCATCCTGAAGAGTGACAGTACCTACGAACCGCGACAGGAAGAAAGTGTCGCGGCCATGGCAGATGGCACCAATGAAACACCGGAAGCGTGGTTGTATGATTACTTAACGGAAGATGAGAACAACATGGTGATCGTGTTCTTCACCAACTACTCAGACTACAACCTGGATGCCGTTCGCGAGATGCAAATGGATGATGCAACGGTCACCGGGTTGTCTGATGCCGGTGCCCATGTGTCGTTGATCTTTGATGCCGTGAACCCGACCTACCAACTGAGTTATTGGACCCGAGATCGGAGTCGCGGCGAACCGATGCCATTGGCGCATGTCATTCACCGTGCAACCAGAAAAAATGCGCAGCTGTTTGGCTTCAATGATCGGGGGCTTATCAAGCAAGGCATGAAGGCCGACATCAACGTTATTGATTATCAGAACCTTCAGTTGGGTGACCTGCGCATCGCCCGAGATCTGCCTGCAGGCGGCGCGCGTATTCTGCAGGACGCCAAGGGCTATATTGCATCGCTGATCAATGGCGTGCCCACACGTTTGCATGACGTGGATACGGGAGAACGACCTGGTCGTTTGATTCGCAGTTAATTAGGATGGTTTGCGCGCCTAACAAAGGCGCGTGTCTGTCTATCAACCAAGGTCATTCATGAAAGCAAATTCCGCACTACGTGCATTGGTACTCTCGAGTCTAGTTTTGTTGTCGGGCATGGTGGCGAGCAACGTCGCCGCCGCCGAACTTGCGGGGACATGGACCTTATCAATCGAGACCCCTCGCGGGCTGAGCAACCCAACACTTGAAGTGGTTGAAACTGAAGGCGTCTACGCTGGCACCTACAACAGCGCTCGCGGGCCCATCGCGATAGAGCAAATCACCAAAGACGGCGATCAGTTTGAATTTCCTTTGGTGATCACCATACCCATAGGTGATATTTCAGTAAATTACAAAGGCCGTATAGAGAACGACACCATGACCGGTCTGGTGCAAAATCCGCGGGGCGAAGTACCGTTCAGCGGCGTGCGCAACTGAACTCTGCTGTAATCCGAGGATAATCTATGCGTTTAACCAACCAAAAAGTGCTTATCACAGGTAGTGGCTCAGGACTTGGTCTCGCTGTTGCCGAACGGTTTGTCAGCGAAGGCGCACAAGTGCTGTTGGTCGATCGCTCGCAAGACCGATTGGCGGCTGCTGGCGAGCATCTTGGCGCAGCTGTGCGCACCTATGTTGGCGATGTCCGTTCGATGCAGAGCATGCAAGGGGCGGTCGACTTTGCACTGGCGGAGTTTGGTGCGCTGGACTGTGTCATCGGCAATGCTGGTATTTGGGATTATTCGAAGAAACTCGACGATACGCCCGCTGAGTCCCTTGAAGATGCCTTTGATGAGCTTTTTCACATCAACGTGCTCGGGTACATAACATTGGCCAAGGCCGCTATTCCTGCCTTGGTCCGTTCCCAGGGGTCCATTATCTATACCGTCTCCAGCGCGGGTTTTGATGCCGGTGGCGGGGGTGTTCTCTATACCGCGTCTAAACATGCAGTGGTTGGGTTGATTACCCAACTGGCCCACGAACTGGCGCCGGTCGTGCGGGTAAATGGCGTCGCGCCAGGCCCCATCAACACACAGCTCACCGGACCTGAGTCCATGGCCATGTCTGAACGCAGCATCGCTGACCTCAACTTGCCGGAAAATGTGGGACAAGACCTGGCCATTGGACGTGTGCCAGCCACCTCCGAGTATGCAGGTGCATTTGTTCATCTGGCCAGTCGCGCAGATGCCGCCCCGACCACCGGCACGGTGCTCAAAGCCGATTGTGGCATCGGTGTTCGAGGTATGACCCGACCGGCGTTAGGTCAGAAGTTGGTTGAGAAATACGGAACAAGCTAGTTTCGGTCTCATAACTTCAATATTGAATCTCCAGGCCCCGTCAGGTCTCAAGATTGTTGCTTTGAGAGTGAGAATTCGGGTTCGTACTCTCTACAGGTTAAAGAGACGGCGCGCGTTCTCGCCTAAGACCAGCTCTCGACGATGTTCCGACATGGGCGCCAGGGCGGTGTGGACTTCCTCCATGGCATTCAAGTGCGAATCCACATGAGGGTAGTCTGAGCCCCAGAGAAACTTGTCTTCGCCGACGAGATCGCATTGGGCATCGATGCTCGCTTCACTGGGATCCATAACAAACCAGAAATTCTCGCGGATGTATTCGCTCGGTGGTCTGGTCAGACAGCTTGTCGCGCTGAAACGAGCATATTTCTCGTCTAGTCGATCCATTAAGTAGCGCACGTAACCGGCACCAGATTCGACGATTGCCACTTTCAGTTTAGGATGCCGTTCGAACAACCCATCACAGACGAGCGCGGCGACAGCGGGTATTAACTGCATGGTGCCGCCCAAGCCGAAAGAAAATACGGTATCCGGACTTTCGGTTTCGATGTCCCACCATTGGGTATTAGACAAGTTCACAACGCGATTGAATCGCACAATTAGGTGAATGCAGATCGGCAAGTCTGCATCGGTCAACATTTGCCAGATCGGATCGAAATCTGGATGAGAGGGGCGTTTGCCGCCTACCGGTTCCGGCGCTAAAAACATGCCTTTAAAACCAAGATCTAAGCATCGTTTTAGTTCTTGGTAAGCCAGATCTACGTCATAAAGTGGAATATGCGCGACAGGTAAGATTCGGTCCAAGGCAGGTTTAGCAAAGTCCCATTGCCAGTTGTTGTACGCTCGCGCATAAGCCATGGCCAGTTCAGGGTCGTCCTGCTTGTCCCACAGTATGCCAATGGTTGGGAACACCAAGCCCATATCCACACCCCAGTCGTCGAGTAAGGCAACCCGCGCGTCGGTGTCGTATGACGCTTTGGGACATCCGTCTAGGTAAGTTAAATCAGGGTCGGTGAAAGTCTGAACCGCATCATGCTCGGCGCCACCCAGTGCCGCTAAGCGACCTTTCAGCAGAATTTCGTTGTCCATAATGATGGCTTCAATGCCGTCACTTTGACGCTCGATTTTGATGGCACGATGGCGGTATTTGGGTTCTAGGTAGTTCAGCCATAGATCGGGTGGTTCTAGGACGTGTGAGTCCATATCGACAATCAGTGATTTTGTACGTGCCATCCCCTGCCTCCGAGTGTAGTGCAACCAGCTGATCCTAGCATGAGCAGAACCAGGCTTCGCTTAGATTGCACGTTTGATCGGTGAACAACAAGAATAGCCGAATGAACCGGTGGGCAGCAATCTGATAGCTGAGCCGTATACCAATCCAAGGTGAGGCGATATCATGAATAGCACCAGTAGCTCAATAAAGGGCCTTAGGTTTGAGTGATAAAAAACTTTGTGTTCATTGTGGGGTTAATCTTAATGCAGGCGCCAAGGTTTGCACGCAATGCAATCGATCCCAGTCTTTTCCCAGACTCGTGCGCCTATTTGAACACCCTGTGGCGAAAGTGCTATTCATCGGACTGTTCTTGTCTATCGGCGGTGCGGCATTTCAAAATTGGTCAGCCGAGCAGGGAAGTCGCACTAAACAAGCCAGCTCTTTTGCTAACTCCATGATCGAAATTCAAATGTTGGCTGAGGCTTTGCAAACACCTTGCCCGTTGGAAAGCAAAGACGAGTGCGAAAAACGTTTTGCTGACCATTTCACGGAATTTGGCCGCCTCGCATACCGCTTCAAAGAGTCTGCCTACGCCCTACTCGCCAACTATGAAAGCAACGACCACACACTGGCTGCGGTTGATTTTGTAGATAGTTTTAACAATCCCTCGGAGGATTATCGCGAACCAGTTCGCCCTCTTCAGCTGCAGCTGCTTGCGAGCCGTCCGATCCTGACTCAGACACGAGAGCAAGCTCGTGAATACTGGTGCAAAGCCGGTCGCAGCGAAGTAAAAGCTCTAACAGACAGCATTAACACTTACCGTTACTGCTACGGCACTGTGCGTCGAGCGATACGTGACTTGGGTGCAGTTGGATATTTGGATGGCCTAATCCAGGATCCGGTAGATCGTCTAACTGCGCGAATTCGAATCTGTAGTGGGTATATCCATTCCTTGAAACATCAGCTCTCGATCAAGGAACGAGCCAAACTCATCCACGAAATCATTTCGAGTCGAGACCCGGTTGCAAGCGGCGCGCCGTGGCACTCCAGCTCTTTCTGCAAACCTGAGCTAAACCAACCCTTCCAGTTATCGTTAATCCCAGAAGCGACGAGGCAACTACTCGTTGTCATTGCCGACAACTGGCAGACCCAGAATGGCAAATTGTATCGGTGGTCAAAGCACGCGGACGGTTGGCGTAGCGAGGCAGACCCGGTGCAAGTGAACCTGGGTAGTGGTGGACTCGCTTGGGGACGCGGTATCCATCCGTTTTCTTGGGACGCCAGAACTGAATGTCAGCTCGATACTGATTTGGACTGCGGAGAGTTTGCTTGGCGAGTGAAGACAGAAGGTGACAAGCGTGCACCTGCAGGTATTTTCACACTAGGCAGTGCATATATCAAAGCGAGCAAACAGTCAGCTCCGAAGAACTTCTCTTCCCAGGAAATCGAGGAAAATTCGTTTTGCGAAGATCGCTCGATCAGTTCGAACTACAACAGCGCTGTTCTGCTCGATGAGGAGGAAGAAGCTGACTGCAAAATGGCAGGTCGTTGCCCTGAAAAAATGGATCGCTCCGATCATCAATATGACGGGCTACTCTGGGTAGAGCACAACAAACAGCGAGTCGCCCAGGCTGGCAGCTGCATTTTCTTGCATATCGAACGAGAAGAAGGTGCTTCCACTCTGGGATGCACTTCCATGCCAAGAGCAACGCTGAAGAGTCTGTTCGATTGGCTAGACCAAACTCACAAGCCGCTCTTGATTCAGCTTCCCGCAAAGGAATACGAGAAATATCGCGAAATATGGGGGCTACCAACAATGCCAGAGTCAATCGATGCCGAATTACCCGAAGCAAACGCCAAATCACCAACTACGTAAGCGCTGTTAAATGCGCCTCAACACTCCCCGCCAATGCCCCAAGGTCATAGCCGCCCTCCAATGCCGACACGATCCGACCTTTGGCATATTGATTCGCGACACTGACAATCAGTTGAGTGACCCAAGTAAAATCTTCTTCAACAAGGTTTAAACCGGCCAGCGGATCGTCTTCATGGCCATCGAACCCCGCAGAGACCATAATGATGTCCGGCTTGTGTGCTTCTATTGCGGGTAACCACTGAGCTTCTATTGCGGCTCTAAAGGCGAGGCCGTCGCTGCCTTCGGGGAGCGGTGTGTTAATGATATTCGACCAATCGTTGTCGTAAAATCGGTGTGGATAGAATGGGTGTTGGAAGCTTGAGCACACCAGAACTTCCGGCACATCGCGAAATATGTCCACCGTTCCGTTGCCATGGTGTACATCGAAATCGAGAATGGCGACCCGCGAAACATCTGGGTGTTGTAGCGCGTGATAGGTCCCGATGGCAATGCTGTTGAGCAGGCAAAAACCCATGGCTGCATCGGACTCGGCATGGTGGCCAGGTGGTCGGACCAAGCAAAAATTTCTTAAGTGCGCGCCAGCTAGGGCATTGGTGACCCCATCGCATACGGCGCCTGCGGCGTAAATGGCTGCCGATAGACTGTTGGGTCCCATACAAGTGTCAGCGTCTAGATTGATCAGACCCTCCGCCGGGGAGTGCGCTTCCAAGTTCGCCAGGTAGTGACCTGGATGGGCGAGTTTTACGACGTTGGCGTTAACCGCGTTTGCCTGAACTATCGGGTAGGTCTGACTAATGCCAGTTTGATCGAGGTGCTGATACAGATGTTCGATTCGCTCGGGTCGCTCCGGATGGCCGGGCCTTACTTCATGGGCGACACTGCTTGGGTGGCTGATAATTTGCATAACGCCATATTACACGATCTTACTTGAAGGCTTGTCACCGGGTTGGCGATGTTGCAAATAGTCGGGAAAATCAGCCAGTTGAATCGGCGCAGCAAAAAGAAACCCGTGGGCATGAGAGCAGCCCATCTTGGCTAACATAGCGCATTGTTTTTCGGTATCGACCACACCCACACCTAGGTTATCGATGGCAATGCGTACGCCGCTGTCGCGTAATTTGTACAGCGTTGCTCGATGTTGATCGACCACGTGCAATAAGTCTTGGTGAGTCAATTCCAGCTCTAGTATTTTCGGACTGAAGTAGTTGTCTTGGGCAAGTCGGAGCAACTGTTGTTCTATGGCGTCGTTTTTAAACTGGGCTGGTGAAGTATTTATGCTGAGGATGAGTGGTGCGGTGGCTTCGCCTGACCAATTGGCAGAATCAGCGCAGGAGCGCTCCCTACCTTGCCAACGCAACAAACACTCCACCCCACGAATGTCCTTTCCTTCGATATCGAATTGAGGCTGCAGCACCAAACTGAATTCTTCACGCGAGAGGCCTAGTTAACGCTTAAGCTCTAAGAATATGGATTTGTGATCTACGCCTACAGTGAACAGTTGTTCCAATGGGCCAATAAATGGGCTTTGGCGCGCTGGCAGTTCATTAATGTCTTGGACGACAATTCGGTGACGCGAATTCGACACCATATGCGTCAAGACACCGTTCACTTCATCAATGGCCGGGTGATCCCATGAGACATCGTACGCGAGGTGCTTGCCACTGCCGGTAATAGATAAAGCGAGTTGTCCGGCGAAGAAACTCAAATAGTTGCCACTTCTACGATGCGGTAGGTCTGGCCATGGCAGACCGAGACCGCAGGGTGCGACAGGATCTTGGGTGGCTACCCAGAAACTGTCTTTCATCGCGGTATTGGATTGAAGCTGGCTCAAAGCGTTGGGGCTAATGAACTGTGGCGTAGCAAGATCAAGAAAGAACTGTCCTGCAATGACCTCGCCAGAAAGCTCCATGATGCGCAGTGCCCTAAAGGCATCACGCCATCGCCACTTGCCAGTTTCGGTTCTTAAAGACTCCCGATTAACCAGTTCACGGCAAAGAAAACCATAGCGGTCGAGCATAAGTCTGACGCGTTCTTTGTCGTTCTCTAGTGCGGTCAGCGGGTCGGGGGCCGCGGCTTGTGGCGTCAGGTGCCAAAGGCCAGACCAGCCTCGCGGGTGGCGAGCCATATGACGGCGACGGCTTGTATTTTGCGACAGAGAAGGTATTTCAAACTTTTGCAGTAAACCCTGACTCAAGGGGCTTAAGGAATCACTGGTCAGTGCCCCTGACCAAACTTCCTGCCACCAGCGCTCGTTGAATGTCTGCCGGTCAATGCCCGCCGTTTCCAGTGTCTGTTCTATGGCCAGTTCTAGGATCTGCTCGAAGCGATAGCTGGCAGCTGGGTCGGCAAAGAACTCCGTTAGATCACCTTGCTGATTGACGCGCAGTAGATCCAAATCTTCAGGGTAGGCGATGGTGATCTGTTCGGTATCCACCCCTTGCCAGTGCATGCCTTGGATCTGCAGAATATCTTCGAGCTCGAGCAGGGTGCGACCGTTCAATCGGGCAGCTACAAGATCTTCAAACCAGGTTTTGACTGGTGCCGGATAGCCTCTTAATGACTCCAATGCGTAGACTGCATTGTGCGGTGATGGGTCTTGGTGGAGACGATGCAGTTGTGCCCAGAATCGAGGCAAGTCAATGTGCGCCAATGGCTCGAATGCCCTTCGGCGTTGGGCGCGCTGCATACGGATGAGAATTTCAAAATTGTCGGCATCACACCACTGTTGCTCTGAAACTTCTGATTTCAAAGTGCCGTAAATGAATGTCTCATCCACTGTCAAAAGGTCGTTATCGACCTGCGGTAACAGCTCGGTGATTTCCACGGAGGTAAGCGGACCGTAAAAAGACAAGATCTCGCGGCTGATTTGTAATGCGCTGCGCGACTCTTCAATGTCTGGCGTGCCCTCAGGTGGCGTCCCAGAGAAATGCCCACATCCATACAACCCAGAGACCAATTCTAAATGAGTAAGCCAGGAGCGATCGCCGACTTGTAGCCAAACGCCGTGGCTCAATTCTGGCAAAGTATTCGGAATCTCAGCGGCTGGAATTAAAATGCGTTCCTTCAGCCATTCGTGCCAATCATCGGCATCTTCGGGCTGATAGCCCTCTCGTGTCCGTTGTCGCTTACTTAGAAAGTCCTCAATGATGCTGGCATCAATAGTGGGGCGCAGTGCGTCGTTGTGAATCGCCTCGCTAATGGCGTCTATGCCAAGACGACTGACTTCTTCGTCTTCAGGCGTGTCGTCGGCATACATGTAGCGGCTCACCTGATTGAAGGTGAGATCTTGGGCAAAAGGGCTGGGCGTTGTGGTGGTGACAAAACTCCACGAGATTTCGCCTTGCTGTAATTCTTCCAAAACCGCGTAAAGGTTAGGCAGGTCGAACTCGTCGTCCAAGCAAGTGCGCCAGGTTTCCAGCAGTACCGGAAAGTTGTCCAGTTTTTTAACCTGGCTCATGAGCTTCTTGGCCTGCATGCGGCTCATCCACAACGGCAGACGTTGGTTGAACCTTTGTTTGGTCAGTAATAAAGAGCGTCCCGCGCATTCGCGAAATCGCGCGCCAAAGAAGCCGCTTTGTTCCAGGCTTTGACGGAGCAGGTCGATTAGATTTTCTGAGTTAACCAGGGTGACAACGTCGTGGGGATCTATTTCGCCTTTGCACTGCAACACAATGGCGTTGTTGTCGGCATGAACGTCTAGTTTTTGCCCATATTTTTTACGCCAGGCGGTGCGCAGAGCCAGAGCATAGGGTTGGTTGAGTTGCCCACCCCAATAAGTGTGCATAACCAGTTGTTGCGGATCGTCTGGACCCCTGTAGCCCGCGGGTCCGGCGCGAACCAACTCAAGCAGTAGATGGTGTCGGTGGGGTAAGGCGGTTTGCGTGTGTTCGCGTTGTGCGTTCAAAAAATCCATCAGTTCTTGGGCTGCGGTTTCTGCAAACCCCCGATCTGCCACCAAGTGCGCAAGTGATTCGTCTGTCTGCCCGGCGGCAATTTCACTGTCTTGCATTTCTAGGTATTGGGCGATTTTGTTCGAGAAGTGGAACGATCGATTAAAAAACTCACTGCGCCAAAATGGCGGTGCAGCGGCGCCGGGTTTAGCTGCGCGCACCATGACGTCGTTGTGGGTGATGCGGTGAATTTGCCAATGTTGTGTGCCTAAGGTGAAATTGTCACCAATGGTCGCTTCCCAGACAAATTCTTCGTCTAACTCGCCTATCACACCGCCGGTGTCGGCGTGGCGCATTTGATAGTAGCCGCGATCCGGTATCGTGCCGCCCGAGTTGTACATGGCAAGAATTGCGCCGCGCGTTGATTGAATGGTCTGGTTGATGCGGTCGTGGGTAATGCGCGCTTTCAGCTCGCGAATTCTAGAACCGGCGTATCGACCGTCAAGCATTTCGATAACCAGATCAAACTGGGATCGGGCGAGCTTGTGGTATGGACTGGCGCGGGTGATTAAGGCGAACACCTCATCAATGGGCCAAGGGTCGGTGGCGCAAATTGAAATGATGATTTGAGCCAGTACATCTAATGGCGCTTGCATGGGTCTGAGGGGTTCTATTTCTCGGCTTTCGATAGCATCAGCAAGTACTGCGGCCGACAGAAAATCTTGGGCGTGCGTCGGGTACAAGGTGCCGACGCTGGTTTCCCCGACACCATGTCCTGAGCGGCCGATGCGTTGCAGGGTCGCCGCGATTGAAGGTGGGCTTTGGACCATGACCACCTCATCAAGATGGCCTATGTCTATGCCCATCTCCAGAGAGTTGGTGGCAACGATGGCCTTCAGTTCGCCCTGCTTTAAGCGCGTTTCAACTTCAGTGCGAATTTCTCGAGCCAGCGAGCCATGGTGAGCATAGGCCAGTGGGTCGACCTGCTCTTGATTGATTTTCAGTGTTATTTTTTCAGCCAGACGGCGGCTGTTGGTAAAAAATAAAGTCGAGTGATTTTGGTCAATGATGTCTCGAAAGTCATCGGTGAGCGGGTCCCATATTTTTTTGCCTTCGTCGGCCGCGTGCTTGGCGGCTTCTGGGAAACGCACGCGGAAGTCGATTTTTTTTGAACCCGGAGGATCAACGATGCGCACCTGACGAATGTTGCCTTGTTCGTCATAGCCTGCAATGAAGTTCGCCACAACATCCAGTGGCGAAACTGTTGCCGACAGTGCAATACGCTGAAATTCACCGCTTAAGCTCGCCAGCCGTTCTATGTTGGTCATCAATAGCACGCCGCGACGATTGTCGATGACCGAGTGAATCTCATCAAGAATAACAGTCGCCACATTGGCCAGTGCAATGCGTCCCTTGGCGGTGGTGAGCATCAGCGACAGGCTTTCAGGAGTGGTAATGAGTATGTCAGGCGGTGCGCGCAACAGACGCTGTCGTTCGCTCTGAGGGGTGTCCCCTGATCGAATACCGACTCTAATGGGCGGACACCCGTACTCCTTATGCAGTGCATTAAGGGGCGTGATGAGATTTTTTTGGATGTCGTTATTCAGCGCCTTCAGCGGCGATATGTACAAGACCTTGGTCTGGCCTGTGGGCCATGTGCCGTTGGCAAATTGACTCAGTGACCAGGTGAAGGCAGTAAGCGTCTTACCGCTACCGGTGGGTGCGGTAACAAGGGCGTGTTCACCGCTGGCAATGACCGGCCAGGCTGCCTTTTGCACGGGTGTTGGTTCGTCAAAATTGGCTTCGAACCACCGTTGGACTGACTTGTGAAAGTACGCGGTACTTTGCATGTTTAGATTAGAGCACGATTATGTTTATGATGCCTGTCTTTGCCTAACCGAGTTAGTTTTATGTACGGGGTTTTGAGTTTTTTACGCACCATCATCTGCACAGGCGTAGCCTTTGTGGTTTGGTATCTCGTCGCCCAGCCATTGGCCAGCGGTACATTTCTGGGCGCGCTGTTGCCCGTGTGGATTGCCGGTCTTGTCGGTGGCTTCATCAGCTCGCTGTTCAACCCACGACAGGGTGTCATGCTGGCCTTTACCTGCGGCATATTGTTGATGATTGGCTTTCTGTGGTTTCGTCATGGCATGTCGGGCATGGGCCTCGGGGTGAACCCTATGCTCACCCTGTGGCCAGTATGGTTTCCGCCAGCGTTTTACATCGGCGCCCATAGCCACATACTATTTCTCACCAGACGCTAATATTTTTTTCACCAAACGTTAAGAGGTAGTTAATGAAGGATTGGTTTAAACCTGGCCAGCGCATCTTTGTCGGTGCGGCAACCAACGAGCCAACCAGTTTGCTCGAAGCCCTAGCGTCGGCAGAACTGCCGGAGCAGTTGCGCTTTATTCAGTTTCCCATTGGTGGGCTCAACCAAACAGACTTTACGGCGTTTAACGCAACCGCGAGCGTCGAGAGTTTTTTTATGACGCCGACGCTTGCCAAGGCTGACGCGACGCGGGTTCACTTCACGCCCATGCACATGCGCTGGGTATACGACTATCTCAGCAAAGATGTTGATGTGGCGCTTATCCAAGTGGCGCGGGACCGTGATGGTGTTTTACGCCTGGGTCCTAATACTGACTTTATCGATGCCGCCTTGAGTACGGCAGGTGTAGTTATTGCCGAGCTAAACTCTGGTTTCGTCGCGCCCGCTGGCGCCCCGCGAGTGAACGAATCGCGCATCGATCATATTTTTGAATCGAATAGGAAGTTACCCGAACTTGCGCCACCCACCATCAACGACACCGCTGCCACTATTGGCCGTCTGGTCGCTGATTTGATAAAGGACGGTGACTGTATTCAAACCGGTATCGGCGCCATTCCAGCGGCGATACTGAGTGAACTCACCACCAAGAATGATCTAGGCATGCATGGTGGGCTAATAGACGACGGTGGCATGCAGCTGATTCGGGCCGGCAACCTAACTGGCGCGAGAAAAGCCATAGACGCCAATTGCCATGTCACCGCCATTGGGCTCGGTACCGAGGCGCTGGTGGATTGGTTGGCGCAAACACCCTCGGTCGTTTTTCGCGGTGCAGACTATACCCATGAAGTGGCGGCCATTCGGCAGCTGGATAATTTTGTTTCTATCAACTCCGCTGTTGAAATCGACCTGTTTGGCCAAGTGAATGCAGAGTTTGCCGGTGGGCGACAGATCTCAGGCACCGGTGGGTCGGTAGACTTCATGCGTGCGGCGCGCGCATCTCGAGGCGGCAGATCTATTGTGGCGATGACTGCGACCGCGCGAGGAGGCACAGTTTCGAGAATTGTGGCGAAGGCCGAAATGGTCACTGCACTAAGGACAGATGTGGACACCGTGGTGACAGAATTTGGTGTGGCCGATATCAAGAATCTGTCGGCGAGAGATCGTGCCAGCGCCTTGATTGAGGTCGCAGCGCCTGAGTTTCGGGACGAGCTGAGGCTCATCGGGCGTTAGTGGTCGAAACCAATGTGCGGTTTGTCACGTATTTGAGGTGCCGATAAGACGGATGAGGTCGGGGTTCATTAGAATACTTGCTTCACGGATAAGAGAAAAGGATGCCTCGAATCATGGACTATATCGGCATCGATCCCGCTGTGGGATTGGAGTGTTCAAGCTGTAAACACATTTCGCGTTTGCCCTATAGCGATCTCCTTAACAGAGTCATGGATGAAACACATATTCACTGTGATGGCTGTCGTCGTAGCATGATGCACGACTGGACCACGGTTAATGTGGTGCAAAACATTATTCGCAAGCGCCTCAAACAGGCGAACGAAGAGAAAGCTAAGAAAACCGGTACAGGTTAGTTTAGGAAACCAACGCATTCAAAATGAATGCAACGCATTCAAAATGAATGCAACGCATTCAAAATGAATGCAACGCATTCAAAATGAATGCAACGCATTCAAAATGAATGCGTACTCCTCCGCGCTTTCACGAAGCGAATCAAACCTCCCCGACTTGCCACCATGGCCGGCGCCCATATTGGTTTTTAGAATCAATAGGTTGTCGTCTTGCTTCAGGTGCCGCAGTTTCGCGACAAATTTCGCTGGTTCCCAGTAGGTAACCCGAGGGTCGTTCAATCCGGCTGTGACCATAATGGGTGGAAAAACACCTTCTCTAAGTTGGTCGTAGGGTGAGTAGGATTGAATGAGCGCAAATGCTTCTGCATCACGAATAGGGTCACCCCATTCTGGCCATTCAAGCGGCGTCAGCGGTAAGCTCTCATCCAGCATAGTGTTCAAGACATCTACGAACGGTACGTGGGCAGCCACTGCCCCCCACAACTCTGGCGCTTGGTTTAGTGCCGCACCCATCAGTTCGCCGCCTGCGCTGCCACCTGCGATAGCAAGGTTGCCTGCGCTGGAATAGTTGGCTTTTACCAAATGCCGAGCGACGTCGACGAAGTCGTTGAAGGTGTTGGTGCGTTGTTTAAGCTTACCTTGGGTATACCAGTCGTAGCCTAAATCGTCGCCACCCCTAATGTGTGCGATGGCGTAAACGAAGCCTCGTTCAAGCAGCGAGATTCGGGTGGTGCTGAATGAAGGTGGAATTGACAATCCGTAGGCGCCATAGCCGTAAAGGTAAAGGGGTGCCGAACCGTCCAACTGGGTGTCGCGATGATGTACCAAACTCACCGGCACGCTGGCTCCGTCACGAGCAGTTACCTCCAATCTCTGCGTAACAAACTGTGTAGCGTCGTAGCCAGAAGGGATGCTCTGCACTTTTCGAACCGTACGGGAGTGGTCAAGTAGGTCATAGTCGAACACCGTGTTTGGGGTGACCATAGAGGTGTATGAGAGCCTTAGCGTGGTCGTCTCGTAGTTCGGGTTAGCCGCTAAACCGACGTCGTAAGAAGGCTCGTCAAACGGTAAAAGCCTCGAGTCTTGGCGGGTTACGATGCGCACTTGATCGAGACCCTGATGACGTTCCATGACAATGAGATGATCTTTGAGCTTCACATGCCCAGTAATATAGATGGCGCTTGAGCCCGCTACCTTTGTTTGCCAGTTCTGTTCTTGGTATGCCGCCTCATCCACCGTAAAAATGTCGAAGTTTGCGTGTTCGCGGTTGCTGCGAATAAAAAACTGCCCATCACCGTGATCGACATCGTACTCATGCAAGTCTCGCCGTGGACTAATAATTTGGGGTTCTGCATTGAGGTCTACCCGTGGCACGAAGCTCACTTCATTGTGGGTGTGTCCGCCAGCGCTGATAAGAACATATTGCTCCGACTGGGTGAGATCAATGCCGACAAAGAAACTCGAATCGGGTTCTTCGTAGACTAACCGGTCTTTGGTATTGCCGAGCTTGTGATGCCATACCTGGTAGGGGCGCCATTCCTCGCTGAGGCGTACATAGTAGAGTTGATCATCGTCTCCCCACTCGGGACCACCCGATACGTTGTCAATGGCGGGTGACAATGACTCGCGAGTTTCAATGTCGACGATAGTGAGGATAAATCGTTCGCTACCATTGGTGTCCGTGCTGTAGGCCAAGTGAGTGCCGGAAGGGCTTACCGAGAGTGAGCCTAAGCGGAAGTACTCATGTCCTTGGGCAAGCTCTGTTTCATCGAGCAAGGTTTGCCAATTCTCGGCGTCAGCTGCCGCGGCTCGGTACCAGGTGCGGTATTGGGCGTCCTTGGCGAAGCGCCATTGATAGTGCCAGCCATTTTTTTCGTAAGGCACGCTTTCGTCTTCAGGTGCTTGGCGAGCTTTTATTTCCTCGAACAATTCGTCTACCAAGGGCTGTATCGGCGCCATAGCCTGGTTGAAGTATTCGTTTTCGGCTTTCAGATAGTCGAGCACCTCTGGGTCGTTGACCTCGGGATAATCCGGGTCTTTGAGCCAGCTGTAGTGATCGGTGATGGTAGTACCATGGTGGCTGGCGGTGGTCGCCAAGCGTTTTGCAATGGGCGGTTGAGTGTTGGTCAATCGGGTAATCCTAAAACACGTTTGGCGATAATATTGCGCTGAATCTCGTTGGTGCCGCTGTAAATAGAGGCTGCTCTATTGCCTAACCAGGTGCGCGTCCACTCTAAATCATCCTCGCTGAAGTTGTCGGAGTCGTTCCAGCCGTAACCCATGGAACCCTTTAGCGAACACATGAGTGCAGATTTTTCTTGCTGCAGTTCAGTGCCGTACATCTTAAAGATCGACGTGGCAGGCCCAGGGGTATTGCCACCGTCGGCCTCTTGCACTGTGCGCTTTTTTGTTAAGCCAAATGCCGCATTGTTAATTTGGTATTGAATGATCTGCGCACGGTTTGCTGTGTCTGCCAATTTGCCGTTGTCATCTAGGCCAACGTACGCCTGTGCCACCTCCACCAGGCTAGGTCCCGGATCGCGGCTTTGTGCACCCACCAGCGACAACATGCCAGAGCGTTCATGTTGGAGCAGGCGCTTACCGACGGTCCAACCTTTGTTGAGTTCACCCACCAGATCAGACTTCTGCGCTTGCGCGTCATCGAAAAAGGTCTCGCAAAATGGCGAAACGCCGCTGATCAGACGAATGGGTTTTACTGTTACACCGGGCTGCTCCATGGTCAGCAATACGAAGCTGATGCCGTCATGTTTTGGCACATCTGGGTTCGTGCGCACCAAGCAAAACATCCAATCGGCGAACTGCGCGCCGGATGTCCAAATTTTTTGGCCGTTAATCACATAGTGGTCACCGGCGTCCTCCGCGCGTGTAGAGAGCGACGCAAGATCAGACCCAGAGCCCGGTTCTGAGTAGCCTTGGCACCAAGCCAGTTCGCCAAGGGCTATTTTTTTAAGGTGTTGTTGTTTTTGCTGGTCAGTGCCGTATTCAAGCAGCGTCGGACCAATCATAGAGACGCCCATACCACCCAGTGGTGGGCGGGCGTCGATGGCCTTCATTTCTTCAATAAGCGCAATATATTGGGCCGTTGAAAGTCCTGCGCCGCCATATTCTTCTGGCCAAGTGGGCACGGTCCAACCTTTCTCTGCCATGCGCTCTAACCACAAGACCACATCTGTGTCGTGAATTCTAATCTTGGTGCTGCCGGTAGGTACCTGACCTTCGCCACGGGCCCCGGGAGGACAATTTTCCTCTAACCATGCACGCACTTCGCCGCGAAATTCGCCTAAATTTGCCATCATGTTCTTTCCACGAGATCCGGGTAGAAAGGATTGCTTAATGAAGGTTAAAACGCAAACTACTACTATTGGACCCAGCTACAACAAGAGAATCTGAAATGGCACACGTAAAACCAATGCAGCGAGAAGACATCCCTGCCTTAGAAGGGGTGATGGCTTCGTCGGAAGCGATGATGGGGTTTGTCCCCAACAGCATGCTCACCATGGCCCATATGCCACAAATGGCCATGGCATTTTCAATGTTTGCCGGTACCGTATTCGGCGCAGATCTGCAGCAAATTGTTGCCAACTACCAGGACCAAATACCCGAAGACCCGGCTGCCGGTGAGGCATTGTCGCCAGACATTGTGCAACTCACCGCCTATTGCGTGAGCTTGAGTGCGGGCTGTCGATACTGTCAGGCGCACACCTCGCACAATGCCCACAAATTTGGCATTGACAAGGAAAAGCTGTTAGACGTGCTGAACTACGAAACATCAGCGCTGTTCAGCCATGCTGAGAAAGCAGTGATTGGCATAGCCTTGGCTGCAGGGCAGGTACCGAATGATACGAATGACGAACAATTCGAGGCGTTGCGCGCCCACTTTACCCAGCGCCAGGTAGTACAACTTGTGGGGGTCATCTCTCTGTTCGGTTTTCTAAATCGATGGAACGACACCATGGCGACGCAACTTGAAGCCATACCGACATCGTTTGCACAAGACACGTTGGACCAGGCAGGCTGGGAAGTGGCCAAACACGCTGAGGAAACTTAAGTGTGTGGACGGTTTAACGTAACCTCCGATCCGCTTAGCCAGTTTCTAATGGATTGGGTCGGCATGGCGCATCCGGGGCCTGATAATCTCAACCTTGCACCCACCGAATTGGTACATGTGTTGCGGCTAAATGATGACGGTGAGCCACAACTGGTGCCTATGCGTTGGTGGTTAACGCCGTTTTGGGCGAAAGAACTTTCTACCAAATACAGCATGTTTAACGCTAAATCTGAGACCGCCGCAAAAAGCCCTGCGTTCAAAGAGCCCTATCGTAAGCGACGCTGCGTGGTACCCATATCTGGTTTTTATGAATGGTGTCGTGAGAACAATCAAAAAGTGCCGTATTACATTAACGCCGAAGACGACAATGCCATGTTGCTTGCAGGCCTTTGGGATAAGTGGCGCAACCGAGAGAGTGGCGATGCGCTTTATAGCTTTACGGTCTTGACCACTGATGCCCATGAATCGATGCGCTTTGTGCACCATCGCCAACCGGTAATGCTCAGCCTAGATGAGGCTAAGCTTTGGTTGGATACAACGGTGACGACCGATGAGCTTGAATATTTATTCGCGCAACGGCTACCCATGAGCCTAGAGGCGCTGCCGGTGTCGACCCATGTTAACAATGCACGTAATAAAGATGCCCGAGTTGTACAGGCGATGGGAAACGGTGTACACATAGCGTCAACACTTTGAACTTTGACTTTTGAACTATGCACTCCTGGAGGCGAATTGATACTTGGTAAAGGCAGTTGGTTAGGTAAGGGCAGTCTCCTCGTGGAAGGCGCAAGCTTGGGTGATGCGGTAGCTGTTGATATGAAGGTAGTCGATGATGACACCGGCTTTACCCTGGAAGGCAATTTAGAAGGCGACCTTACCGGGGCTATTTCAATACGAGTAGCACCAGACGAGGTAGGCACCTACATAATAGACGCCCGAGTAGGCAATATTTCGCTCGACGGGCGTGCCAAGCTGGAGAGTG
>JBNMMV010000047.1:0-18360 GCA_051270205.1 Limisphaerales bacterium
GACGAACTGGGGTGCTGTTGGCGCTGTTGGCGCTGTTGGCGCTGTTGGCGAAGTCGTTGGTGCAATTGCTGTAGTCGCTACACTATTCTATTTTGGAATTCAGATATGCCAGAACAATCAAAACGTATAAGAAGGCCTACGTGGCTTGAGGCTGGGTGCTGAACCAACTACTCGGTCGGGGAAATTTTTGAGGATGTTGATGCTGACATGATAGCGGCGATATTGGCAAAATCGGATCGGCTATGCCCATCTTTGTAAATTGAAACCCATGGGCGACTCCCAAGGGCCGCCCTAGAGGAGGTAACAATGGCATTGCTAGGTATTTGGATAGCGTGTATCGCAGCGTTTATCTACGGTGTTCGAAGATGGCGTCTTGAGCCTTATACAGCGGTCGTTGGAGCGCTGTTTATTTCACCATCGTTGTCCCACATTGAAGGTGTTGATGGGATATTTGCCGTATATCCAATTGTAGTGGGGTTACCGGCAATAATTTGGGTAGCGATATCCAGTAGCCAAGCAATGGCAGGATTGTTGACCCTCGGGCTGTATGGGCTATTGCCATACTTGGTAGTGGTTGGGATTTTAGTTATTGAACGTCTACTTTTGGGAAATCCTGCGTCCACTCCAACTGCACGTTAGGCGGGTACAGGAGATAGGCGCAGTTTGATTCGTGAAAAGTGAAATACCTTGGGTGTTCAATTGGGTGCTCCTTTCATCTTTCTAAAAATCGTGGACCCGATTCCAGACACATAGGAGAACAGGTACATTAACGCGAACGATATCTGTCCCGCGATGCTCCGCCAGCCACCATCTGTTTCACTTAGTTTCCATGACCCAGGTAGTTGGGCGTCGTATAGCTCTCTTAGATCCGTTGCACGAACCATAGCGCTATCAATACTACTTAAATTAAGAATAGTGAAGAGTGTGAAAACGACTAGGATCGATATGACAACAAAAGTGGGGAGTTTGTCTGCTACGAAATATGCGGCTATAACAAGCCCGAAGTATACGGTTACGTAATTCATCACGTGTACCTGGGTCAGATCGTTTAGGTCTACTATCACCGACATTATTTCAGGGTCCATGATCGCTCCAGACTAGTGAATATTGAATGGCCGCCTAACACTGTATTTACGGACACAAGGGACCGCATAGATCGGGTTCTATCTTGTTGTGTTCGTTATGCATTCCTTAATCCTATCAAGGTCTTGCGTGCATGGTCACTGATATATAAATACTGGCAATAGCTGACCGAGGTTTGAGAGGCGACCTGCGGAAGCCAATGACTTTGGCCGATTTCTGCCTGTTGCACTGCACACTGGCTTGTCTGCTTCTGCGGTGTAGCCGATCCGCCAAGAATTCATAAAAACGGAAATCTAAGTCGCGAAACCTTACAAGCCATCCAAAGACAGCGACAACACCTGTGCATCCTCGCGGCCATCGTCGGCCGGATAGTAATCATTGCGTCGGCCTACTTCGACAAAGCCTAAGCTCTCGTACAGCGCACCGGCGATAATGTTACTTGGACGGACTTCGAGGAACAGCACGTCGGCTCCGAGCAATTTGGCGCGCTTGATCACCTGACGCACGAACAAACGCCCAAGCCCCTGCCCCTGGAGATCGCGGCGAATGCAGATATTCAGCAAGTGCCCTTCACCAACTGCCGCACTCATTACAGAGTGTCCTAGTAGCTCGTTCTGGCGTTCTAAAACTCTGCAGTCGTAGCCTGTTCTTAGACAATCTAGAAAGATCTCTCGAGACCATGGATAACCGTAGGATAGAAATTCGGTTGCCAACACCTCATCTAAATCCCCGGCCAACATTTCCCTGAAAACTAACTTGTTAGTGTGAACCACATTTTTCGCTTCGCTTCGGCCGTGAGGGCCCCTGAAAGTTCATCAATTTTGTGTAGAGCTCCTTCATGATCTACCAATAAGAAAGTTTCAAGCCGAGCGGCCAATTCCGGAGTAGTGACCAACCACTGATTCGAACTACCAACGTACTTTTCCTTGAAGGCACGCAAAGAACCCGCTGGAGATCCACCGCCACCATCTAACTTCGGCCACCGAAACCGACCGTTGCGCATGGACGTAGGTTCAGCACCCGCGCGCCAATCGAGAAAGCCAATAAGATCGCGTACAAACGGTTTAAAATCGTCATGAAGTTGCTCGACCAGCAAAATACCAGCAGAGCCGCGTATCCAGACGAACTGTATTTCGGCGAAAGTTGGTGTCTCTTTTGTAGACGCAAGCCCCGATTCAGGTGTTGGGGCCGGGGTTGGAACAGGTCCAGTTGTTGTAGAAGGAGCAACTGCCGGAGAAGGCTCAGCGTGTGCCACCTCTAATCCCGCCACCTCTAATCCCGCCACCTCTAATCCCGCCACAGCGTTCTCACCACCAGACCTGCGTGAGTAGTACAACTGCACGCCCATGCGGGCCAAAATTTGGCGTTGTGAATTTGTCAGTTCTTCGAGTCTCTCCATAGGGTAAAATTCTACCTCATTCTTAATCGTCAAGCGGACAACAAATGCAATATCACACCGATGATGTTCGAATCACCGGCATGCAGGAAGTAGCAGCACCTGAAGCACTCATGAACGCCATTCCTATGACTTCAGATGCGTCGGCAAAGGTATTTGCTACGCGCCAGGAAATCGCCAAAGTCATCCACAAGTCCGACGATCGGTTACTCGTCATCGTTGGACCGTGTTCAATTCACGATCCAGACGCAGCGTTGGACTACGCCTCAAGACTAGCGCCTCTGGCTCAGGAACTGAACGAGGAACTGCTGATTGTCATGCGGGTATATTTCGAGAAGCCACGTACTATCGTCGGCTGGAAGGGTTTGATTAACGATCCGCACTTAAACAACAGCTACGACATCAATCAAGGCCTACACATTGCCCGTAAACTGTTAATGGCAATTACCGAAACCGGTCTTACCGCGGGTACAGAATTTCTTGATCCGATAACACCCCAATACGTTGGCGATCTCGTCAGTTGGGGCGCTATTGGCGCAAGAACGACGGAAAGTCAGATACACCGTCAGCTGGCGTCAGGGATTTCTTGTCCAATAGGATTCAAAAACAGCACAGAGGGAGATATCCAAATAGCGGTTGATGCTATTCGATCTTCCGCTCACAGCCACATCTTTCTGTCGGTCACCAAACAAGGTCATTCTGCAATTTTTTCAACTGCAGGCAACGAAGACTGCCACATAATTTTACGCGGGGGCTCCAATGGGCCTAACTACGACGCGACGAGTGTCGCCGCGGCCCAAGAGAAACTCGCAAGCGCGGATGTAACTGCCGGTATCATGATCGATATGAGTCATGCAAATAGCGAGAAGGACCACAACAAACAACTACTCGTTTCCGACAGCGTTTGCGAACAAGTCAGCGGCGGTGACTCAAACATCGTTGGCGTCATGATTGAAAGCAACATCGAAGCAGGTAAGCAGAGCATTCCTGCAGATCTTTCAGAGCTTAAATATGGTCAGAGCGTCACGGATGCCTGCATTGGCTGGCAAGACACAGAACACGTCCTAAGACAGCTTCACGACGCTGTTCGCGCTCGACGAAAGAAATAGCGAAAACACAAAACGACTAAAAACCAAGCGCAGTACACTAACACTTCGCCATATTGGTCACGTGTGAACCACCAAAAGTGGACCAATGCGGCGGCGACAGCCAAATAGATGACACTGTGTAACTGACGCCATCGCTGCCGTAGGCGTCGCTGCCAGCCACGCGTTGAGGTTATGGCCATACAGAATAGACAGAACCACGCAACCATACCGGCAGTGATATAGGCACGTTCTATGAAGTCATTGAGTAGCAACTGCCAATCGAATTGGATGAAGAAGAATAGGTAGGCGATCAGATGGCATACCACATAGGCAAAAGCCCATAGACCTACTAAACGACGGGAACGAGCGACGTACGAGTAACCCGTGAGCCGATACACCGGCGACACCGTGAAAGCCAGCAGCAAGCCCCGTAACGACCATATGCCAAGATAATGGACCACTGCCTCACCAGGATCAGCACCCAGCACCGTTGCAGGCATATCCAGCTCAAGAATGATCAAATAAATGAGCCAAATGAGAGGCGCAGACAATATTGCCCAAAGAAGGGTTTTGAACCCTGTGACCGGGCGCACTATCTAGAAGTTCTTGGCGAGGTTCATACCTGAGTAAAGATCACCAACCTCTTCGGCGTAGCCGTTGAAAGGCAAAGTCGGTCTCCGGTTGGGGTTCAGTAGGCTACTCGGGAGGCGGCGCTCAGATGCTTGACTCCAACGTGGGTGAGAGACACTTGGATTCACGTTTGCGTAAAAGCCATATTCGTTAGGTGCCAGTACATTCCAAGAATTGCGTGGCTGTCGCTTGGTAAAGCGAATGCTGACGATTGATTTGACCGATTTAAATCCGTATTTCCAAGGCACCATTAGTCGCCAAGGCGCGCCGTTTTGATTCGGTAGTGATTTGCCGTACACACCGGTCACCATGATGGCCAACGGATTGTAGGCTTCATCCATACGCAACCCTTCGACATAAGGCCAATCGATGCTATTGAAAACAGCCCTTTGACCGCGCATCTGCGAAGGTCGTACGAGCGTTTTGAATTCTACATACTTGGCATTGTTGGTTGGCTTAAATTGCTCTAGTACACTTTTAAGAGGCACACCCATCCAGGGCACCACCATGGACCAAGCTTCAACGCATCTAAACCTGTAGGTATATTCCACCTCATCAATACCCGCGAGCACTTCTTCAATGCCGAACTCACCTGTTTTACCCGCTTCTCCAGAGACGTTCACAGTCCACGGATCTGTGCTCAACTCATGTGCGTATTGCTGTGGGTCACTCTTGCCGGTACCGAACTCATAGAAGTTGTTGTAGGTCGTTACAATGCGTTCGGGTGTCAGGTCATCGTTTGGTTGCAGACCAGCATTTGCAATACCCGTTTGTAATCCCAAGCCAACCCCGGCGCTGGCAATACCGGCTTTAACCAAGAATTGGCGCCGATCGTGGAATATTGATTCTGAAGTAATTTCTGAACCGGGAATTTTTTGAGGTTTTTTTATCAACATAGCTCGCTTCCAATTTTGTAGACGAAGAATCGATAAACCTCGCCACGTAACACTTACTATAGTCAGACGTCTATTGAGTCTGTGAGTTCCGTTTGCGCCATAGAAACATCACCGGACCCGATAAAGCGTAGGTCACAAACAAAAACAACAACACCAGCGGTGGATCGAGCAGTAGCAGAGACAGTCCGAGCACCACAAAGACCAATGTAATAAACGGTACTCGCCCTTTTAAATTAAGTAATTTCGGTGAGAAATACTCGAAATTGGAGACCATCAGCAGCGCGGTTAAAAGTGTTATGACAGCCATTAAACCGGCACTTATTATGTTCGGTGCACCCATGTCGTAGTCCACCCAAACCCACACGCAACACGCGATGAGGACTGCTGCGGAAGGACTAGCAAGCCCCGTGAAACTTGAGCCTTCGCTCTTAGTATTAAATCGTGCCAGCCTCAACGCTGCACACGCCATAAAAATAAAGGTCACCACCCAACCAACTTGGCCCAGCGTGTTCAACCCCCATGAAAACGCCACAAGTGCGGGTGCCACCCCAAATGCCACCATATCTGACAGGCTGTCGTACTGAGCTCCGAAGGCGCTCTCTGTATTGGTCATACGCGCGACGCGACCATCGGCCGTGTCCAAAGCCATAGCCACAATCATAGCCAAAGCCGCCGAGATAAAGTTGCCGTTCATACCAGCGACAATGGCATAGAAACCCGCAAAAAGTGCAGCACTGGTAATTAGGTTGGGAAGTAAATAGATACCACGGCGACGAATTTTTGCCCTACGGCTTAGTCCAGCCGTATCGTCTTCATCGCCTTCGTTAATCCAGCCTGGGCTGGCGCTATCGGATGGATCTTCATCACCGATAGCGTCCGCTGGGCGTGGTTCTTTGTCTTCGGATTTTGGGTCTTCGGATTTTGGGTCTTCGGATTTTGGGTCTTCGGTCATTGGGTCCTCGGACATTGGCACCCCCTTACTCTGGCGACTAGTTAACTTCTTTGTTAACCAGTCTGTTTTCTTGAATCCATGGCATCATACCACGAAGCTTTTCACCGACCTCTTCGATTTGGTGGCGCTGTGAAATCCGACGCATAGCCTTGATGCTAGGGTTCCCAGCCTGGTTTTCAGCAACAAATTCTTTCGCAAAACGACCGGTCTGAATTTCTTCAAGGATGCGCTTCATTTCCTGCTTGGTTTCGTCCGTGACAATTCGAGGTCCACGGGTCAAGCCGCCGTACTCTGCGGTGTTGGATACCGAATACCACATATTGGCGATCCCACCTTCATAAAACAGGTCGACGATCAGTTTCAATTCATGCAGGCATTCGAAATAGGCCATTTCAGGCGCGTAACCGGCTTCTACCAAGGTTTCAAAGCCCGCTTGTACTAGCGCTGCTGCACCACCACAGAGAACTGCCTGCTCGCCGAACAAATCTGTTTCGGTTTCTTCTTTGAAATTCGTTTCAATAACACCAGCACGACCACCGCCATTTGCCGATGCATAAGAAAGCGCAATATTCTTCGCTTGTCCGGTAGCATCTTGGGCAACAGCGATTAAGCTCGGCACACCACCACCTTCTACATAGGTTGAACGCACGGTGTGACCGGGACCTTTCGGCGCGATCATGATGACGTCGAGATCGGCGCGAGGAACGATCAATTCAAAATGCACGTTAAACCCGTGCGCAAATGCCATGGTGGCACCTTCTTTCATGTTGCCCTCTAAGGCATCTTTATAAAGAGCCGGTTGCAACTCGTCTGGCACTAAGACCATGACCAAGTCTGCATCTTTAACCGCTTCAGGAACTTCCTGTACGGTAAACCCAGCATTCACAGCTTTGACCCAAGAGCCAGAACCTTCGCGCAATCCTACGACAACCTCACCGACGCCTGAGTCACGTAAATTGTTTGCGTGTGCGTGTCCTTGTGAGCCATAACCGACTACGACCACTTTCATTTTTTGAATCAGTGATAAGTCAGCATCTTTGTCGTAATAAACTTGCATGTTTTTTCCTTTGAACTTCTATATAAATATTTAAAAAGCAGTTATCTAAACCGCCAGCACGCGGTCGCCCCGCCCAATTCCTGAGACACCGGATCGGACCACTTCAAGCAACGTCATACCTTCAACCGATTTAATGAAGGCATCTAACTTAGCGCTCGGACCAACTAATTGCACTGTGTATGTGTCAACAGTAACGTCGACAATCTGCCCACGAAAAATATCAGCGGTGCGCTTTATTTCTTGTCGCTGTTCGTCACGAGCTCGAATTTTAATGAGCATGAGCTCGCGTTCTATGTGCTCAGCCTCGCCTAGGTCCATCACTTTTACAACTTCTACCAGCCTATTAAGGTGCTTGGTGATCTGCTCGACTGTCGCTAAATCGCCACTGGTCGTCAGCGTTAGTCGAGACAAAGTTTGATCTTCAGTGGGTGCCACAGTCAAGCTCTCTATATTGAAGTTACGCTGGCTAAAAAGCCCAACCACTCTAGACAAAGCGCCTGCCTCGTTCTCTAACAAAACGGCTATAATTCTTCTCACCCGTCTGCCTCCATTGCCGCTGTTCTGGCCAAAACCATGTCGCGCATTGATCCGCCCTTGATCGCCATCGGATAAACGTGTTCATTTGGATCGACCCACACATCGACAAATACCAAGCGGTTCTTCAATTTCTCACCAAACGCTTCCTGCATTGCGGGTTCTAATTCGCTCGCATTGGTCACCTTAATGCCAACGTGGCCGAAAGCTTCCACCAGAGTTTTGAAGTCCGGCAGAGAATCGCTGTAGGTGCTCTGCGAGTAGCGACCACCATATTGCATGTCTTGCCACTGCTTAATCATGCCTAACGCTTGGTTATTGAGATTGATGATTTTAATCGGCAAGCCGTACTGCAGGCAGGTGGACAATTCTTGCATATTCATCATGAAGCTACCCTCACCCGTTACACAGGCGACGCGCTCATTGGGAAATGCCATTTGCACGCCCATTGCCGCAGGTAGTCCAAAACCCATGGTCCCTAAACCGCCGGAGTTTATCCAACGTCGGGGCTCGGGGAAGTGATAATACTGTGCGGCGAACATCTGATGTTGGCCTACATCAGAGGTTACATAGGCATTGCCTTCCGTGACTTTGTAGAGCGTCTGAATGGCAAGCTGCGGCAGTATGGGTTTGTCTGGATCTGCGACGAGATCGTGGTCGAGGCCATGCTGAGCACGCCAGTCTTCGATTTTTTGCCACCAGCTTGCTAATCGAGTGTCTCGCTCCGAGCGTGTTTTCTCAGTTTGCTCATCTAGCAACTGATCTACCAATTCAGCCATGTCTTCAAGTACAAGTTTGGCATCGCCGACAATTGGAATGTCCGCAGAGATGATTTTTGATATTGAGGCTGGATCAACATCAATATGAATAACCTTCGCTTCAGGGCTAAATTTTTTCGGGTCGTTGGTCACCCGATCATCAAACCGTGCGCCGACCGCTAAGATCAGATCGGCTTCATGCATCACCATGTTGGACTCATATGTGCCATGCATGCCGAGCATGCCAATGCATTTTTCGTCTGCGCCGGGGTAGGCGCCGAGTCCCATTAAGGTATTGGTGATGGGAACGTTAGTACTCGCAACTATTTGCCGTAGTGCCAAGTGGGCATCCGCTTGTACCACGCCACCACCTGCGTAAATAACAGGATTTTGGGCAGCCAATAGCGCTGCTGCAGCCTTGCGGATCTGACGTCCGTTGCCTTTTTGGGCTGGATTATAGGAACGTATGCTTACCGTTTTTGGGTATTCGTAAGGGGCAAATTCTGTCGGCTCCGTCGTATCTTTAGGCACGTCGATGACAACCGGACCTGGCCGACCCGTGGTCGCTATATGAAAAGCCTTTTTAATTATTAGCGGGATGTCTTGCGCCTTTTTGACCGTGAAGCTGTGCTTCACCACTGGCCGCGATACACCCAACATGTCAGTTTCTTGAAAGGCATCGGTACCTACCAAGTGACTTGGTACTTGCCCGGAGATGACGACCATGGGAATGCTGTCCATGTAGGCTGTCGCGATACCTGTTATGGCATTGGTTGCGCCAGGACCTGAGGTGACCAAGACAACACCTGGGCGTCCGGTAGCCCGTGCGTATCCATCGGCCATGTGCGTCGCCGCCTGCTCATGACGCACTAAAATATGTTCAACTTTTTGCTGACGAAAGATCGCATCATAAATATGTAGCACCGTGCCACCAGGATAGCCGAAGATGATTTCAACACCTTCGTCCTGTAACGCACGAATCAGCATGTCGCCACCCGACAGCATGTCGGCCATATTAATTACCTCATCCCCAGTTAGTGCCAAGCGTTAGTGGCAAGCGTTAGTAGTAAGAGTTCGTTTGTTCAGCCGAATCACCCACTTCGACAGCTAACTCTTTGATTTCTTAACGATTCCCAAGCCATAGAAAGAATCGAGCGGCGTATTCTTGTGATATCCGACGGCTATGTCAATAAAAGTGAGGCATAGGACACAAATTGGCAAGCAAGTGCGACGGCCCCTTACCGGCACTATGGTATGCTTTTATTCATCTTTTTACCGCGATCGAGTCTCGGATGACCAAGTTAGCGTTCTTCAGTACCAAGCTCAGTACCACAGCCCTTGTGGTGTTACTGACCAGTGCCTTTTGTGCAAGTCTCGCCGCTGCTGACACCTACACATGGGAGGACAACAGGGGGGTTGTAAATTATTCAGAGCGTGTGCCCAAGGACGTCGATCCCAAAAAAGTACGACGGGTGTCTGACAACACCGTCCGCCCTTCCTCGACTCCAGCCCATGCGCTGCCGGCATTCACCCGATCTCAAAAAGAATCATCCGCAACAGCTTCCGATGAAAACCTTTCCGCTGAACAACAGCGTATGTTGACTGACTTGCAGGCCTCAGAAGCCCAACGCACCGAACAAGTAGCGCGTATCCGTAGCGATAATTGCGACCGAGCAACGCGCGTATTGAATAATTTATCGTCAGTCGGACGAGTTAGGGTTGTGAGTGATGACGGCAGCCAATCTATCTTGCCAGAAGACGAACGTTCCGAACGAATTTCCCAAGCTCAACGCGGCGTCGCGGCCAACTGCGGAAGCTAGCGCTTCTTCCTCACCTAGAAGAGCTACCCTAGCCAGACCAGAGAGGCAAACCTACCGCAGTGAGCCTTTAAGCCTGCGTGTGTATGCGCGCGATGCGAGAAAAAGTCTGGGTGTCGATAGGTACAGCAGCCAGACATTTGAATCGCCTCGACCCCAACGCTCTCAAGCTGGCGTCGAGCGACCAATGCTAAATCAAGTAATCTAGTGTTATCGCCATTTGGATCGTCATCTGAAGAAAGACAGGCGTCAAATAGCGGCCGATCAAAGTTCTGCCACACTTCGGCACCTACCTGATAACAATCGACACCTATGGCGGGTCCAACAAAGGCTTGGATTCGATCGTTAGGCGTCACCATCGTGCTTACCGTCTCGGCGATTATACCAGCGACCAAACCTTGCCAACCAGCATGACACGCGGCCACTTCTTGAGCTTGCACGTCCCAAAGTAGAACGGGCACACAGTCTGCCGATAATATGGCTAACCCAACGCCACCACACTCGGTGATAGCTGCATCTGCTTCAGGTGCTGGCTCTGTTGCTGCAACGATGTTCACACAGCGTTTGCCGTGCACCTGCCGTAACCATTGGATAGTTGACTCAGGAACATGCTCATCGAGTGCCATGCGATTCGCGGCCACAGCGCCCGCGCTATCGCCTACATGGTCAGCCAAATTGAAATCCCCAAACGCACCATGACTTTGGCCTGTTGGGTAGCGGCGGCTTGTCACCAAGGCGGTAACCCCCGGCGGCGTTTGCGGACGAATCCAGCTTGCGGGTCGTACCTTCAAGTAGACCTTATGATCGTTTCACGAACCATCAATCTCGACATCGGCTCGAAGGGCTTTAATAACATCTGACATATCTGCCGGCATGGCGGCCGAATATTGCATCCAGCTCTGATCTCGCGGATGTGGAAACCCCAACTCTTGAGCGTGCAGCGCCTGTCTTGGGAAACCACGCAGTTGCTCCCTCAACACTTCATCAGCACCTGTGGGTAGTTTGCGGCGGGCACCATAACGGCTGTCTCCAACCAGCGGGAACCCTACATGACTTAAATGGACACGAATTTGATGCGTACGCCCTGTGCTGAGTTTGGCTCGAACTAACGTATGGATGCGGAAACGCTCTTCGACCCGAACTTCGGTGAATGCATACTTGCCCTCTTGAAGCACCGCCTGACGGGTGCGAGAACGCGGGTCGCGGCCGATCGCAAGTTCTATGTCTTGGCCTGCAATCATCCTACCTTCGCATAAGGCAAAATATTGTCGGTGCATTGTCCGCGCAGCTACGGTCTCTACCAGGGTGCGGTGCGTCGCGAGATTAGCGGCAACCACCATCAAACCGCTGGTGTCTTTATCAAGACGATGCACAATGCCTGCTCTTGGAAGTTTGCTCAGTGATGGCCGATGGTGCAAAAGACCATTAACAAGCGTGCCTGAGTGATTTCCTGCGCCAGGGTGGACAACCAAACCAGGCGGCTTGTTGATGACCAAAAAATCGTCGTTTTCTTCGACAATTTCAAATTCTAGCGCTTGCGGTTCTTGCCATGCCTCACGCTCAGTGCGTTCGGCTTGCAGAAGAATAGATTCGCCACCTTTTACTTTATTTTTCGGTAAACTAGCGTCGCCATCCAGAGTCAGACTGCCTTCTCGAATCCAACGGGTGATCTCGACACGGGAAAATTCGTCCAGAAGTTCGGTCGCGACTTTGTCAAACCGGGTTCCGGCCCACTCTGGCGGTATAGTTAATTGTCGGGTTAAAGTCGTCATGTGGTTGCAACCCTACCTAATTTAGTAAAAATAGCGACCCTCTGTTATAACAGCGCGGCGCCATTCAATCTGGTAATCGATTTAGTTTATGAAAAAATCACTCTCACTTTCTAGAGTTCTACTGACCCTTGCGATAGCGAGCTCCCTTGCTGCGTGCAGCTGGATTCCATTTATTGGTAACGACAAGGAAATGGAGGGCCTGCCGGAGGACGTTGAAACCACCGAGCAGAAACTCTACAAAGATGCCCAGCGCTATCTGCGAACCAGTAATTACCAACAAGCTATCGGTGCCTTAGAGCGCCTAGAAGCACGCTTTCCGTTCGGTCGATATGCAGAGCAAGCCCAGCTTGAACTGATCTACGCGCGCTATATGTCTTTCGACCTCGACAGTGCTGTGGCCGCAGCTGAGCGCTTTGTTCGACTTCACCCTAATCACTCGAACATTGACTATGCCTTTTATATCAAAGGCTTAGCATCTTTTCGTAAAAACTCAGGGATTATGGATCGAATTATCGAAACGGACGAGTCCAAACGAGATATGGGGCCCGCGCGCGCGGCTTACGCAGATTTCGCACAACTTCTCGCCCGCTTCCCAAATAGCCACTATGCGCCCGACACCAAGCAGCGCATGGTCTACCTTCGAAATCTCCTAGCGCGGGCAGAACTCAATGTTGCAGACTACTATATGCGTCGAGGTGCATACGTTGCGGCAGCAAATCGAGCACGCTATGCCCTGGAAAACTACCCCGGCGCTATAGTGTTAGACGAAGCCTTGTTGGTGCTAATCGAAGCGAATCACCGGTTAGGTCTAGTAAACGAAGCGAATAACGCGATGCGCGTTCTGACTCTAAACTACCCACAACATGAAGCCTTAAATGCAGACGGTGACCTCGTGCTGACAAAACTGGTGCGCAACCGTGACCGTTCTTGGACCAACATCATGACCTTTGGGTTGATAGATAGACCGGACGTTCCGCCGCCGATAGAAATCACTCAACCGAATGGTTGATCCCGCTAAGACGGAGATTATCGCCGAAATTGAGCGGCGCCAGACTGAGCTTAACTACAGACTTTTTGGTATATACCACGGCTATCGCTTTTTCATCGCAATAGCTCTGCTCGCCACATCAATTCAAACCGTGGTGAGTACACGGCTTGGGTCTTTCAACGAAATGCAGTTTTTCTGGACCATTAGCGTCTACGCTGCTTTCGCCGCCGCAATTCTTGTCTCTACTAGACTCCCCTTCCGAGATCTTTTGCAACGCAGCAGCGCCACCCTCTACGTGGTGATCGCAGATATTGTTGTGATGACTTTCCTCATGTATGTCTCGGGTGGTATCAGTAGCGGCCTCGGTGCACTAATTCTCATCGCTGTTGCAGCGGGCGCGATTCTAGTTGAGGGAAGGGCCGCGTTGTTCGTCGCCGCAATCGCTAGCATTTGTATTCTCTATGAGGAGTTTTACATAGGTTTATCGATCAGAGGGGAAGTCGATGTCTTCCAAGCGGGTGTTTTCGGCACCCTCTACTTCACCGCTGCATGGGCCATTCAACGCTTTTCTAAAAGAGTGCGCGAAAACGACATTCTGGCGCTAACCCAAGAAGCGGAACTTGCCGACCTGAGCCAGCTAAACCAACAAATAATTCAACGCATGCGTACCGGCATTATCGTTGTTGATGGCGAAGATCGCATTCGAATGCACAACGCATCGGCGCGTTCGTTATTGGGCGCCCAGGTAAACTCGCCACTGGTCCAACTCCCAAAGACTGTTGCCGAAAGTCTATCTGCCTGGCGCAATGACACAACATTACGCCCAGCGCCTTTCCGAGCTCTGCCTTATACCAGCGAAATTCGCGTCAATTTTTCAGTCATTCGCTCCACTCAGTCGGATGGTGACGTGACGATATTTATTGAAGACACCAGCGAAGTACAACAACAAGCCCAGCAATTAAAACTCGCTGAATTGGGCCAGCTTTCAGCAAGTATCGCTCATGAAGTCCGCAACCCGTTGGGCGCCATCAGCCATGCCGCCCAGTTGCTCAACGAGAGCACCGATCTTACCGAAGCTGATCAACGTCTCACCGACATCATTACAAATCACTGTGAACGAATGAACGGCGTAGTCGAGAACGTCCTCGAAATGTCACGCCGCCGTCACCCCCAACCACAGCGGATGCACTTAGACCAGGCGTTGGTAAAATTTACCAACCAAGCTGATGAAAGCTTTGTCGATGCAGAGATCGAGACAGACATAGCGCCCGAGACCATGATTAGGATCGACCCGTCTCACCTAATACAGGTTTTAACCAACCTCGTCGACAATGGTTTACGTTATTCCGAGGCACAAGGAAACAACCGAAAGGTTAGGCTTGAAGGCGGCATTGAAGAGAGCTCAGATCGACCTTTTCTAAATGTCATTGACTATGGGGCTGGCGTTGAGGAATCCCAGATAGCAAATCTCTTCCAACCCTTTTCGACAACCGCTCCCGGGGGAACAGGATTGGGACTGTATCTCAGCAAGGAAATGTGCGATGCCAACCAAGTGCAGCTGAGCTATTTAAAACACGAACAAGGTGGCAGTTGCTTTAGAATTTTGTTCGCGCATCCTGATAGGATTAGCTGATGAAAAGCAAACGTGCCCTTATTGTAGACGACGAACCAGATATCCGAGAGCTTCTCGAGATCACCCTTGGACGCATGGGCATCGATACTGAGGCTGCAGAAAACCTCTCTCAAGCGCTCCAATTCTTAACCGACCAAACCTTCGATCTTTGCTTGACTGACATGCAACTCCCCGACGGCAATGGCCTAGAGATTATCGCCCATATCAATGAGCACCACGCACAGCTGCCAGTCGCCATGATCACTGCTTTTGGCTCCATGGACACGGCCATTTCAGCATTAAAAGCCGGGGCTTTCGATTTCGTTCAAAAACCAATCGACCTTGATCAACTCAGAAGTCTTGTTGAATCAGCCCTAAAACTCTCCGGACCAACAGCAGAAGACCGAGTGGGTGTGCAACTGATTGGCAGCTCAACCGCCATCGTTGAACTGCGTGCCAAAATTTCTAAACTTGCACGCAGCCAAGCACCAATTTACATCGCAGGAGAATCAGGCAGTGGTAAGGAAGTAGCTGCGCGCATGATTCACGCTCTAGGCCCCCGCGGTGAAAGTCCATTCATTGCAGTGAACTGTGGCGCGATTCCTTCTGAGCTCATGGAGAGCGAGTTCTTTGGTCATGTAAAGGGCTCCTTCACCGGTGCCGTAGGCGACAAAGAGGGTTTGTTTCAGGCAGCCTCAGGCGGCACCCTTTTTCTAGACGAAGTGGCGGATCTACCACTATCGATGCAAGTCAAACTATTGAGGGCTATTCAAGAAAAAGCAGTTCGACCCGTAGGCGCTCAACGTGAAGACACAACAGATGTGCGTATTTTATCTGCCACCCACAAGGGCCTTGGCGACGAAGTGGATACGGGCAACTTTCGACAGGACCTCTATTATCGCCTAAACGTCATAGAGCTTCCTATTCCGGCATTGAGAGACCACGCTCAGGATGTACCCGAACTTGCCAACCGCGCATTGACTCGTCTTGCCAATGAATACGGCGGCGATACCCCTAACTTGTCTGCCCAGGCAACCCAGGCACTTCAGGAATACGATTTTCCAGGTAATGTGCGAGAGCTCGAGAACATCTTAGAGCGCGCATTCACCCTTTGCGAAAACAATGAAATCCAACCCGAAGACTTGCAATTGCGCGGCGCGAGCACTGTTCAACGCTTCGCTAGTCTAATCGCGCAAGAGACCGGCCCACCCACGGCTGGTTCAGCCGAACACGCACACCCTGTCACTCAGTCTTCGTCAAAGTCTGCAGATTTTCCTGCGGCCTTACCTGAAGGTCAAAATCTTGAAGAATTTCTTGAACGAATCGAGCGTAAAATCATCACCGAGGCCCTTGAAGCCACTCGATGGAACAAAACTGCAGCGGCTAAAGCTTTAGGCATTACCTTTCGAGCCCTACGCTACAAATTAAAGAAGCTCGAACTGGAATAACGCTTAACCCAGTTTCAGCGAGCACTCACAGCCAGGTTATTTGAGTCGCATAGACTCATCTAATGAAAAATATCCTGCAGCTCGCTGGCATCAGCCTTATCGAGCTCCTTACAACGCTGGTCATCGTCAGCAGCCTGACCGCAATGGCTGTGCCTCTCTACAGCGATTTAACCAGTAAAAAGTACATAGAAACCGAACGAGACCAGTTCGCTGCTCTAATCCAAGCCGCTCGTCATGCAGCCATTAGCTTTAACCAGTCGGTGATTCTATGCCCGGGGACTAAAGAAGCCTGCCTCGCGCGTAATCAGTGGCACCAGGGTGCCATCGCATTCATTGACCAAAACAACAACTACCAACCCGATGTTGATGAAGTGCTTATCGCCGTGCAGAACAAATTAAGAAGCCGAGTTTTTTGGCGCTCCTTTCGAAGCCGCAGCTATTTGCGTTTTAAGCCTAGTGGTTTTACTGCCTGGCAGAACGGACATTTCCTTCTCTGCCCCAGCAATCAAGATCCCAACCTGGCCAGACAAATGGTCCTTAATGCCGCCGGACGCTTGTATTTCTCCAAAGACGAAAACTCAGACGGTATCCACGAAGATGTACGTGGGCGTCCGCTGGCTTGTTAAATGATTCGAATTGGTTGTCTGTCCTGTAAAGATAGATTAGGGGTGTTTTTATACGATTCGGTATTTGATCTGGCGTTAAACATTGCGCCAATCCCTCGCCGCTCCGCGGTGCCCTTTCTCCGAAAATAAGCCAATTTTAGCAGGGGCTATTCGTGACGTTGAGGATGGCGACGTCGAAGACTATGGTCAGACCACTTAGCGGGTGGTTGAAATCGACTTTCACTGTACGCTCATAAACATCTTGGACAACACCGGGGAGTTCTCCATCCGGCGCTTGGAACGAAACCATCAACCCCACCGCGAGCGGCTCATCGACATGGGTAAATTTCCCCCGATCGATTAGCTGTACGTTTTTTTCATTCCGCTCACCGAACGCCTCTGCTGCAGGCAGCTCAATTTGCTCGCTGAAGCCAGCTGCCTTACCTAGAAGAGCACTCTCAAAGCCCGGCAGCAAATTACCATCGCCCACAGTGAATGTTGCGGGCGAACCATTGCGAGTCGAGTCGATCTCTTCACCACTCTCTAGGAGCAAAGAAAAATGCAGCGTCACTTCCGATAACTCGCCGATAACTTGTGCATTTGAGGCGATTATTTCACTCATGACTAGACAACTCTTTGGAGCGTCGAGCGTCTTGAATCATGAGGAAAATCCAAAGCACCGCGCCGCAAAACAAGGAAGAATCAGCCACGTTGAAGGCTGGAAAGCTGTAACCCTGATAATGAAAGTACACGAAATCAATAACGTGACCGTGCAGAAGCCTGTCAGTGACATTACCAAGTGCGCCACCGAGGATTAACGAAAAGACCCATCCTAGCGGTTGTTCTTCGGGCTTCAATCTACGAAGTTCATAAATCAGGTATATCGAAAAACCAATGCCGAGCAATACAAAAAACCAATGCTTCCAGGGACCAGCCGAAGCCAAAAAAGAAAACGCCGCACCTTCGTTATGAAATCTTGCCCAGGAAAAAAACGGCAGTACGTTGAGTCGTTCACCATGGGCGAAATTCGCTACGATATAGCTCTTCGAAAGCTGATCCAGCACTAACGCGGTTCCAGCAATAGTGAGCCACTTAATCATGATTGTTCTGCAAAATAAGCACGTGCGGTAATCAAATCAGCATCAATTTGAGTTTTCAGCGCATCAATAGATTCAAAAGCCCGCTCATCGCGCAACTTTAGTTGGAACTTCACCGTCAGTAATTGACCATACAAATTTCCGCAGTAGTCAAATACATGCACTTCAAGCAACGGCTCTTTGCCCTCGAGAGTGGGTCGTACTCCAATGTTTGCGATGCCATGGTGGACCTCGCCACCTATGCCCTCGACCAAAACACAATAAACACCTTCAAGCGCTGCTTTATATCGTTGGAGGCGAATATTGGCAGTTGGCACGCCTAGCTGACGACCTAATTGGCGACCGTAAACAACACGTCCCATGATGAAATATTCATGGCCAAGGAGTGCATTGGCCTTCTCAAAGTCAGCTTCGGCGAGCGCCTGCCTGACAAGGGTACTTGAGATCCTCATGTCTCCTTGCTGAAGGGTCGACATACTGCCCACTTCAAAACCAAGGCGTTCCCCGGCACTTTGCATCATTGCAAAGTTGCCTTCCCGAGCACGCCCGAAGCGGAAATCGTCGCCCACCACGACATAGCGGGCACCAAGCATTTTGTGTAACAAGACTTCGATTATCCATTCAGCT
>JBNMMV010000048.1:0-18225 GCA_051270205.1 Limisphaerales bacterium
TTAGCTTCGCAATTACTCAGGTGGCCCTAGGTGCATAAGAGATGCATAAGAGGCGCATAAGAGGTGCATGAAGAGACGCATAACATGACGGATAATATGACCAGCAACAAACACATTTACTTTGTCGGTATCGGCGGCACCTTAATGGGGAGCCTAGCGCTGCTCGCAAAACAACTAGGATATTCTGTTAGCGGCAGTGACCAAGCGCTGTACCCACCTATGAGTGACTTACTCGCGCAAGCCGACATCACGGTCTACGAAGGGTTCAGTCCAGAGCAGCTAGACCCGGCGCCCGAGACCATTGTTATCGGCAATGCAGGGCTACCACGCGGGCATGAAGCGGTCGAATACATTTTGAATCACAATTTGCCTTATACCTCTGGCGCCCAGTGGCTGGGCGACTGTGTATTAACCAATCGATGGGTTATTGCAGTTGCGGGCACCCACGGTAAGACCACAACTGCCAGTATGGTGGCGTGGATTCTCAAAGAAGCAGGGTTAGACCCCGGCTATCTCATTGGCGGCGCGCCTTTAGATTTACCGCAGTCGGCAGCGCTCGGAACGACGCCCTTTTTTGTGGTCGAAGCCGATGAATATGACACCAGCTATTTCGATCGCCGGTCAAAATTCGTCCACTATCGGCCACGCACGTTGATTCTCAACAATCTGGAATTCGATCACGCCGACATTTTCCCTGATTTGAACGCTATTCAGACGCAATTCCACAATCTTATGAGGACGGTACCTGCGAACGGATTAGTCATCGCACCTTCCCATGACGATCACATGGACGACGTTTTGA
Source organism: Limisphaerales bacterium (assembly GCA_051270205.1). Classification (GTDB taxonomy): domain Bacteria; phylum Pseudomonadota; class Gammaproteobacteria; order Pseudomonadales; family Azotimanducaceae; genus UBA4421. Next base: position 803 of record JBNMMV010000048.1, read on the forward strand.
GCCGCGGCTGCTGGACACCCTTAGCTCGAGTGGGCGATTCGCCAGTGAAAAAGCCTCTTGAACTAGATTCTGCGGGAACCTGGCAGACTGCCGACCCCAGCTCTGATGGCAGCGCTTTCGATGTTGTCCTAGATGGTGAATCCCAAGGTCGCCTCGAATGGAAATTGCTCGGCAAACACAATCAACAAAATGCTTTGAACGCCCTTGCCGCCTCTCGCCACGTCGGTGTACCGGTAAGCGAAGGAATTCTCGCACTGTCGAATTTTTCCGGCGTAAAACGTCGCCTTGAGGTGATTTACGAAGACGACCACTTTGTCCTTTATGACGATTTCGCACATCACCCCACCGCCATTCGCGCGACATTAGAAGGCTTGCGCAAGTCAATCGCCAGCGATGAAATCCTCGCCATTATCGAACCACGCACTCACACCATGTCGTTAGGCACCTTACGTGGTGACCTTTCGCACTGCATCGCGGCCGCAGATAATGTGATTTGGTTCAGGGGTGAAAACATAAAATGGGATTTAAACGAAGTCGCTCAAGCCAGTGTTATTCCTGCTCGGGTAATGGACAAACATAAAAACTTGGTTGAAGAAATTCTTCAGGCCGCCCGAGCCGCAAAGACCCAGAACAAGAAATGCCATGCAGTGATCATGAGTAACGGTGCATTTGGCGGCATCTACCAGTCACTAATTTCAGCTCTTAACAATTAACCCTAGGGACCCATCATGCAAACAAAGATTCTGGCCATTCTGGCGGCTGTACTTTTCACAACAACATCCGTGCAGGCGGAAGATTGGTACCCGTCAAAATACGGCGCCGAAGACACACTAGGGGCGATCAACAACCTCAGTGCAGACAAGGTATTGAAGGCTGTTCAGTTGGTTAAGACCGGTAAAACTTATCCGCTGGGAGTGGAGACAGGGCCGGCATCACCAGCCTACCCACCGCGATCGTATTCTATGACGATTTTACAACTCGACGACGGTACGGGCACACCACTCGGTAGCAACAAAGCCACTGGCAACGACGATTTGATGAATTTGTGGATGGGCATCGGCAGCCAGATCGACGGATTGGGCCACATGGGAATTAATCACACCTACTACAATGGTAATCACGCCAGCGACTTCGTAACGCCGAAAGGCTTGACGAAGCTTTCCACAGACAAATTACCCCCCATTGTTACCCGTGGCATCCTCTTAGACATGACCGCGCTTCTCGGTAAAAATCCTCTGCCTGAAGGGACTGCAATCAACCGAGACGAAATCGATCGAGCAGCCAAGGCGGCTGATCTTAAGATCGAAAAGGGTGATGTCGTATTGCTGCACACCGGCTGGCTCGATGTCATGGACTCAGACCCTGCCCGATTCATGGCCGGACAACCTGGCCTCGGTCTAGGTGGAGCAAAGTATCTCGCAGGCTTAGGTGTCGTCGCTGTCGGTGCAGACAACTGGGCACTTGAAGCGATACCCGCCGAAGATGCCACTCAAGCATTTCCAGTGCACCCAGAACTACTGGCAAAGAATGGTGTTTATATTTTGGAGAATATGGACACTCGCGCACTCGCTGCGGATGGCGTAACTGAATTTCTATTCGTGTTGGGTCAGCCGCGTTTCGTTGGTGCAGTGCAAGCCGTGATTAACCCAGTTGCCATTCACTAACCCATGCTTATCGAAAACCCCGAAGATCTCACAACACTCGCGCAGCAACGCGGTTGGCTGCCTGACGGCTCAACCATTACCAACCTGACCAAGGCTGGCGAAGGTAATATGAACAAGGTCATGCGTGCATCCGTGCGTAACGCCGATTCCAGCGACGTCACGACGATTATATTTAAACAGTCATTGCCTTATGTCGCCAAGTTTCCAGACATCCCAGCACCGATTGAACGTATCGCTTCTGAGCACCAATTTTACCAGGCCGTTGCGGAGCGACCACCCAGTCAGCAAATGCCAGAGCTTATCGGCTACGCCGAAGAACACCATCTGCTGTGCTTCGAAGATGTCGGTGAAGGCCGCGACTTCAGCTATCTGTACGAAAGAGGCGACGAACAAACTATTCCCCACCAGACACTGTTGACTTGGCTAAGCCAGCTACACCGTTTACCCATTGATACATCAAACCACATTGAGAACATTGGCATGCGCCAATTGAATCATGAGCATATTTTTAATCTGCCTTTTAAAACCAACAACGGTCTCAGCTTCGGCACTGCCGTGGACAATTTTCGACAATCTTTCCTAACGCCAGTGCTGGTGGACACTGCCCAACAGCTGGGACAGATGTACCTGGGGAAAACAGAAGGCATAAGTAGCCACTGCCTCTTACACGGCGACTATTATCCAGGCAGTTGGCTCGCGCATCCGACAGTAGAAGTCATGATTATCGACCCGGAATTTACCTTTGTTGGCCCTGGCGAATTCGACGTTGGTGTCTATCTGGCACACCTGGTTATGGCTGGTTTGTCACAAAACGACATCGCCGAGCAGCTTACACTCTACTCACCTCCACACGACTATCATCCTGAACTCGCTTGGCAATTTGCGGGTATCGAGATTATTCGCAGGATTTTAGGCGTTGCCCAGCTGCCGCTAAAGGCGACAGACGAGCAAAAAGTGGAATGGTTAAAACTCGCGCAGCATTGGGTTTTGCAATCGAATTGAAGGCAGGCATGAGAAAACTGATTATTGATACAGACGTGGCCCTGGGCGTCTGGCACGAAGGGCGACCTCGAGACATCGACGACGGTTTTGCTATGGTCGAGGCATTCAACAGCAATCGGCTCGACTTGTTAGGGGTGACCTGCGTATATGGAAACGGACCCATTGAGGAAGTGCATCGAGTGGCGTCCGAACTGGTTAAGCTGAAAAAAATGGAAATTCCAGTGCACCGTGGCGCCGAAGGCTCTCTCGAGAAAATGGGAGACTCAACCAATCCTGCAGTCGAATTCTTAGCAGAACAGCTACAAAGCCAACGGCTTACTATAGCCGCCATAGGCCCACTCACGAACATGGCATTGCTAGTACAACACCACCCGAACTGCATCGCGAACATAGAAGAACTTGTCATCGTTGCAGGTCGTAGCCAAGGCGCTGATTTCTTTATAGGAGAAGCCGGTCCTGTCGGCGATTTCAACTTCGAAAACGACGTTCGTGCGGTCGAGCTACTCATGCAGGCAGGCATACCTATGGTGCTCATGGGCTTCGAACTTACCAGCCAAGTGTGCGTTACCAAAGACGATCTAGACACCATCGCAGAACGTGGCACATCCACCGCCGACTATTTCTACAACAACTCACTGGCGTGGCTTAAGTATTGGACCGATACATTCCCTCAAGATACTGGGTTCCATCCGTGGGACTCAGCAGCCGTTGCGTGGCTCGAAAATCCTGGCTGGTTTGTTCACGAGCAGCGCGGGCATAGCGTGCAGTTCACACCTAAAAGGCTTGAGTGCGATGCTGCCTTTTCAGGCCCAAAACACACCTACTGCACGGGTTTTACTCCGGGCGGAGCTCAATCGTTCGTCGACTCTGTGGTGACGCATGTTTATTAGATTCACCTTGTTAGCTATAACCGTTCTTCTTTATAGCTGTTCCGCGGCCACTGAACCCAGGGGGAACAGTCCACCCGTTAAAAAAGAGGCGGTTAAGAATGCCATTAACATTGCAAAAGGGATTCTAAGCAACGAACGCCTTATGACCGAGATACCCGCGGGCTGGGCGAAAATCCGCGACAGCAAGCTCGCTAGCCTGCACATCGCAGAGTACGTGCCGCCTGACACAACCACCAAATGGACAGAAAAACTAACCATCGAGGCGATGCAAGGTGATGACCTCCCTGATCCGCTGGTAGTGCTAGAAGGACTGGCGCGAGACCAAGCAGAATTGTGTGAAGGCTTCAAAAGTGAACCAATTTTCGCGGGCTATGAAAACGGTTACCAAACAGTGGTGAAATTACTCATTTGCTACGAGAACACCCGTACCGGCAAGCCCATCGTAACGATGATCAAATCTATAAGAGGCAATTCATCGTTCTACACCGTCTCTCGGTTCTGGCGCATCGACAAACCACCTGCTGAAGACGAGGATTTAGATATTGACCAAGGCGCCATCGCCGCTTGGTCCAATATCCTGAGTAAAACTTACGCGTGTGACAGCTCGGTATCCGAGCACCCTTGCAAGCAACCAGCGGCCTAGCATTGCTAAAGAGCGAGGGACACTTCAGCCGGATCGCGGGGTGATCCAGCCGTTCTCTGATGCGTTACAATCACGAATACAGAACATCTCCTCGGAGTAGGTCAGTGTCAGAACATCCCCTCATTACTCAATATCGTGAGATTTCACCTTCCTCGGCTGCTCTCGGTGAACGAGCCCGCGCCGTATTTCCGGGTGGGGATACACGCTCAAGCGCCCACTACGGACCCTACCCTCTGGTTATGGCGGAGGCTTCGGGGTGCCACATGCGCGATATCGATGGCAACGACGTTCTCGACTTCATGAATAACTTCACCTCATTAATCCATGGGCACGCGCAACCCGACATTGTCGCGGCTGTCCAAAATCAGGTCGCGAAGGGATCTGCCTATGCTGCACCCAGTGCCGATCAAATCGAACTCGCCGAACTTATTGTTGACCGAGTGCCTTCCATTGAACAGCTTCGGTTCACCAGCTCAGGTACTGAAGGCACACTGATGGCCATTCGCTGTGCGCGGGCAGCCACAGGTCGACAAAAAGTTATGAAAATGGAAGGGGGTTACCACGGCAGTTATGAACTTGCAGAAGTCAGCCTCGTGCCTTTCCCAGGACGGCGCGGTGAGCTCGAAGCCCCTACTGCAACCGCCGTAGACAAGAGTTTTCCCGACAGCGTTCTTGGCGATACCGTAGTCTGTCCATACAACGAACCTGCTCTGGCGAATGCTCTAATCGATGCCCACGCAAGTGAGTTAGCCGCAGTGATTGTTGAACCCGTACTCGGCTCTATGGGCATGATCCCTGCCACTAAGGAATTTCTCGCCACTCTGCGCGAGGCAACCAGACGTCACGGCATTGTGCTTATCTTCGACGAAGTAATTACCCTGCGCTTGAGTGAAGGCGGTGCGCAGAAAAATTATGGTGTGATGCCTGACCTGACTTGCATGGGTAAAATCATTGGTGGTGGTCTCCCCGTCGGCGGGGTAGGCGGCACCAAATCTCTCATGCAGCTCTTCAGCCCCGATCAAAAAAACCCAGTAATGCATGCCAGTACGTTTAGTGGCAATGCGCTCACAATGGCTGCAGGAAGAGCCGCAATGACTGCCTATACGGCGGAGGAAGCTGAGCGCGTTAACGGGCTGGGTGTGAGGCTGCGAGAGGGGTTTAATCAAGCCTTTGCACAGGCGGGTCTGAATGCCCAGGCACTGGGTTCAGGCTCGTTGACCAACCTGCACTTTTCCGCTGCCGATATCCATGATTCACGAGATGCCTTCACAGGCATGGCCGCCGCCGGGCAGCTGACGAATCTTCTCCATCTAACAATGATTCGTCATGGTGTTATGTCTGCGACACGATTGATGTATTGCACGAGTACGGCGATGACAGATGAAGACGTGGCGACGGCTGTAACCGCGCTACACGAGTCCCTCGCTGAGCTGAGGCCTTACATCGAAGCTGACTACCCAGAACTTTTAGGGGGGGTGCCAGAGTAGGCCCGACAGCGCTAAGTTACAGGAGCGCCGCCAAAGCACGTTTGAGCACTGCCTGGCTTGTCAGGGAAACCTGTGCGAACTTAAAGACTGGCCTGCGGATGAGAGCAGTCAGAAAGTTAGAACTGATCGTCGGAGAATTGCATAACAGCGCTTGAGTCCGCAGCAATACCAACTTCAATGCCTACAGTTTTAGGCAAAAGGCGTTTATAAAAGAAATCTGCAGTGGCTTTTTTGGCCAGACCAAATTCGTCGTCACCTACAAGGCGTGCCATCTTGCCCCACAACCAGGCGTAGCTGGTCAATCCAATGAGCTCCATATAGTCGGTAGCCACCGACCCCGGTAAATTGGGGTCTTCCTGGGTGCGGGCAACAATTGAGTCCGTAACCCGCAACAAGCGATCTAACGCTTCATTGAAATCACTTTGATAGGATTCTGGTACATCCGCTTCTGCCATGCTGTCGACAAATTTTCGTACCGTGATACCACCATCTTTCATCACTTTGCGGGCAACCAAATCCATAGACTGCAGGCCATTGGTACCTTCATAAATCTGTGCGATGCGCGCGTCACGAACGACTTGCTCAACGCCCCATTCGGCAATGTAGCCGTGGCCACCGAACACTTGCTGGGCCATAACAGCCCCTTCAAAACCTTTGTCACTAAGATAGGCTTTGGCGACTGGCGTCAGTAGTTCAGACAGTTTTTGCGCTTCTGCATCGCCGTTGTACTTAGCGAGATCTAGTTGAAGGCCAACAAACATTGCAAATGCTCGCCCACCTTCGTTGTAGGCTCGCTGGGTGAGCAACATACGTCGCACATCGGGATGCACTAAAAGCGAGTCTGCAGGACCATCAACATTTTGGGCGCCGGTTGGCGCGCGTCCTTGAAGGCGGTCGCGGGCATAACTGGCTGCCTGTTGATAGGCAAGTTCGCCACTGCCTAAACCTTGCAACCCGACCGACAAGCGCTCGTAGTTCATCATAGTGAACATGGCCGCAAGACCCTGATTCTCCTGGCCGAGCAAGAACCCAACGGCACCATCGTAGTTAATTACGTTGGTCGCACTGCCTCTAATACCCATCTTGTGTTCGATGGAGCCACTGGCCCAACTGTTACGTTCCCCCAATGACCCATCATCGTTAACCATAAACTTAGGCACGATAAACAATGAAATCCCTTTTGTACCACTGGGCGCATCTGGCAATTTGGCCAACACAAGGTGGATGATGTTGTCTGTTAAATCGTGTTCACCAGCGGTGATAAATATCTTTGTGCCGCTGATGAGATAGGAGCCATTCGCTTGGGGCTCAGCCTTGCTGCGCATAAGGCCCAAGTCTGTACCTGCGTGAGATTCAGTCAGCGCCATGGCTCCCGTCCACTCACCGCTATAAATCTTCGGTAGATACGTTTGTTTTTGTTCTTCTGTACCATGTGTATCGATGCACAAGGCACTGCCAACAGACAAAGTACCGTACAAATAGAGACTAGAATTAGCAGCCCACAACATCTCTTCAACGACGCACGCCAACGCCTTGGGCATGCCCTGGCCACCATAGGCTGGATTTCCGGCAAGCCCAAACCATCCACCTGAGGACATTTCTTGAAACGGTTTTTTAAAGGCCTGGGGTGTTGTTACTTCGCCGTCAATCCATGTGCAGCCTTCGGCGTCACCGAGTTGATTGCTTGGCGCCACTACTTCTGCCGTTAACCGAGCACCTTCGGCAACCACCGCAGCAACCAGATCTTCAGAGAAATCGGCAAAAGCTGGGATGTCTGCCCACAACTCCTGAACCCGAAACAGGTCGAATAACAAAAAATGTGCGTCTCTTTCGGGGGCTTGATATTCCAAACTATGCTCTACGTTAACTGACTTAATTCCGCCGGGTATCTTACCTGATCTGCCTACGCTGTGAAATTGGCCAATCTCTTTTTATCAGACAACAAGGAATACGAGTTAGACCACGTTGAGTAGGAATCCGATCATTTCATCAGCGACTTGCATGACTAAGTGCAGGAGGCTTACAGAATTTGTGATCTCCATCACACAACCTAACTAGGATGGGCAAACTAACCGACATCCTCTTTCCAGATCTGTGCGTCTTGTGTGGCACAACTGTTCGAGCCCGCAATGCCAGCTTAACGTGTTCCTACTGCTGGGCAGACCTACCATGGTTAACCGCTAGCTGTAGACACTGCGCACTTCCCCTTGGCGATCAAGGAATTTGTGGCAGTTGCCTCACCCAGCCATTGGTGCGAGGTTTGGCGGTGGTGCCGCTGCGTCATGAAACAGAAGCGCAATACCTAATTGCCCAACTCAAGTTCCACAAAGGTTACCGCGAGGCCAAAACTTTAGCCGCATGCATGGCCAAACAAATCGACCTTACCTATGGTGAAACACCGAAACCTAGCGCACTTGTAGCAACACCACTTTCCTATCTGAGCTTGCTACGACGAGGATATAACCAATCGGCGTTGTTGGCCCAGACGCTGGCAAAAGCACTCGATATCGACCTCATTGCGCCAATCACAAAAAAACAGACGCCACCCCAACGCAAAATGTCCCGTCAAGAGCGCCTGAGCTTAGGCGTTAATGTGTTTCGCGTGACGAAACCCATCACCCATCGACACGTTGCCCTGGTTGACGACGTGCTCACAACGGGCGCCACGGTCAAGGCTATGGCTAATGCGTTGTACGAGAGCGGCGTCACTCGTGTTGATGTCTGGTGTGCAACTCGCGCGGTTGATACAGTGGGGAATGTCCACACCCTATGACCGATTGAGTCCAGATTTAATTCTTAGCGCTGTAGAATCCTTAGATTGGGATCCAACCGGGGGCCTGCTAGCACTCAACAGCTACGAAAACCGGGTCTACCAAATTGAAATGGAAGATGGCTCCTTTTTGGTCGCAAAGTTTTATCGGCCAGATCGTTGGAGTGATGCGGCGATTCTTGAAGAGCACGCCTTTGCGCTACAACTACAAGAAGCAGAAATCTCGGTTGTTACGCCGCTAGACATCAACGGCCAAACCTTATTCAGCCACGAAGGTTACCGTTTCGCACTATTTCCTCGACAAGGCGGACACCCGCCAAATCTGGAAAACGAAGACGACTTGGAAGTATTGGCACGCACCCTAGCCCGCATGCACGCGTTCGGCGCAACCCGACCTTTCGAACACCGCAGATCCTTGAGCGTAAAACTGATGGGATGGGATGCGCGGGAATTTTTGTTAGCCAATGATTTCATCTCTCCAGATGTACGCCAAGCTTACGAAACCACTACGCAAGACTTACTAACACGCATCAACCCACTGTTCGAAAATTTGGCAGGTCAACGCATACACGGCGATTGTCATATGGGCAATGTACTCTGGCGCGATGACACGCCGCACTTTGTCGACTTTGACGATTGCGTCATGGGGCCGCCGATACAAGATATCTGGATGCTATTAAGTGGCGAGAGAGAAGACCAAACCTACCAACTGAGTATTATTCTAGACGCCTACCAGGAATTTCACGACTTCAACACCAACACCTTGAATCTCATCGAACCGCTCCGCACCTTGCGCATGATCCACCACGCCGCATGGATCGGACGTCGGTGGGATGACCCCGCCTTCCCAATGGCCTTCCCAACGTTTGACTCCTCCAGGTTTTGGTCGGATCATTTATTGGGGTTGCGTGAACAACAGGCAAAGCTCGACGAACCAATTTTAACGTATATGTAGATCTCGGCGGTTACGAATCAAATTTGCATATTGCAGCAGGTAATAGGGCTGCACATCCGACTCAAGACGGCCTAACTCTTGGCCAAAAATCTCAAGGCTCTCAGGCAACACTGACACTGTGGAATCAGCCACTTCTTCGCCACTAAGGCGGGCAGCTTCAACATGGGTCGGAAAGACACACATGCCGCCCAAAATGCCTTCGTCGATGGTTTCTGCTAACGCTTGGGGAGACTCGAAATCGCCTCGAATAGGATCGCCGAGATTCAGGTGGATACGGCCCTTCTTACCAATCAGACCGGTAATAATGCTCTGTACATCTTCTTCGGCACTTTTAGCATAACTGCCGTCGACAGCCGTGCTATACAGCTCAAGCGCTTTTGCGCTTGCGCAAGGATCCAATTCATAAGAAATAGAAACCGGTACGATCTGACTGTCTTCAACCATGGTGTTCAAAGGTTCTGCTGAGTCACGATAACCGAGCGACAACATTTTCAACAATGCAGGATCTGTGCGATCCCAACCATCTTTGGCTCGACCTTCTTTTTGCGCGATCCAAACGCTGACACCATCCGCTAGCGAGTGACGTATGTACTTACTGGTCCGCGTCAAAATTCGATAACCTTCACGCGTGCCTCGCGCCCCGCGATGGACCACAAAGCTCTTATTGAGTTTCATCAGATCAGCAGCGAGATCGTGTTCGAGCAAATTATCACCCACCGCCATGCGACACGTTTCGTGGCCTGCTTGATGAATGTAGTAATTAAGCAGGCCTGAATCCAACACAATGTCACGATGGTTTGAGGTGAAAAGATAACACTGGTCACGATTAAGCTGTTCCAAGCCAGTGACTGTCACCCCAAACGAGGTGTCTGTTATGAGCTTTTCAAAATACTCGGCAATAACCTGCTGACATTCAGCAACGCTGGTGATGTTGCGCGTCTTGTTGCGTAAAAACAGGCGTGTCGCCCAAGCACCAAAAACCGTCTGCGCTAACGCATCGGGCATAACAAATTTAGCCGCGGCAGAAGGTAGGTCAGGGTGGCCTATGATGCGGCTGAGTACTTCAGATACTTCTGCATCACAATAAGGCCGAATACTGTCGAATTCAGACATGCAGGCACAGTATCGATTTCGTGAGATAACACAAGTCAAATTATGTGCTAAGAAAAACTCTCACAAAGATCCAAACTCCCATGGTAAGGAGCAGCAAATAGGCGCCGCGTTTGATTGCCATCTCGCTTACCGGCGGGGCGAACATTCGCCCACACCAAGTGCCTAGAACAACCACGGGCAGGCCAATCGCGGCATAGGTAAGGACCTGTTCGGTGATTCCGCCATTAAACGCGACAACCAGAGTTCGAGTCCCTGCAGTTAGCATGAACGAAGCCAACAAGGTCGCTCGAATGACGGCCACGGGCAACGGCTGATTATATGCAAACCAGCCTAGCACCGGACCGCTTGCCGAAAACATACCACCCATGGTGCCACCTACAAATCCAACGACCCCAGTTACAAAAGGGCTCGAGGGCTGGGTCCATGGATGAGCCCGCAGAAACATAGACAAACCACCCGCAGTGATAAAAATGCCCAAACAAAGTTCCAATGCCCAACGCGTCGAACCGTCCATCCATACCATCAAGTAGAAGCCCAGAAAAATTGCTGGAGCCTGACCTACCCCTAACCAGAAAAAGATTCGACGATGAATTTCGTGGGCATGGCCACGCAGCGCGATAGTCACGTTTAGAAGGGTCATTAAGCCCACAACCGCGCCCAAAGTGGGCACATCCAACAACCGCAGCCCACCTACTACTGCAACAATGATCATGGCCATAGCGAAACCCGCTACAGCTTGTATGTAACTGCCAACTAAGACAGTTGCCAGAAATAACAACCAGGACCAAACTTCCATGCGGTGAGTATATCCTCCCCACCTGTTAGGGTGGAGAATTACCAGTAAGATTAGTCAACTAAGAAGGCGTCATACATGAACCTGGGCATCGAAAATCGTACCGCGCTGGTGACCGGCAGCTATCGTGGAACAGGGCAAATCATTGCTCAGACCTTAATGAACGAAGGGGCAAATGTTTTAGTCCACGGCCTTGAGCCAGGCCAAGCAGAAGAGGCCGTCGCGCAACTGGGTGGTGGCATCCCTGTTACGGGAAACATCGTCACAGAGGCAGGTTCAGCAGAGTTGCTTGACGCCTGCCAGGCGTTCTCGGTTGATATACTTGTTAACAACTACGGCGTCGCTGAGGCGGGTAGTTGGACGGCAAGCGAATCAGATGACTGGATCACCAGTTTTCAGAAGAACGTCTTAAGCGTACAGCGGCTATGCCAAGGGCTACTGCCCACCATGGTTGATCAGGGATGGGGGCGCATCATCAACCTCGGCACCGTTGGCTCAACCAGACCGAATTCCCGCATGCCCGCTTACTACACCGCCAAAGGCGCGCTTGCCACCATGACCGTCAGCTTAGCGAAAGAGATCGCGGCAACCGGGGTCAGGGTGAATCTGGTTTCTCCCGGCCTCATCCTCACGCCTGAGGTTGAACAAAGTTACCTAAGAAAGGGTATGCGCGAAGGATGGGGCGAGACTTGGGAGGAAATCGAACCGTTTGTCGCCAAGGACATCCCGATCAAGCGCATTGCTCGCCGCGAAGAAGTGGCCAGCCTTGTCGCTTACCTCTGCAGTCCGCTGGCAGACGCGATTCATGGACAGAACTACCGTATTGATGGTGGCGTCATCGACACGGTGTCCTAGTGTTTCAACACAATCTCCTAATGCCGCGCCACATTCGCCTTAGCCTCGGCGGCTTGTGCCTACTCGGCGCTGTATTACTGTGGCAGCCGAACAATCCGCTGTGGCTATCAGCATTGGTCGGTGCTGCATTCGTGGCCGGCGCTTACATCGCCACACAGGCAACCTTCGCCATCTATCTTACAGTTTCACTTTGGGCCGTGGCTCAACTGCTAATAACTCACGCCTTGCCAGCCACGCGCTGGGTATACTTAGGGCTCGCAGCAATTGGGTTTATCCTCACAGGCATGACGCTACTTCGCCGATTTAGAAAGCACATCGCGCAAACTCGTGAAGCGCGATGGAAGCACAGATAACCTTGAATATCACACAAAAGTCTGCGGTCTTGTTCGATTTCGACGGAACCCTCGCACCCAATCTTGATTTGCCAGACATGCGGCGCCAAGTTCTGGCGTTGACCAAGAACACAGGCGTACCTACCGAAGTGTATGCACAGCGCTATATCGTGGAAGTGATTGATGTCGCGTCCGCATGGTTAAAAAACAACGCGGCCAAAAACCAAAACCAACGCCAAGAGAATGCCCAATCCTACTACGATCAGGCTCACCAACTGATCCTAGACATTGAAATGCAGGCCGCGGCGCGGACAGACCCCTTTCCCGAAGCGCGAGATTATCTGCTTTATCTACGGGCCAATGGCATTGCCACTGCGGTCGTCACCCGAAATTGTCGGGCAGCAGTGCTGCAGACCTTCCCAGACATTCTTTCCTGCGTGGATGGCGTTTTTGCGCGCGATGACGTGACCTACCTAAAACCGGACCCGCGACACTTACTGCAAGCCCTTACTAGCCTGGGATGCGAGCCCAGCGACAGCATCATGGTTGGAGATGGCAAACTCGATATGGACTCAGGCAAGCAGCTCAACATGCATTGCGTCGGTGTTCTCACCGGAAGTTCCACAGAACCAGTCCTGCTAGCAGCCGGGGCACATAAGGTTGTTGCACGGTTTTCTGATTTCAAAGTGACAAAAAAGCAGCTGTGACGAAATAGCCACTGGCCGCTACCCACTAATTTTTGGCAGAATGGGCAAGCTGAGTTAAGGAGAAAGGCACATGCAGAGCGTGACTATGGCACGGAACGAAATTGGCCCCTTACTAGATCAGCTCATCTGCGAGCTTGAAGCAGAGGGCTTGTCTACTCAGCAACGTTACTTTCATAGAATTAGGCAGGATTTTAATCGAGCCCGCGACGAACTCGGTCTCACCGCAACCATGGTAGATCTGAGTTCTTGCACTGCCCTTGGCCTGCAACTGCCTGGCACGGCAGATGCCCTAATGTCGCGAATACTGGAAAAAGTATCCGAACTCACGCGGGAGATTGACGGATCTCCCCCAGCTATCCATTAAAGGAAATTTATGTCGACCGAGATTAGTTCCCTGTACCGTTATCCCATCAAGAGTATGGGTGGTCACTCACTGGATTCTACAAGCCTCGACCTCCTTGGCTTACCTGGAGATCGCTGCTGGGCAGTACGCGATGAAGAGCGCGGTGGCATCAAAGGCGGCAAGCGTTTCGCCACCCTCATGAACCTTAGCGCTTCGCTGAACACAGAACCGAGCACCTCCCAGCGTTCACCTGAAGCCACCATCACACTACAAGATGGGTCTACTGTTCTTACCTCGGACGAAGCCGTTAACGATGCGCTAAGCCAGGCAGTAGGTTCGCCACTAAGTTTGTGGCCACTGCTCCCCAAGGAGGCGCTTGAACACTACTTACGCACGCCCAACAATCCCGACCAAGACCCCGAGGAAGGCTTAAGAGAAGTATTTGGCCGAACAAAGGACGAACCTCTACCCGATTTGAGCACCTTTCCAGCCGAGCTCATGACCTATGAGTCTCCACCGGGCACTTACTTCGACGCCTTTCCCCTGCTCGTTATGAGTCAGGCCTCACTCGACAGCATGCAACAGGCAAGCGACACATCCACCTTTGATGTCAGGCGGTTCCGTCCCAACATCGTTATGAAGACGGAAGAAAGCGGATTCCCAGAAGAAGCTTGGGCTGGCAAAACAGCCAAACTCGGCTCTGCGACCATTAGGTTTGATATGGTTTGTCCACGGTGTGTCATGACCACTCACGGCTTTAGCGACTTACCTAAAGACCCCAAGATAATGCGTCAGCTAGTACAGCAAAACGGCGGCAATTTGGGCGTTTACGCATCAGTCGTCGAGCCCGGACACATCAAGCTCGGGGATGAACTGTTGATCGCATGAACTTTACCGATTTAGGTTACCTACGGTGTGCTGCTGTCTCCCCACAAGTACACATCGGCAATGCGTCTGCGAATACTGATGAGATCTTGCGGCTGGCCAACAACCTCCACGCCGAAGGCGTTTCCTTAGCTGTCTTTCCCGAACTCTGCCTTACTGGCTACAGCGCTGAAGACCTATTCTTTTCCCAAGAACTGTTAAAAAACACACTGAGCGCCATGTCTCGGCTCGCAGCAGAGAACCCCCTGCCGCTCTTAATCGTCGGTACACCTTGGCAAACTCAAGACGGTAGATTGCTCAACTGTGCAGCCGTGTTCGATACATCTGGATTGCTCGGACTGGTACCAAAATCACACAACCCCAATCACGGGGAATTTTACGACCTGCGATGGTTTGCAAATGGTGGCGCAGTCAATGAGAGCCTAAATCACCCGGCGCTCGGACACTTTCAGCTTCGTCGCGACCAGCTTTTTAAGTTAGGCGAAACGTTCATTGGCATCGAGATTTGCGAAGACTTGTGGGCGCCAGAACCGCCCAATACCCAGGCCTGCTTGGCGGGTGCTGAGGTCATGGTCAATCTCTCAGCGAGTAACGAACTAATAGCAAAAGCCGACTATCGCCGCGATCTAGTGAGGATGACCTCCGCTCGCGGACTGTGCAGCTATATCTACGCGGCCGCCGGTTCCAGCGAGTCGACCAAGGATATTGTCTTTGGCGGTCATTGCCTAATCGCAGAAAATGGCCAAATCCTAGCCGAATCAGAGAGATTTAATTTGGCCGCGCACACACTTGTCGCTGACATTGATTTGGACCTTGTTCGCCACGAGCGACTACAGAATACAACCTTCCGAGGTACGCCAAGAGGCAGACCTTTTAGAACGGTCCCGGCACGAAGCGAGCCAATGCCGTTGCCGCATTTGTCGCGTAGTTATAGCCGCAACCCCTTCGTCCCTAGCGATGAACAAGCGTTCGCCGCACGGGCTCAAGAAATCATGCTCATCCAGAAAACGGGGCTTGCCCGTCGCATGCGCAGCGCCCACTCAGAGCAACTCGTCATCGGTCTTTCTGGCGGTTTGGACTCAACTCTGGCCTACCTGGTTTGTTTGGATGCTTTGGCCGAACTGGGCCTACCCGTGGCCAACCTCCAGGCACTTACCTTACCGGGCCCAGGTACCACCCAGAGAACGCTCAACAGCGCTCGCTTGCTCGCCAATACAACAGGCGCCACGCTCACCGAAATCAACATTGAACCGGCGGTTGAACAACACCTGGCCGACCTTGAACATGCCGGTGCTCACGATGTCGTTTTCGAAAATGCCCAAGCCCGAGAAAGGACCCAAATACTCTTCAACTTCGCCAACAAGGTCAACGGCATCGTTGTTGGTACTGGAGACTTGAGCGAGCTAGCGCTGGGTTGGTGCACGTTTAATGCCGATCACATGGCGGGCTACAACGTCAACGCGTCGATCCCTAAAACCTTAATGGCCTATTTAGTGCGCTGGTACGCAAGCCATCGTGCCCCACAAGATTTGGCTGCAGTGCTTGAGACCGTACTAGCAACCCCGATCTCCCCAGAATTGATTCCTCCAAAAGACGGTGAAATTAGCCAAAAAACCGAAGCAATTGTCGGGCCCTACGAGCTACACGACTTCTTCTTGTTCCACTTTCTTCGCTACGGCTCTACACCCGCAAAGATCTACCACTTGGCGTGTTTGAGTTTTTCTGAAAGTTACCCACCCAGCGAAGTGAAGCACTGGCTCAGCCAGTTCTTTCGTCGTTTCTTTACCCAACAATTCAAACGAACTACCCTTCCGCCAGGCCCCAAGGTTGGTAGCGTGAGTCTGTCACCTCGCGGAGATTGGCGCATGCCCGACGAGGCAGAGGTCGAACAATTACTGAAGACAGTAGACAAACTGTAGTTCGAATCGCACAATCGGTGGCTAAACAACAATGTTTTCAGGCATGTTTTCAGGCCGCTCACACCGAACAACATTTAGGAGCGTCCCATGCGTGTTTTACTATTTCTTGCCACTCTACTTTTATCACCTTCGCTATTCGCTGACCAACTCTGTGGAGATACCGGCGTCTGGGTGCAAATTTTGGGATCTGGTGGTCCCGAATTAGACGACGGCCAAGGTGGTCCGAGTTACCTCATTTGGAACGACAACAAAGCTCGAGTCCTAATCGATACTGGACCAGGTTCATCGGTGGCTTTCGATAAAGCTGAGGCCAAAATCGAAGACCTATATGCTGTGCTTTTTACGCATTTGCACGCAGATCACGCAGTAGACTTTCCAGCCTTCATCAAAGGGTCTTACTTTGCGGAACGAACTGAACCACTCATCGTACTTGGCCCCGATAGCAACAACCCAGACTACCCAGACACTGAGTCTTTCATTACCCGACTAATTGGACCCGATGGCGCCTTTCCCTACCTCCAAGATTTTCTGACAGCCAAGTCCAGCGGCGGCTACCGCATTCGCCCACGCAACGTGCTCGCTACAGGCAAAAAACGATGGGCACGGTTTGGCAATGAAGAGCTAACAATCGCCGCAATCCCGGTGAACCATGGCCCCGTACCAGCACTTGCCTGGAGAATTGACGTTGGCGATGTGTCAGTAGTTATCTCGGGAGATTTTAATAATCTAAAAGACGTTATGGCCGGCTTTGCCAAAGACGCCGACGCTTTACTGGTGAGCCACGCCATTCCAGAAAACTCGCGCGGCAACCAACGCGAACTCCACGTGCTGCCCTCACAGCTCGGGCGCATAGCGCAACAAGCCGAAGCGCGCATGCTGATATTGAGCCACCGTATGAATCGCACCCAGGGTCGAGAGAGCCAAACGCGCCGGCACATTGAAGAAAACTATTCTGGCTACGTTCTGTTTGCCAACGACATGGAGTGTTGGGGCTTATAGCCGTGGCCGACTACGCACCGCTACTGAAATTTTGGTTCGGTGCGCTAGAAGATGGTATCGCATCGG
>JBNMMV010000049.1:0-18194 GCA_051270205.1 Limisphaerales bacterium
ACGGCAAGTAGATTGGCGCCGCGCCAAACTTGCATCGTTATTGGTCACCAAGGACAAGCTGTTCAAGATGCTATGGCAGGCACCGAAATCACCTGGGTGCAACAAGCAGAACAGTTAGGTACAGGACACGCAGTGGGCGAGGCGATGGCCCACCTACCTGTGGACGGCATCGTTCTGGTGTTATACGGCGATGTGCCACTGGTAGAAGTCTCGACCTTGGCGCGCGCAGTAGCCGTGGCTGAACAAGGACATGTTGGGCTTGTAACCGCAGTTTTCAACGATCCGGCTGAATTAGGCAGAATTGTTCGCGATGAAGAAGGTTTGGTTGAAGCCATAGTTGAATACAAGGATGCAGATAGCGCGACGCGCGGCATTACAGAGATTAACTCCGGAATTATGGCATTGCCTGCTGCGGACTTGATTCGTTGGCTTGCACAACTGAATACAGACAACGCCCAAGGCGAACTCTATCTCACTGACGTTATTGCCATGGCTGTGGGTGAGGGCCAGGTCGTGGAGAGCATTCAGGCGAGCCCGCATGAAGTGATTGGCATTAATGACCGAGTGCAACTAGCGGAAGTTGAACGCATCTACCAACGGCTTCGCGTTGAAGAAATCATGTTAGGTGGCGTTACGGTTGCAGACCCTAGCCGAGTCGACATTCGCGGACAGGTAATCATTGGCGAAGACAGCTACTTGGATGTGAATGTTGTTTTCGAAGGCAAGGTAACTATAGGTCCTGGTTGCCGAATTGGCGCTGGAGCGATCATCCAGGATTCTGTCATCGGACCGGGTACCATCGTCCACCCGTACTCGACCATTGACGGCGCAACCATTGCGGCCAACTGTTCAGTTGGACCGTTTGCGCGCATCCGTCCAGAGACGGTGCTAGAGGAAGGCGTGAAGATTGGAAATTTTGTAGAGACCAAGAAGTCCCACCTGGGACCAGGCACCAAGGCCGGTCACTTGGCTTATATTGGAGATGCCACGCTCGGCGCTCACTGCAATGTGGGTGCAGGTGCTGTTACGGCAAATTATGACGGTGTGAACAAATTTGAGACTAAGGCCGGCGACCACGTTTTTGTAGGCACCAACGTCACTATGGTTGCGCCACTTGAGCTTAAGGATTGGGCTTTTCTGGCGGCTGGATCAACCGTGACCCGTGATGTTGGCGAGAACGATTTAGCGGTTGGACGTGGCAAACAGAGAAATTTGCCTGGATGGAAACGTCCGGATCAGCAAGTAAAAGACAAAAGCGACGGCACGACGTCCGAGTAACTTAAGGAATACAAGTATGTGCGGCATTGTAGGCGCAGTGGCAAAACGAGAAGTCACGCCGATTTTATTAGAGGGCCTAAAGCGACTCGAATACCGAGGCTATGATTCTGCCGGCGTTGCGGTGCTCGACAATCAAGCAAACCTGCAGCGGTGCCGGCAGGTCGGCAAAGTACAAGCGTTGGTTGATGATCTAGAGCAGAACCCCGTTGCCGGTATTGTTGGCATTGCCCACACGCGATGGGCGACCCATGGCGTGCCCGCTGTAAAGAATGCGCACCCCCATGTCAGTGGTCAAAGGGTAAGTATCGTTCACAACGGAATCATTGAAAATTACGAGGTGCTACGCGAGGAGCTCATCTCGAATGGCTATACGTTTGACTCAGATACAGACTCGGAAACCGTCGCCCACCTCATCGACTACTCCCTAAATCAAGGTGAAACGCTGCTGAACGCCGTTCGAACGACGGTAAAGCGGTTAGATGGCGCCTACGCCATAGGCGTAGTTTGCGCAGACGAACCAGATCGCATCATTGCTGCTCGCTCAGGTAGCCCCCTAGTAGTCGGTAAAGGGTTGGGTGAAAATTTCATTGCCTCCGATGTGATGGCGCTTAAGCCAGTTACAGATCGGTTCATATTTCTAGAGGAAGGGGACCTTGTTGAACTGACAAGTACTGCCATTTCTATATGGAACATTGATGATGAGTCCGTCATACGCTCATCCGTGCGAGTGGAAATGGGCCATGATGAGGTCGATAAGGGCAATTATCGCCACCACATGCAGAAAGAGATATTCGAGCAACCTACTGTCACAAACAACACGCTCGAGGGGCGATTGGGTAAGACCCAAGTCTTAGAGCAAGCCTTTGGTTTAGACGCCAAGTCGATTTTTGATCAAGTAGAAGCCGTCACTATTGTCGCCTGTGGTACTAGCTTTTATGCAGCATCCGTCGCCCGATATTGGATTGAAGATGTTGTTGGTATACCGTGCCACGTTGAGATCGCCAGCGAGTTTCGATATCGAAAATTGGCAGTCACCCCCAACAACCTATTCGTTACCATTACTCAATCAGGCGAAACCGCGGACACATTGGCTGCGTTACGCATCGCCAAGACTGCGGGTTATTTTGCGACACTAACGATTTGTAATGTCCCTACCAGCTCAGCGGTGCGCGAGTCGGATTTGGCGTTGATGATTAAGGCAGGCATGGAAGTAGGGGTGGCATCCACCAAGGCGTTTACAGCCCAACTAACAGATTTGTTGATGCTCACGACGTTGCTCGGGCGGCGCCACAATATGTCAGCTGAGAAAGAGCGTGAGATTGTCGCTGCACTTCATAGCTTGCCGGGTATCATTGACGAAGTGCTAAGCCTTGATGAGGAAATAAGCCTCGTCGCCGAGAAGTTTGTCGACAAACACCATGCGCTATTTCTAGGCCGAGGCACGATGTTCCCGATAGCCATGGAAGGTGCGTTGAAATTAAAGGAGATCTCCTATATCCACGCTGAAGGCTACCCGGCAGGAGAGCTGAAACACGGACCACTCGCGTTGGTTGACGATGACATGCCGGTGATAGCGGTTGCACCCAATGGAGATCTTCTAGAGAAGCTGCATTCGAACTTGCAGGAAGTAAAAGCCCGGGGTGGCCAGCTCATTGTTTTCGCCGCAGAAAACAGTGGGTTCAAAGAAGAGCGTGGCGTTACGGTGGTGAAGCTGCCGGAAGTTAACCCGCTGCTTGCGCCAATTGTGTACGTGGTGCCGTTACAGCTGCTTTCATATCACGTCGCCGTACTGAAAGGTACGGATGTAGATCAGCCTAGGAACTTGGCTAAAAGCGTAACAGTGGAATAAGCAGGGTTCTTAAAACCACAATTAGGGATATTACTTTGGCAACCGATGACATAGATGTCCTTGAGACGCTGAACGCAGAGATCTTGCGGTGTTTTCAAGAGGGAGACGCCGCAGCGCTCGAACAGATTCTTGGTGAAGAATTTTATGAAACAGATAGAACGGGCCAGCTTCGTGATCGATTTGCGGTCTTAGAAAAGGTTGGATGGTCACGAGGTAAAATCCCTTTCTACATTTCCGCGGATGAGGTCCACATTCGTGTGTTAGGTGATACAGCTATCATTCATGCAACATTACTACTTGTTCCGAGAGACAGAAGTTCCCAGCAGAGTGGTGGGCGTTACACAGACATCTGGGTGAGGACAAATGGGAACTGGAAAGCCGTTGCGGCGCACGTTAGCGGCCCGTAGCCTCGGGTCAACGTACGAAGTAATCGCCAATGGCTAGGTTCAGGCGAATCAGTCTGTAGCGCAATGGGTATGCGTAGTAGACTAGGGCTTCTTACAAGAAGCGAGAGTTAGCGTGAGTGAAACTTACCTGAGTCCCAATACTGAGCAGATGAAAGCGCTGATTGGACTGTCTGTCGAAGGCCCAATTGTCATGCTGAATCTGCTGAAATTCCGCCCTGACGGCGGAGCTGAAGATTACGCTGAGTATGGCCGCCTTGCTAGACCATTTCTCGAGCGCGCCGGCGTTTCGTTGCGGTATTTGGGAGATGTAGCCGCCACTGTCATTGGTGGTGAGGAGTGGGACGAGGTGATTTTGGTGGAATATCCCTCTAAACAGGCATTTCTAGAGATGACGGGCGACCCCGACTATCCCAGTGAAGCCCGCGGAGATTCACTGCTGGATTCGAGGCTGTACTGTATGCAAGACCGCGCGTCTTAAGTGAAGGAGCGCCCAATGTCTAAACGTGCTGAACAATATCAATCTTCTTTAGAAGAGGCTTTACCGAAGTTCGCGTCTGACCAAAATCAGGAAAACATCTATCTGCAGGCGGAAGATGGTGCTGTCAGCCAAGGGATTCTCTATCGGCCAACCGACAATCCTGACAGCAAAGTGTGCATCTATGTTATGCATCCTCGGGGTCGAATGAGTCGCCACTATTTGGCGGGTTATGTGCCGCCTCGCGGCATGGCGCTGTTCGGACACGACCCTCGTTATTTGAACAACGACGCCGACTGTCTGCACGAGAGACTGCTATTAGATCTGGCCGCCGGTATAAGCTATCTACGCGATATCGGTTTTGAAACCATCGTTGGCGTCGGCAATAGCGGTGGCGGTTCACTGTTTGGTTATTACCAGGAACAGGCGGAAAAGGTCCCGAATGAGCGTCGAACTACTGCGCCATCCGGAGACCCCGTCAATTTGGCAGATACCCAGATGCCACCCTTTGATCTGTACGTCGGTCTCGCAGCGCATCCTGGCCAAGGCAACTATCTGCTTAACGCCTTGGACCCCTCTGTAGTTGACGAGCGGGATGCGGAGAGCTGGGATGCAGATCTTGATATGTACAACGAAGCCAATGGCTATCGACCGTGGCCTGGGGAAAGCAGTTATGACCCGCAATGGTTGGCGCGATACAGGCAAGGTCAGCGTGACAGAAGCCATAGACTCGACGCCATCGCGCGTGAGCTCATTGCCGATCGAAACTTGGCTCGAGCAACTCAAAGATCAACGTACTTTTCAGAGCTACAAAGTACAGATCAACAGCGTATAAGACGTCGAGCAAAACTATTTAGATACATGGTGATCTATCGCACGTTGGCGAACCCTGCCTACCTAGATCCCAATATTGATCCATCGGATCGTCCTATTGGATCCATTTTTGCCGCAGGGCAAGATCCCTATAATACTAATCATGGGGCCGGTGGGTTGTCTCGCATCATGACGCCACGTGGCTGGCTCAGTACCTGGAGTGGTACATCCAGTTTTGCGAATCTGTACGAGACGATTAAAGGTGTCAGCGTGCCGACCCTATTTATATCGGCAGATGGCGATATGGATATTTACCCAGCCCAACAGCGCTTGATGATCGACAATGCTGGAGCTTCGGACAAAAGCTTGGTAGAGCTACCTTGTGCGGACCACTACTTACAACCTGTGGGCGAGAATGCGCATGAGCTAGCGGATCCGCGTGCGAGAGCAGCAGATATTATTGTCGAATGGGTACAAAAACGTCTCTAACAGCAGCGACGGCCTGTCAAGGTTCGGGAACCTAACAGGCCGCGAGGACTAGCTATTCACCAAAATTATGCTGCACACTTACACCCCACCAGCGTGGGCTTCCGGCAAAGTTTTCGGCCATGCCAAAGCCACCAGATGCTGGGTCACCGGCAAGGTCAAAAACCATTAAGCGGTGGTCTTCATCAAACAAGTTGTTAACAAAGCCTTTCACCATCCATTTACGGGACTTTGAACTATAGGTGATGCTCGCGTTAACAAGGGTATAGGCATCTTCCTCACCCACAGGAGAATTCTTCAACTGGAAATAGTGTTTGCTCATATAGTTGAAGTCTGCTTGGGCAGCAATGTAGCCACCTGAGAAATCCCATTCCTGACGAACCATGCCGTTGATGTTGAGTTCGGGCGTTAGAACCGCTTGGCGATCGACTAGCTGGCCGTTGGGGCGAGTAAAAGCGTCCTCTACATTGTTATCAATATAGGCAACGCCCAACATCAGGTCCAAGCCTTCGGTTGGCGAGGCTTGGAGCTCAAGCTCGAAGCCTGTGGACTCGGCATCTGTATTAAAAACTACGGTTGTTAGACTATCCAGAGCGAAAGCTTGGTAGTCCTGATAG
Source organism: Limisphaerales bacterium (assembly GCA_051270205.1). Taxonomy (GTDB): domain Bacteria; phylum Pseudomonadota; class Gammaproteobacteria; order Pseudomonadales; family Azotimanducaceae; genus UBA4421. The sequence continues at coordinate 5,926 of JBNMMV010000049.1, forward strand.
TCATAGTAATAGACCGCGCCGTTCAATCGCGCCAGACCATTAGCGAAGGTCCACTTAAATCCGGTCTCGATAGCATCTAACACTTCTTCGTCGAAACGCATCTCAGAAGGGTCTCGATCGCCTGCGTAAAAATCAGTGGCATCGATGGGCGCATTAAAGCCGCCAGCCTTAATGCCTCGGTTGTAGCTTGCATACCACAATATGTTTTCGTTGGGTGTCCATTCGAAGCTTAGCTTGGCTGTGATTGAATCGTCGTCGATCTCCGCATCACCAGGGTCACCGGTGATCAAAGGGAAGCCAAATGCAGGGCCGCCGGGCGCGTTGGTGACTTCATTGGGGTTGAATGTCCAGATAGCACCACCTAGACCGAGTCCGTCTTCGACCTCCACGTTGAATGAATCGGGCGCCGTGAATAGGGAAAAGTACTGTCGGAAATCAATGTCCTTTTCTTCTCTTGACCACCGCACACCCGCTGTGACCCTAACGCTTTCGGTAAGGTCATATTCTAGTTGACCAAATACAGCATATGACTGGGTATCGGTTGAAAACGGATTGTTGAGTCCAAGTCCTACCAGCGAGGGGTCGTTTAAACCGAAACCGGGAAAGGCGGCAGCGAAGAAATTCGAAGCAGGTCCACCGTTAAAAAAGTCACCATCAATATTCAGATAGTAAGCACCCAGAACCCAGGTTGATGTCTCATTGACGCTGGTTAATCTTATTTCCTGCGAAAACTGGTCAAGATCGGAGCGAAGCGAAAATGCAAAAAAGTCATTAGGTCCAGCATCAGAGTCTTCGATGTAATCTTTTTCTAGTTGTGCGAAATCGGTAACCGCTACTAATTCTACATTGTCGCTTAACGCTATTTTAAGATTGCTAGTAGCACCAAAGGTTTCAATACGATTGAACCCTTGAACGTTTACTGAACCTTGTAACAAGCTGTTCGACCCAGGTTGATACCCATTCGCAATGCGCGAATCGCCTACTGCGGTAAGGTCGGGACCATTGAACGCTTCACCCAACCCGGTGGTCGGGTTTAGACGGGCAGACTGATGCGAAAAAGGGGCGACGTTAACATCTTGTTCGGCGGCCTTTACGCTGACCAACCACTCCATAGTGTCTGAAATATCGAACAACAGCTGACCTCGAACTGCCCAGTCGTCGCCGTTATTAAGGTCTTTGCCGTTCCTGTTGTTATAAATCCCATCATACTCATTCACTACTGCAGCCAAGCGACCTGAGATGTTTTCCGTCAAACCACCACCGACGGCGCCTTCAAGCTTGCGCTGATTGTAATCAGCAATGGTGATTTCTGCGTAGCCGTCAAAGGCTTGCTCTGGCTTACGCGTGATGTAGTGAACTAGACCACCAGTAGCATTACGCCCAAATAGCGTGCCTTGAGGCCCCCTCAGGATTTCCACTCGTTCAAAGTCGAATAGTTGGAAGCCTGCACCAGAGGCGGCGCTAACGTAGGCCTCATCAACGTAGATAGCTACTGGTGATTCTTGGTGATCGCCCGAGAAGTCGTTTTGTGCAACACCGCGAATATTAGTGAAGAAGGATGAAGGCCCGTTGGGCTGAATGGTCGTCACTCCGGGGGACATAGCGGTTACTTGTTGTGCAGAAGTCCAGCCTAACTGATCCAACTGATCGCCCGAGAATGCGGTGACCGCAATACCTACATCTTGCATACTCTGGTCACGTTTTTGCGCCGTAACTACAATTTCATCTAATACTGCTGCTTGGCTAGTCAGGACTGTCAGTGTTAACAGGCAGCCCACACTTATAACTAAAGTGTTCGAAATTTTCATTGCTTCCCCTCTCTGCGGTTTGTCAGGTTCCCCGGACATGATTGACTACCGCGCCGATCATTGTTTCGAGCGCAATGGAATACACTGCCTCTCGATGCTCTGCGAATGGTCGTTGGTAGCCAAGAAAAACGGTTTGCCCCTCGATCGAGGCACATATAAATAGTGATAGTTCTTTATGCTGCTCACTCGACAAATCTGGTCGTGCGGTGGCAATTAAGTCTTCTAGCACAGCCATGTATTTTACATACAATTCTTGCATACACTCGGCGGAATGCTTACTACGGTTTGCCAACACCCAGAGTTCTGGGAAGAACATGGTGGTCTCTTCGGTGGCCAAATCTTCGAGTATGTAACTAAGTACGGCGCGTAAACTTGCAATAGGATCGTCGCCGGTGTGGGCTCTGATTAGGTCGAAGGTTTGTAGGTAGGGTTCGATTACCCACTCCGTAAGATTGCGTAAAAGCTCATCATAGGTCGCGAAATAGTAGCCTAAGTTGCCAGGTGCAATACCTGCAGCTCTAGCAACACCCCGAATGGTCACCGCGCCCATGCCTTGCTCAATCATCAGCGTGCGTGCCGTTTCCAAGATGTGCTCTCGGGTATTTGTGCTGGTGGGCTTAGCGGGTATGAGCTCTTTTAGAGCAGCAACATTGATCAAGTAATCACTTCCATCAAGCTTCCAATTAGGACGGTTGTACTAGTAATTACGGCGAGTATACTAATCGAAATCAACGAGTCAAATCGTATCAATCAACCTTGCTGTGACTCGTATGATTCGATTAGATACCCTGGTCCGATAAGGAATCTGCGCATGTACTCAACGAGACTGACTATAAAGGTGGGAAAGAGATACTGCGGCCTTGCATCACTGCTCGTGTGTGCTCAAATTCTTAGCGGTTTAGCTTGGGCTGAAGAATTTCCTGAACCGTTAGCTACCGAACCAACCAACTCTGTCGCCACCATTGCAACGCCCTATCCTAAGAGTTATGCCATCGTGCACGACTTCAGTTTCGGCAGCCTAATAGACAGCGCCATGTCAGTGGTCGATGCCGAATCAGGCCGCTTCTTGGGTATGATGAGCGCTGGAAACTTTGCCACGCTAGATGTCTCAAGTGCTCGTCAAGAAATCTATATCGGCGAGACCTATTATAGCCGCGGTACACGCGGTGAGCGTTCCGACCTACTGACCATTTATGACATGGCGAATTTAGATCGGCTTGCTGAAATAGCGCTGCCTAATAAGCGTGCGGCGATTGTCGTCAATAAAGGTGCGACAGCAATCACCGAAAGCGGCAAGTTCATGCTGGTCTTTAATCTGACGCCTGGCACCTCTGTTAGTGTCGTGGATTTAGATAAACGAGAATTTGTTGGAGAAATTCAAACGCCTGGCTGTAGTTTGGTGTATCCGACCCAGGCACATAATTTCTTCATGCTATGCGGCGATGGCAAACTATTTCATATCGAGCTAGATGACACCGGGCGTCTGAGTTCGCAACAGAAGAGTGACAAATTTATAGATGTTGATGCAGACCCGCTCTCTGAAAAGTCCAGCAAAGTTGGCAACGCTTGGTATTTCATAAGCTTCAAAGGGGATGTACAACCTATTGATGCTGCGGCGCTGCCCGGTGAACGTTGGTCATTGACCAATGACAAAGAACGCGCAGAGGGTTGGCGCCCCGCCGGCTGGCATTGGACCGCCGGTCATCCAGACGGCCGTTTGTGGGTGGCGATGATGCCTGAGGGCTTTGACGGCAGTCATAAAAATCCTGCCACAGAGGTTTGGCTGTTTGATACTGCTAGCGGAACTCGAACGGCGCGTATCCCGCTAAAGACTATCGGGCTAAGCATCGATGTATCATTGGAGGCCGAGCCACGCTTGCTGGTCGTCAACGCGCTTGGAGCGCTAGATATTTACGACGCTACCAGCGGCGAGTACCAACGGACCATCTACGATCTGGGAGCGTCTCCCTATCAAGTCCACCGAATGCCTTAGGGGTCAGTTATGAGATGGATAGATAAACTTACACAGAAAACCGCGAGAACCGTTGCGTGCCGTAGTGGGCGACGGGGCTTCATAGGTCGCTTTGGCGCGATTCTCGTCGGTACCGCTTCGTTGCCCCTGTTGCCTGTAGCACGAGCGAATACGCCAGGTGCCGCAGATACAGAGGCACCACGTGTGCCACCGCAAACTACCGGTACACCCCAAGACCCAGGCGACCCAACCCAGTGTGACTATTGGCGATATTGCGCGATTGATGGCTATTTGTGCAGTTGCTGTGGCGGTTCGCACAACACCTGTCCGCCAGGTACCGAGATGTCGCCACTTACCTGGATTGGCACGTGCCTCAATCCGGCAGACGGACGCAACTATGTCGTTTCTTATAATGACTGTTGTGGTAAGAGTGATTGTGGGCGTTGCTTGTGTAATCGCAACGAAGGCGATAAGCCCGTCTATCGACCGCAAGCAAACAATGACATCGATTGGTGCTTGGGCACCTCAACGAACGTCTATAACTGCTCCACCGCAGTAGTGATCGGCGTTGCGACGGGATAGTCGCGGCGGATCGGGATTGGGTGTGACTAAATAGTGGTGGCGCAATAGATGTCGAAATTTCTCATTACGGCTGTTGGCTTGCTGTCAATTATTAGCTGCACAACACAACGCCACGTAAGCGACTCAAGCCAAGTGCACCCTGTCGCGCAGCAAAGTGAATATGCGCAACACTGTGGCAGCTGCCATCTTAGCGAAGGGCAAGGCGTTCCAGGTGCTTTCCCTCCGTTGGACACGCGTTTAGGAAAATGGGCAGAGACTGATCGTGGTCGCGAGTATTTGGTCAAAGTCGTTCGCGAGGGTCTGATCGGGAAAATTCAGGTAGATGAGTATTCTTATGCAGGCGCGATGCCTGGTTTGGCAAGCCAACTTTCCGTGCAACAAACTGCCGCAATCTTGAACTATGTCATGGTGAGTTTTTCAAACTCAGTGCCGAGATTTTCTGAACAGCAAGTTCGTGATCTATCGGACCAGCCCAGTGCTGCCACTATCGAGCTTCGGCAGCAACTCTAGTGGTGTCTATGAATCTACTTATCGTTGCTGTTGTACTGCTCTGGGTAGTGGTGCTTGGCTTGGCGGTCACGGTTTTCGCGCTCACCCGCCAAATCGGTGTTCTATTCGAAAGAGTTGCCCCTGCCGGTGCGCTGGCGCTCAATAAACAGCTTAAAGTGGAAGACACCGCCCCTACTATCTCTGTTAAAACGCTGGCTGGTGAAACGATTGATACAGGCTCTGGTGCTGAAGAAAGGGCGCAACTTCTGCTATTTGTTGCCCCCGATTGCCCTGTTTGTAAGTCACTGCTGCCAGTTGTCTCTTCGCTTGCGCCGCATGAACCTGATGTCGAGGTCATTTTAGCGAGTGATGGAGATGATATTGCCGCACATGAGCAGTATGTGAGTGAGCATCAATTGCATGCATTTCCGTATGTGGTTTCAGAAGCGCTTGGCGTCTCGTATGGTGTTTCCAAACTACCTTATGCAGTACTCATTAGGGCTAACGGAACCATCAGTTCGCTAGGTGTAGTCAGCTCTCGTGGAGAGCTTGAGCGTCTGTTTGAACCCGAAGCGCGAAGTGGATGATACGCGTTCCATAATCGTTGCAGGCTTTTTGTTAGTGCTTGCCAGTTTGGCGAACGCCGAGGATTTGATCGGCGTAGCAGATAGCGATCGTGCCCATCTAAATTACATGCTCAATTGCCAAGGCTGCCACGGTCAGACAGGTAGCGCATCAATGGACGGTGCAGTACCTGCAATGGAGAATTATGTTGGCTATTTTTTGCATGTTCCTGGGGGGCGCGCCTTTTTAGTGCAGGTACCAGGTTCAGCCAATGCAGCGATTAGTGATGCGGCGTTGGCTGAATTGCTGAATTGGATATTGCAAACTCAAAGCCCAGAGCAACTTCCTAGTCAGTTTCAGCCCTTCATCGAAGCTGAAATCCGCGATCTTAGGCAGCATGCCGAGATCGATGTCTCGGGAAAACGGGAAAAGCTTGTTGAGGCGATTTCGCGTTTAGGTTGAGCTTGGCATGTAGATTTTACTAGGCCGCCTTTTCAATCGCTTCGGCGCTTGCCAGATATTCATTATAAGTGCCTTGGAAAGCCACTACTTGCTGGTCTTTGATCTCGACGACGTGAGTCGCAAGTGAAGAAACAAACTCTCGGTCGTGACTGACAAAGATCAGCGTGCCCTCGTATATTTCTAGCGCTTGGTTCAGTGCCTCAATGGCTTCCATATCCATGTGATTGGTGGGCTCATCCATGACCAGCACATTGACGTCTTGCATCATCAATTTGCCGAAAAGAAGTCTGTTTTTTTCACCACCGGAACAGACCCGAGCCTTTTTGTGGGCATCGTCCGCTGTGAACAACAAGCGTCCAAGCACACTTCGCACCATCAGGTCGTCATGGCTAGGCTTACGCCACTGAGATATCCAATCGAATAGACTTAAATCATTGTCAAACTCATCGGTACTGTCTTGCGGGCAATAACCAACATCGGCTTTCTCAGCCCATTTGATGTCTCCTTGTTCCGCTGCTAGTTCGTTCATCAGACAGCGCAAGAACGTAGTCTTACCCGTACCGTTTTCGCCAATGATCGCGAGCCGTGAGCCAGCCTCCAAAATTAGGTTGGCATCGGCGAACAAACGCTGTCCCTCGAATCCGTGGCCGAACTCTTCTAACACCAATGCCTGGCGGTGCAATTTGTGTTCTTGATTGAAACGGATGTAGGGCGCTGCGCGGCTGGATGACTTAACCTCGTCGAGCTTGATTTTCTCCAGCTTCCGAGCCCGTGAAGTTGCCTGTTTGGCTTTTGAAGCATTTGCTGAAAAGCGATTTACGAACTGTTGTAGCTCCTGCATTTCCACAGTCTTTTTTGCATTTGCGGTGAGCAACTGTTCGTTACTCAGTGCGGCCGCCGCCATAAAATACTCGTAGTTACCCGGATAGACGCGCAGCTCGCCATAGTCGATGTCTGCCATATGGGTACAGACAGAATTCAGAAAGTGCCGATCGTGAGAAATGATGACCATGGTGCAACTGCGTTCATTGAGCACGGTAGTGAGCCAATTGATGGTATGCAGATCCAGGTTATTAGTAGGCTCGTCCAACAGCAGGATATCCGGGTCGGCGAAAAGCGCCTGGGCCAACAACACGCGCAATTTCCAACCCGGTGCCACTTGGCTCATTAGGCCATAGTGCAGACTTTCTTCGATTCCAGCCTGTAGCAGAATTTCACCCGCGCGACTTTCTGCGGAATAGCCATCCATTTCTGCAAACTCACCTTCAAGCTCGGCAACCTGCATACCCTGCTCCTCGCTCATTTCGGCGAGCGCATATATCTGGTCGCGCGCAAGCTTTACGCGCCACAGTTCTGCGTCGCCCATGATCACGGTGTCGATCACACTGTATTGCTCAAAGGAAAATTGGTCCTGACTCAACGTACCCACTTTGTCGCCAGGAGTGATTGAAACATTGCCTGATGTGGGCGCGAGTTCGCCACTGAGGATTTTCATAAAAGTAGACTTACCGCATCCGTTGGCGCCGATCAGGCCATAGCGGTTGCCCTGGCCGAATTTCACGGAAATGTTTTCAAACAATGGCGCAGCGCCAAATTGCATGGTGATGTTCGCGGTGGTGATCAATGGAGTGGTCCTAGCAAGTACGGGTACATAAAAGCGGGTATATAAGAGAGGGCGCGCACTATAAGGAAGTGGACGACTAAAGTCGAGCCAATAGCGGAGCCCAGTATGGTAGAGCTACGTACAATTACTGAGTATCGCCGGGCTCAGTACTCCGACTACCATTCTTTTGACCAAATCAAAAATCTGGACGCTAATCGTCCGCATGGGGGAGTCGTGGCCGAATATAGTTCAACATTTACGACCAAGCGTTTATGGGTAATCTTGGCCGCAAGCATGTTCGTTATGTTTGCGATCTTGTTATATTTTGGTCAGCGCATCTATCAAGAGGCGCCGCCAATTCCAGAGGTCGTCCGGGTTGAAACCGGAGAGGTGTTGTATTCAGGCGCAGACATTCGCCGCGGGCAGAATGTCTGGCAGGCGCTAGGAGGAATGCAGCAAGGTTCTGTTTGGGGGCATGGCAGCTATCTTGCGCCAGATTGGAGTGCTGATTGGTTGCATCGCGAAGCGTTGGCCTTAGTAGATCAAATTTCTCAGGATAGTCGCCTCGCCGAGGGAGTCCCGGATGAGTTGAGGTCAACGCTGTTTGAAAAAATCGCACGCGATGAACTTAGAACGAACACTTACAACCCTGCGGATCAGTCAATCACTCTGAGTTCGAGTCGTGGTGAGGCGATTCAGGTGGTTTCTGCGCACTATAGGGGGCTGTTTCTCGGAGACACTGAGGAAGGCTTAAAATTGCGGGAAGCCTACGCATTCCCTTTGCATTCAACTCTCTCCGAAAGTGACTACCATGCGATATCGGGCTTTTTCTTTTGGACATCATGGGCCGCTGTTACCAACCGACCTGATGACAACATCAGCTATACGAGCAATTGGCCATACGACCCGCTGGTCGGCAACGTCCCCAGTGCGTCGCTTTATATGTGGAGTTTTATATCTGTCATATTGCTGCTTGCGGGTATTGGCGGGCTAGTCTGGTACTACGCTCGTCAGTTTGATATCTGGCGCAAAGATCTAGAGCCGGAAGAAGGGTTTGCGGAAAGCGATCATTTGGGCTCTGTGACCATCACTCCCTCCATGCGTGCCACCGCGAAGTACTTCTGGACCGTCACCACACTAATAGTCGTACAAATTCTGCTTGGTATTTTGACGGCTCACTACCAGGTAGAAGGCCAAGGTCTATACGGTTTACCGTTGGTCGACTACTTGCCTTACGCCGTGAGTCGAACATGGCACACGCAACTCGCGGTGTTGTGGATTGCGACATCCTGGCTGGCAGCAGGTCTTTATGTTTCTCCGTTGCTGTCAGGTCATGAACCCAAGTTTCAAAGGTTCGGCGTCAATTTCCTGTTCCTCAGCCTGCTCCTCATAGTGGTAGGTTCTTTTACGGGACAGTGGTTGGCCGTGCATGGCTTCATCGCTGACGGCAAGATCAACTTCTGGTTCGGTCATCAGGGCTATGAGTATGTCGACCTTGGTCGATTTTGGCAGATCTATCTATTAATCGGATTGTTCCTGTGGGTAGGCCTAATGTTGCGGGCGTTGTGGCCATTGTTTCAACAACGCGCCAGCAATACATCGCTGATCTTCTTAGTCGTTGTGTCCACCGTGACGATTGGACTGCTCTACGGGGCTGGCCTGATGTGGGGACAAAACACGCACATCAGTATTATGGAATATTGGCGTTGGTGGGTCGTCCACCTCTGGGTGGAGGGCATCTTCGAGGTCTTTGCCACCGCCATCATCGCAACGCTGTTTGTTCGAATGGGTATGTTGCGCGTCAGTGTAGCGACGGTTTCGGTACTGTTTGCCACCATCATTTTTCTCTGTGGCGGTGTGCTGGGTACTTTCCATCACCTCTATTTCAGCGGCACCCCAATTTCGGTTATGGCGCTCGGCGCTGTGTTTTCGGCATTAGAGGTAGTGCCATTAATGGTGGTTGGGTTTGAAGCCTATAACCATTCAAAGACAGAGCGGCAGGCACTCTGGCAAGAGGCATACCATTGGCCGTTCATGTTCTTTTCTGCGGTACTGGTTTGGAATTTGATTGGCGCTGGTTTGTTTGGTTTTCTTATTAACCCTCCCATCGCGCTTTACTATATGCAGGGCCTTACCACCACAGCTAATCACGGGCACGCGGCACTATTTGGTGTCTATGGATTCTTAGGCATGGGGCTGATGCTTTATTGTATGCGTGGACTTACGGATATACGCGACTGGAACCAAAGCCTGCTGAAAACCGCATTTTGGGGCTTGAACATTGGTTTGGCGATGATGACATTTCTATCGTTGTTACCCCAAGGGCTATGGCAAACCTACCAAGCCATCGGCAATCATTACGCTTTTGCACGCTCGGCGGAATTTATGCATAGCCCGTTAATGGAAGGGCTTGTTTGGGCGCGAGTGCCTGGAGACATAGTGTTTGCCGTTGGCGCAGGTGCATTTGCGCTGTTTGTGTGGCAAGCGTTCCGGTCGCGAGACGTTCAGCCAACAGGTTAAATCGCTTAAGCTGGCGTGATGTCTCCAACAAGGATGCGCCGTGATGCTCTCCAGCAATACAATATTCCAAAATGCCTGGGTAGTAGATGACCTAGAGCAGACCATCAACTACTGGGTAAATACCATGGGCGTCGGGCCGTTCTACATGATGGAGTATGAAGGCGGGTCAGAGCTTGAGTATCGTGGTCAACCAGGCGTGTTGAGAATGCGCGATGTCTTCTGGCCCCGCGGTATCCCGATTTGCCTACGTCGACACGTCTGCTCTGAACGGCCACATGCTCGAAATTTTGGAACGGCAAGAGCGCATCGTTGGCATATTTGATCGCATTAAGTCGGCATCAACCGAATGCGACCAGACTCGCCCAGTGCGGGAGTTTGCCGAGCTTCTTTGACTGGCCCCGAATGTTGAGTATTCGTGCTATTCGTGGTGCTATTCGTGACGGAGGGCCAGAATGGGACTAGACCGCGCGATACGCAGCGCGTGAATGCCAACGATGGTCCATGACACAAGTACGGCAACCACGCCTGCGACGACAACGATGACCTCGACCAAATTAATTCGATCTGCGAAGAACTGAAGGAATTGGTTGGCGGCCAAATAGGCCAATGGTAAGGCAAGCAACACAGACCACATAACGGGCTTTGAGAATCTCCAGATCAGCATGCGGGTGATTTGTGTGGACGATGCCCCCATGACTTTACGAATACCAATTTCCTTGGTGCGCGTTGCCGCCATGAATGCGGCTAAACCAAATAGGCCGAGCAGGCTCAATAGCATGGCAACGAAGGCAAAACCACCAAGTATGTTTGCGATGTTTTGATAGATGCCATAGGTGTCTCTAAATTCGTCCTCCAAATAGGAGGATTGGATGGGATAGTCAGGGATAAGGTCCTCCCAAGTTTGTTCGACTTGAGCGCGGATAGTGGCCATATCACCACTGCTGACTCTGATGGCGGCGTTCCTGAATGAGCTGGGTCGCATCTTGAAGGTGAGGGGTTTCACCTGGTTGTGAAACCCTTGGAAATTTTGATCGGGTGCTACCCCAACGATGGTGTAGGTACGGTTTTCTCCGTCTTCACGGTAGTCGAAAAACTGCTGACCAATCGCTTGGGATGGAGATGTGAAACCGAGCTTACTTAGCGCGAGTTCATTTAAGATAACATTGCCTATGGTTTCGTTTGTGGTGTCTGAACTAATGCCCGAACTTAAAGACCGTCCTGCGATAATGGGGATATTGAGGGCTGCAAAAAAGTTCTGATCGATCCAAATCTGCGTAAGAAGAACGGCTTTGTCCTTGTTACCCGCTTCCGGTGTAGCTTGAAAGCCTGAATTGCTTTGTTCGTAGGGTAATTGGCTGCCATACGCCATGCGTTCGACACCCGGTATTTTCTCTACTTCGGTGCGCAATGTTTCCAACTTTGCCTGTATAGACTCAAGACCAAGCCTGGACAACGTTATGATCTCAGATTTCGGATAGATCTCTGCTGATTCTTCCACCTTCCTATTTTGTAGAAATACGACAGCGACCATGGCTAACATAAATATGGATATTGCGAATTGCAGGATGAGCATGCCGGTTCTAAATGCCCCGCCCTTGCCGCCGCTACTGCCGCCAGATCTGAGTGCTTGTATGGGCGAGCTTTGAGAAATCAGATACGCCGGGTAGGCGCCGGCAACCATGCCGACGATAACGGTTGTTAACAGCATCCACGGGAGAGTCGTTAGCAAATTAAAACTCAACGCCTTGTCCCAAGCGGTATTGAAAAATGGCACCAGTACAGCAAGTGCTAGAAGGCTGATAATCAGTGCCAGGAAAGCGACACAAACGCTCTCGACGAGAAATTGTGCCACCAGTTGTCGGCGTGAAGCGCCCATGGTTTTGCGCATGCCAATTTCTCGGTTGCGGCCTAGAGATTGAGCGGTGGCGAGATTAGTGTAATTGACGATGGCGACAATCAACACAAGTAAGGCGAGCAGTCGCACCGAATCCATAACAGGCAGCCCCACGGCCTCCCAAATGGCGGTGTTCATTGCAGCAAGGGGCCGTACTCGTAGGCCGGCGAGAAATTCCTGGTCGCTGTCCTGGTAGTGGCGCTCGTAAATGCCGGTTACACCACTTTGCAACCATGCCAGATCCTTACTGGGTGACAACAACATATAGGTGTTATCGCCTGAAGAAAGGTTGTTGAAATTGCCGGCCAGGTCGTAGTCGACGGCTTTGTTCAGTGCATTCAACGAGGTGATGATGTCCAATTCGCCGTCGGACGT
>JBNMMV010000050.1:0-17627 GCA_051270205.1 Limisphaerales bacterium
CTCTCTACCTAGTTGCTGTGCTCGTTGAGGATCGTTCCAAACGTCTCCGTCGGCAAGTTCGCGCCCAACTTCTTCTAGCCGATCAGACTTTTCATCAAAGTCAAAGATACCCCCGAAGTGATAGCTCTCGCTCATTGAGGTCTTTTAACTTTTCTCTAACAGCTGTAATTTCCATAGGCGCGCATTCTAAGCCAAGGGTTGCAGGTACTCCACTACCAACTGCACTGTCGGCACCTGCCCATAGTCGTTTTCTTGCAGTTTGAAGGCGACCTCTACCCGTTCTGTACCCGATGGTAAGGGCGGCTGTCTAAAAGCGATGGCATCGACAACTCGTGCGCCATATTTTAGCACCAGCTTCAAGTGGGTCTGCCCCACAACGCGTTGGCTAACAACTTCGAATTCACCATCGAACAATGGTTCGGGAAAGGCACTCCCCCAAGGCCCCCCGTCGTTTAAGGCATGAACCAGAGAGAGATTAATATCTTCTTCTCTCAACGTTCCATCTGAACCGAGTTCAGCTTCCAGCATGGCGTCGCTCACATGGGTGCGCACAACTTTGTCAAAAATCACCCCGAATCGCTCGAAATGCACCCGTTTAATGCTCATACCCGCAGCCATTGCATGGCCGCCGAACTTGAGCAGTAGCCCTGGGTGTTGTGTCGCGATTTGGTCGAGCACATCACGGATGTGTAACCCATCAATGCTACGCGCAGAACCCTTGAGTTCATCAGCTGCAATGGAGCCTGCATCGGCAAAAACAATTGCAGGTTTGTTGAACCGTTCACGTAAGCGTCCTGCAACAATACCCACAACACCCTGGTGGAATGACTCATGATAAACACAAAGTCCGACACGACTATCGTCGGCGGCATCTGTTGCCAACAACAATTCCGCATCTCCAACCATATCGGCCTCAAGCTCACGTCGCGTGCGGTTGAGCTGATCTAAAGCTTGGGCAAGGCTACGCGCCTCGCCCAACGTGTCAGCAAGTAAACACTTGATGCCAATCGCCATATCCTCTAAACGGCCTGCAGCGTTCAGTCTTGGCCCTACAACAAACCCCAGGTCTTGAGCACCCAGCTTCGCGAGCTGGCGTTTACCAATTTCTACCAAGGCCTTTATTCCTGGGCGACAACGGCCTGCACGCATTCTAGCAATACCCTGATGAACCAACCGCCGATTGTTGGCGTCGAGCGGAACAACATCAGCAACGGTACCCAACGCCACAAGATCAAGGTAGTCAGCCAAGTTCGGTTCATCACGGTTAACAAACCACTCCCGGCGCCTTAACTCGCTGCGCAACGCCGACATAACATAGTAAGCGACACCCACCCCTGCCATCGACTTGCTGGAGAAACGGCTTTCCGGAAGATTGGGATTAACAAGCGCCAAGCAATCAGGTCTTTGTTCGCCGGGTAGATGGTGATCGGTAACAATGACATCGATGCCATACTCGTTAGCACGCGCTACGCCAGCAACACTCGCCACGCCATTGTCGACGGTGACAATCACTTGCGGGTTCAACGATTGTGCCAAGTCTACAATTTCCGGCGATAGCCCGTAGCCAAACTCGAATCTATTAGGCACCAGATAGTTCACTTGAGCCGCACCAAACCGATCGAGAATTAATTTGCACAACGCAACTGAGGTCGCGCCATCGGCGTCAAAATCTCCAACAATAAGTATGTGCTCGCCGTTCTCGATTGCATCCGCTAGTCGGTTAGCGGCGAGTTGGATGTCGGGGAGATCGACTGGACTAACCAAATTCCCCAAACCGCGCTCGAGCAGCTTAGGGTCACTGACATTGCGGTTTGCATAGATTTTAGCCAATAAAGGATCGATCCCCTGCATAAGCTCACATTGGGCCGTGCGCCGAACTATTTTCATTGCAGTTTCTTCATCGAATGGACTTGAGGATCAGCCTAGATTTTCGACCCGAATTCTGGCAATTTCGCCTGCTATTTGCGTTAACTCACTGACCTCAGCCATCGCTTGGGTGAGTTCGTGGTCGACACAGCTACCTGTCAGAATCACAATGGATACTACCTCGTCAGTAGCGCCTTTTTGAATCGCGGCTTCAATGCTAATACCGTGGTTCGAAAGTGCGCTGGCAACATCAGCGAAGACACCCGGTTGATCCCGGACTGGAATACGAAGATAGTTTTCGCAAACCACTTCTGCTATCGGCAATAGAGAAAGTTTCGGTCGATTGCCATTGCCGCCGATCCTGTCGGTTTGGCCCAATGCCACCACGTCGGCAACCACGGCTGACGCTGTCGCCGACCCTCCAGCACCAGGGCCACTAAACAAGGTTTGACCGGCAGCATCAGAGTCTACTAACACAGCGTTAGTGACGCCGGCAACGTTGGCAAATAGCGTGTTTTCGGGAATCAGCGCTGGGTGTACTCTTGCTTCTATCCTGTTGTCATCGCCTACTTTCGCGATGCCCACGTGCTTGATACAAAAACCGAGTTCTTTTGCGTAACGGATATCTTGCCCTGTGACACCTGTTATTCCTTCGACGTGAAGCTCACTAAAATCGACGCTGCCATCAAACCCAAGCCCAGCCAAAATGGCCAACTTATGACCAGCGTCAATGCCATCGACGTCAAAACTCGGGTCAGCTTCGGCATAGCCTAAGGCCTGGGCTGTGGCAAGCGCGTCCGTAAACTGTGTACCCTCTTCCTGCATAGCCGTCAAAATGTAGTTACAGGTGCCGTTTATAATGCCGACCAAGCGGTAAAAATCATTGGCTACTAAACCCTGTTGAATCGCTTGTATGATTGGTATTGCTCCCGCCACGGCAGCCTCAAACTTCAACGGAGTTACAGCATTGCTTGCAAAAAGCTCTGCCCCGTAATTTGCGATAACAGCCTTGTTGGCTGTCGCTACGCCTTTACCCGCAGCCAGCGCTTCTTCAATTAATGTTTTGGCTCGCCCCTCGCCACCAATAAGTTCAACCACCACATCAACATCATCAGCAATGAGTGCACCTAGATCGGTTGTAAATTCAGCACCGAGCAAATCAACATCAGGTTTCGCCGTGCGACTGGCAACGCGCACGACTTGAAGCTCGAAACCGCTTCTGTCAGCTATTTTTTTGTGATTGTGATGAAGAATCTCCAGCACGCCCTGTGCAACCGTTCCCAAACCGGCAATACCAAGTCGAATAACTTTCATGTTTTTTTATTGTCGTCTCTTACTGAAGGCCAATAGCGGCTGCAAGATCTGCCGCTGGCATATAACCCGGCAATAACTTGCCGCTGGAGGTCACTATCGCAGGCGTACCGGTGACGCCAACGCTCTGTCCGATTTGGAAGTGCTCTGATACCGGATTCTCACACTGCTTTTCGGGAATGGATTTTCCCGCCTTTAACGCGGTAATAGCTTCATTGCGATTTTCAGAACACCATGCAGATACGATTTTGGCAAAGGTCGGCGTATCAAATCCAGCCCGTGGGTAGGCCAAATATCTCACCTCTACACCCAGTGCATTGAGTTCTGGAACTTCTTGATGCAACTTCCTGCAATAGCCGCAATCAACATCCGTAAATACGTTGATATACTCTTTTGGCTCCCCAACTGGCGAGAAAACCACCATCTCTTCAATGGGTACCTGATCCATGATTTGTTTGCGACGCTCGGATCTACGTCCCTCAGCCAGGTTCACAACCGTTGGCTCTAATTGATACAGATCGCCAGACAACAAAAACTGTCCATTTCGGCTAACGTAGATTATCTGTCCACCGTCCAATTCCACTTCAAGCAAATTCGCCACGGGGGTGTTCGAAACACTTATGACCGGTAGGTCCGGAAAGGAGGTGCGCAACGATTCTACGATCCCGTCTCTTACACTCGATTCAACGCCACTCGCTGGGTCTCTTTTCGGCTCAGCGGCGGCGACACCACTGACTGACGTGAGTAGCAAACTTACTACCCCAACGTTCACCGTGTTCCGCAGGTATCTTCGGAAAGTTTTCATCAGCATCTTTATCCTCGTGGATGATGTTCTTTGACCAAGCTTTTTAGTCTTTGTTGCGCAATATGAGTATAAATTTGCGTCGTTGAAAGATCACTGTGCCCTAACATCATCTGCACAGCGCGCAAATCAGCGCCATTATCTACCAGATGTGTCGCAAATGCATGACGCAATGTATGCGGAGAGACCTCACTCGAGAGGCCCGCTTGGGCAGCATACCGCTTTATTGCGTGCCAAAACGTTTGTCTCGCCATTTTGCGACCCAGTCGACTCGGAAAAAGCACCTTGGCGTTTGCACCAATGAGTTGAGGCCGTGCTTGTTTTAGGTATGTTTCAAGCCACGACATGGCAATTTCTCCGACTGGGATCAAGCGCTCCTTATTTCCCTTCCCAGTAACTCGAATTACGCCTTGGCGCTGATTGATTTGAACCAACTCCAAATTAATGAGCTCCGAAATTCGTAATCCAGAACTGTATAAAAATTCGAGCATGGTTCGGTCGCGAAGGCCAAGCGGATGATCGACATCGGGTGCGTGAAGTAACTGCTCAACCTGTTTTGCGGAAATAGATTTCGGTAGCGGTCGACCCAAACGAGGGTGTTGTAGTTCTGCAGTTGGGTCATCATTGAGCTTATTGCTGCGAACCAGGTGACGATAATATCCGCGTACGGCGCTCAACCATCGCGCAGTTGTTCTTGGATTGGCACCCTGCTCGTATCGGTACGACATAAATTCCGCCAGATCATGCACTCGAGCACCCGACAGCACCTTGCCTTGCTTTTGCAGCCAAACCTGGGTCACCGTCAAATCCCGACGGTAAGCGCTAATGGTGTGATCTGACAGGCCGCGGGCCAACCAGACGGCTTCTAGGTAGTCGTCTATCGAAAGAATGGGGTCCGTTGCGGCTTTGCTGGTCAAGTCAGTCGTCGGTAATCACAAGTGCGCTGTCTACTAGAGCACACTTCGCGGCAAAATGTGACCAATCATGCCGCCTCCAACCGCCTCAAATTGCCCCTTCTGGTTGCGAGAGGCCAGTAATGGGCTGATTGCGCGTCAATCTATCGTCGATGGCAACGACGAAAACTCAATCGATATATCATATCTTGTTGAATTTCCTACATTTTAGTATTTATTGGGCTCTGCGAGGAAAAAATTGGCACGGCAACTGCATTAATATATTCGAGCTTCAACGCAGTATGCCAAATCCCCAAAGGTAGTTTGGAGCAACAGATAGATGGACGTCTCTCCCAACTATCTGACCAGCTTGCTAGGTAATCTCTCTCTCCCTCTCCACCTAGCAAGCTGGATTCCTTCACCGGAAGTCACTTGCTCATTGAAAGGTGTCTTCTCCCGGAAAGCCAAACACACAAAAAAGCCCTCGAAACACCGAGAGCTATCTTGTTTTTAGGAAGGAGTTTGTGGGCACAAAAAGTATTGTGCCCCAGAGTGGACGGACTAGCTGCCGAGCTTTTCTTTGATTCGTGCAGATCGACCTGATAGCTCGCGAAGATAGTAGAGCTTCGCTTGTCGCACATCGCCGCGTCGTTTCACCTCAATACCTGCGATCATAGGACTGTACGTCTGGAAAGTACGCTCAACACCCACCCCGTGGGAGATCTTGCGGACAATAAAGTTCGAGTTCACACCGCGATTGCGCTTGCCTATGACAACGCCTTCAAAAGCCTGGAGCCGCTCACGAGCGCCTTCTTTCACTCGAACCTGAACACTGACAGTGTCACCTGGGCCGAATTCTGGGATATCAGCAGAAGTCTGACTTGCTTCAATTTCTTCAATGATTTTGTTTTTACGCATTTCCGTCTCTTTGTCCTAGGTTTACCCACCTTTTAGGGTCACTAATCATCAATACTCATTGATGGTCAGCAAAGTATGCCTCAAGTAACCGTCGATCACGTTCGGAAAACACCTTTCGTGCCAACAAATCGGGTCGTTCGCGATAGGTCACAGCCAGCGCCTCACGGCGTCGATACAACCCAATCTCTGAATGATCACCGCCTAGTAGAACTTCAGGCACAGACTCATTTAGAGAGATTTCGGGGCGCGTATATTGAGGGTATTCGAGCGTCCCATCAAGGTGTGATTCATCTAAATTCGAACGAATGTTGCCTAAAACGCCTGGAATGTGCCTGGCGATGGCATCAAGGACCACCAACGCTGGCAGTTCACCCCCGCTCAACACGTAATCACCGATGGACCAAACCTCATCCACACAGCTTTCAATAAACCTTTGATCCACCCCTTCGTATCGGCCGCAGATCAAAATTAGCCCCTCTGCGTGACTTTTCTCGACTGCCAAGCCTTGAGAGAACTGCTCTCCTACAGGCGACAACATCACAACCGGCAAATTAGCGACGGGCGCTTTGTCTTGTAAAGTTTTTACAGCCGCTGCCAAAGGCTCTGCCTGCATCACCATGCCGGCGCCGCCGCCGTATGGCTTGTCATCTACGTTTCTATGTTTATCCGCAGTGAAATCACGCGGATTCGCGCAATAAATAGACAACACTTCATTTTTGAGCGCCCGCGCGAAAATTCCGGTTAATGCCGACTCAGCAAACATCTCTGGAAAGAGCGTGACCACGCCTATCCACATCGGAAGCCCCAACAACACAAATGAGGTTTAGGACCAATCATCATGCCAATCAACTTCGATGAGATTCTGCTTAAGGTCAACCGAGATCACATAATCTTTTACGTAGGGGATTAACGTTTCTGCATCGCCGTCGGTCACACGTAAAACATCGTTAGCACCAGTTTCAAGCACCTCAGCAACCACGCCAAGTGATCGAGTGGCACTTCTCACCTCACAACCAACGAGGTCACGCCAGTAAATTTCGCTTCGGGTATCGAGCGCAGGTAGCTGATTAGCTTGCATGGCTATTTGTAAGCCACGTAAATGTTCGATGTCCTCACGCGATGAGGCCGATTCTAAGCGCGCGACAAAGCCACCATGATGTTTCTTGACCTGCAACTCATCTATGGGCCGCCATTGCCCTTCAGCGTCTTCATAGAGCCACGATGGGTAGCCCAGGATGTTCTCTGGGGGTGTCGTATAAGAATGGCAGTGAATCCAGCCCTTAACGCCGAAGGGCGCTCCGAAGCGCCCTATTACAACCAGTTCGGACTTGTCCTCCGATTTGTCCTCCGATTTGTCCAAGAGGGACAACTACGCTGCGAGCGTGCGGGCCTGTTTGATCAGCTTACCCACCATCTCTGAAGGTTGTGCACCAACAGAAAGCCAGTGATCAATGCGATCTAGGTCGAGGCGCAAGCCTTCAGCTTGGCCTTTGGCGAGAGGATTGTAGAACCCTATTCGCTCGATGAAACGACCATCTCGCGAGCGTGCGCGATCTGCAACCGTTATGTGGTAGAAAGGGTTTTTCTTAGCGCCGTGACGGGCTAGACGTATTGTGACCATGTCTTCAAAAGCCAGATTTCAAAGCCGCGATAGTCTATACAAAGCCGAGTGAGATGCAACAGCTTATCTTCGTCGCAGTCCAGGGGGCTGACCTTTTTGCATACCTTGCATGGCAGACATGCCTCTCATCATCTTTTGCATGCCACCTTTTTTTGTCACCTTCTTCATCATTTTTTGCATTTGCTTGTGTTGCTTAAGTAGCCGATTGACATCGGTAACCTGTGTCCCACTACCTTTGGCAACACGTTGCTTGCGTGAGCCATTCAAGACATCCGGGAATTGGCGCTCCTGCAGCGTCATTGAATCAATGATCACGCCCATTTGCTTGAACATGCCGTCATTCATTTGGTTCTGTGCACCTGGTGGCAACTGATTCATACCTGGAAGTTTGTCTACCAAACTAGACATACCGCCCATATTCGCCATCTGATCGAGCTGATCGCGAAAATCTTCTAAATCGAACTTTTTGCCGCGTTGGATTTTATTGGCGAGCTTCTGCGCCTTCTGCTTATCAACCTTGCGCTCTGCTTCTTCGATGAGCGTGAGGACATCGCCCATACCTAAAATACGTGAAGCCAACCGATCTGGATGGAATGGCTCAAGGGCATCGGTCTTTTCGCCTGAACCCAAAAACTTGATGGGTTTACCGGTAATAGAGCGCACTGACAACGCCGCACCACCGCGGGCATCACCATCCGTTTTCGCAAGAATCAAACCCGTTAGCGTAATTGCATCGTTAAATGCTTTAGCCGTATTTGCCGCGTCCTGACCGGTCATGGCGTCGACCACAAACAACGTCTCAATAGGATTAAGCGTGATTTGCAATTGCTTAATTTCAGCCATCATCTCTTCATCGATGGCGAGTCGGCCAGCAGTATCGACAATGAGTACGTCAGCAAATTGTTTTTTGGCCTCAGCGATTGCTCTGTTGGCTATGTCGACGGGCTTCTCATCGGCGCTCGAAGGAATGAACAGCGCTTTGACTTCACCCGCCAGAGTTTCTAATTGCTTAATGGCTGCTGGGCGATAAACATCGACACTGACCACCGCGACCTTTTTCTTCTCCCGCTCACTTAGGTAGCGAGCAAGCTTGGCCAC
Source organism: Limisphaerales bacterium (assembly GCA_051270205.1). Lineage (GTDB taxonomy): Bacteria > Pseudomonadota > Gammaproteobacteria > Pseudomonadales > Azotimanducaceae > UBA4421. The sequence goes on from JBNMMV010000050.1 coordinate 8,510, forward strand.
GCTGGTGGTTTTCCCCGCTCCCTGTAACCCAGCCATTAAGACAATGGCTGGCGGCGAGGTTGCTAAATTCAGCGCGTCATTAGCGTCGCCCATAATGTGCACAAGCTCATCGTGGACGATTTTAACGAACTGTTCGCTAGGATTAAGCGCCGATGAAACGACGGTGCCAACTGCTTTGAGTCTGACCTGGTCTATAAAATCTTTAACGACCGGCAAAGCAACATCTGCTTCCAGCAACGCAACTCGAACATCACGCAACACGGCACTGATATTTTCTTCACTTAGAGCAGCGCGCCCAGAAATACTCTTCAGGGTGTGGGTCAAGCGGTCGGAAAGACTATCGAACATGAATTTGAACTCAGCTAGGGTTTTTACACACACTGATTATATAGGAATCGCGACCTAAGCCGAAGTCAAAAACAAAGTCATAGCGAAAGTGATAACGAGGGTCATAACGAAAGGCGTAACGAAAGGCAAAACGAAAGTTATCGCGAGAGTTGTAGCGAGAAATTCGCCGTTATGGAATAGTATCGCCATGATCTACTTGATTGCGGTAGTCGTGTGCTCATTCTACACCGCGGGATTCTACAAAGCGTGGCAAACCCGAGAAGGGACCACGCGTAACAAGCTCGTCGCATGGTTCATGCTTGGCGGTTTGGCCGCTCACACCTATTTCACACAGACAGTCCTTTTCAGTGTCGCAGATGCACAACTAAGCCTGCTCTACGTGATCAATCTACTCGCCCTGATTATGACCACTGTGGTCACTCTTGTGAGTTTTCGGCTGCCTATTGATCGTCTTCTAATCTTGATCATTCCTTTGGATCTTCTAGTCTTTCTGATCGCACTGATCGTTGAGCCAGGGACATCTAGTTCGCCAAAACTGCTTGGTCCATTGCTTGCACACATTTTGTTGTCCCTGGCGGCCTATAGCGCCCTTATGCTCGCTGCATTCCAGTCTATATTACTTGCCGTCCTTGACCGCCAGCTAAAATCACCTAGACGCAGGACAGTGCGATGGTTGCCGCCACTTGAGACCATGGAACAGCTGTTGTTGGCGATGTTGTGGATTGGCTTTGGCTTACTAACATTGTCTATCACTTCTGGCTTTTTGTTTCTGGAGGACATGTTTGCTCAACGTGTGTCCCATCACATTGTAATCACCTCCCTCTCCTGGGCTGTCTATGTGTTCTTTCTGGCGGGTCGATACCTATTTGGATGGCGAGGTTTAACAGCGGTGCGATGGACGCTGGTTGCGTTCACTCTACTTGTTATTGGCTATCTTGGTAGTAAGTTCGTACTCGAGTATCTTTTAAGCCAATGAGGTTGACCCATGAGCCCCACTGACGTGCCTGTGTGGGCTTTGATGCTCAGCATCGTCGTTCTCATCGCCACCTCCGCCTACTTTTCCGGAACCGAGACCGCAATGATGGCCCTCAACCGCTATCGGTTGCGACACCTTGTTAAGCAAAAACATAGGGGGGCACGTAAAGCGAATCGATTGTTACGCAGACCCGACCGTTTGCTGGGTGTTATTTTGGTTGGTAATAATCTAGTTAATTTCACAGCCGGCACCATTGCCACCATAATTGGTTTGCGTTGGTTTGGTGATGCCGGTGTATATCTCGCCCCCTGGGTCGTCACTTTCCTTTTCTTGATATTTGCGGAAGTCGCGCCCAAGACCTTAGCCGCGCAGCATCCTGAAGGCTGGGCGTTCCGATCAGTGCACGTCCTGCAGCCAATGCTCAGAATTTTTTATCCGGTCGTCGTTATCGTAAATGCCTTAGCCAACGCGCTAGTCAAGCCGTTCCTTCCACATCAAAGAGCAGAAGACGACAATCTTTCCACAGAAGAGCTTAAAACCGTAGTCAACGAAGGCGCCGAGTCAGTGGGTGAACGCCAAAGCATGATGGTTCGCTTGCTCGACCTAGAGTCTGTGACCGTAAACGACATCATGGTGCCACGTAGTGAAATCGTCGGACTCGATTTGGAGAATGAAATTGCCGACATCATTGAGCAAACCGCAACAAGCCAACACACTCTTTTACCGGTTTACAAGGGTGACATCAACAACGTTCTCGGCATCTTGCTCCTGCGAAGATTGGCGCGTTTTATTGATGCTGGCGAGTTTAACAAAGCCGACTTAATGCAGCTGACACGCGACACCTATTACGTGCCAGAAGCAACCCCACTCCATACGCAGCTGCTAAATTTTCAGAAAGAAAAACAGCGAATTGCACTTGTTGTAGACGAATATGGCGACGTACAGGGTATTGTGACTCTGGAAGACATCCTTGAAGAAATTGTTGGCGAGTTTACCAGCGACTTTGCCTCTAACATGCCGGAAATATCAGCGCAAAAGGACGGTGCCTATTTAATTGATGGCATGGCAGTGTTGCGTGACATCAATAGAGCCCTGCATTGGGAACTACCCATACAAGGACCGCGTACACTTAACGGTTTGGTGCTTGAGCATTTGGAAATGATTCCGGAATCCAACTTGTGCACACAAATTGGTGAGTATCAAATCGAGACGTTGCAAATCAAAGACAACATTATCAAGAATCTTAAGATCCGATATGTACCGTCACCCGAGGAGAACGAGGGCGAAGACGCCCCTATTGACTAAGACTGGGGACTAGGACTGGGGACAGAACTGCGTTCTGTCCCCTTTTATCGATTGCTCCAGCGGCTTTATCGATTGCTCCAGCGGCGGTTCATGGCTGAAATAATGGCATTGAAGGACGCCGTTATTGTATTTCTACTAATACCAATGCCATAGCATCGTTCCGATTCACTCTCAATCGCCAAAATGCAAATCGCCTGGGCATTACTGCCTGAATCAAGTGCATGCTCGTGGTAGTCCTCGACCGAAATCGGCTCATTGAGTGTTTGCACCATCGCATTCACAAAAGCTTCAATTGGTCCCGACCCTTCACCATCCACTGTTACCAGATTGTCCGACACCTGGACTCTTGCAATGCAGCGTTGATCTTGATTTTTACCACTCAGCAAATCGAAGTCGAGAAGCCGATAAGGTCCGGACTCATCTGAATAAGTCGCTATCAATTTGTCGAATATCTCTTCAGTCTTGATTTCACGATCTAAGGATTCCGTGAGTTGCTGAACTTCCGAGCTAAACTCCACGAGTATTTCACGGGGTAGATTAATGCCGTAGTGCTCCTCTAAAAGAAAGCCAATACCGCCCTTACCCGACTGAGAATTTACCCGCACCGTTTCCTTGTATGAACTTCCGACATCTGCAGGATCAATGGGCAGATAAGGCACTTCCCAACTGGCTCGATCAACTTTTGAAATACCTTTACGAATCGCATCCTGGTGCGAACCGGAGAACGCTGTGAATACCAACTCTCCGGCATAGGGGTGGCGCGCGCCAACAGGTAACTTGTTTACAGCTTCAACAACTTCACGCACTTTTGGCATGCCGCGAAAATCCAAGTTCGGATCGACACCTTGGCTAAAAAGATTCATCGCGACAGTAACCACATCGCAATTTCCGGTGCGCTCACCGTTGCCGAACAGTGTACCTTCAACTCGATCCGCCCCAGCCATTAAGCCCAGCTCGGTTGCCGCGACGCCCGTGCCCCGATCGTTGTGGGTGTGCAAGCTAATCACTGCGCTGTCGCGCCGTGGAAATTCGTTGATGAACCACTCAATCTGGTCTGCATAGATGTTGGGGGTCGACATTTCCACAGTAGATGGCAAGTTGATGATCATGGGTGCCTGGGGTGTCGCACCCCATGTATCCGAAACTGCAGTACAAATGTCCACCGCAAAATCTAACTCAGTGCCGGTAAAACTCTCAGGCGAATACTCGAAAGTCACATCCGCATCGAACCCATCCAAACCCTGGCGAACAATCTCGGTACCTTTAACCGCAAGGTCTACAATTCCCTGCCGGTCCATACCAAAGACCACCCGTCGCTGTAACTCAGAAGTTGAATTGTAGAGATGAAATATAACGCTCTTTGCGCCGTCCAACGCTTCAACCGTACGTTCAATGAGTTCGGCTCTTGCCTGACATAAAACCTGAACCGCAACACCGTCAGGAATTCGATCTTCATCGATGATTCTTCGTATAAAGTCGAAATCTGGCTGTGAGGCTGCAGGAAATCCTACTTCGATTTCGGAGAAACCAATTTCAAGCAGCAGCTCCCACAAGCGCATTTTCTCATCCACATTCATAGGATCGATTAGTGCTTGGTTTCCATCCCTTAGATCAACGCTGCACCAGCGTGGTGCTTCGGTAAGCACAGCGCTCGGCCACTGCCGATTGGGTAAATCAACTGGTGGAAAGGCTCGGTATTTCTCGAAAGGCATAGCGCCAGGTGCGCGCCCCATTTTATGCCGCTGACTCATGGTCTTATCCTTAATTCAAACTATTTCAGGCCAAGGTAGGTCGCGTGAACGCGATCCAAATTGGGGTCTAGAGTAAGGTTGTGTCTGGTGGGCAAATACGGCCCTGTGGTTTAGTTAGATAGCCGGAAGCCCGGCAGCAGCAGTAGGCTAGGCTTTAGAAGCAGACCGAAAAGAACGCATGGCAACGTTTTCACATTCGATCTTGCTCTAAGAACGGTGAGTTGCATGGTCGGTGACTGTGTAGGTGTAGTATCCACTCTGCAACTATAGTCCCACGCACTAATTTTGCAACTCCCTGTCTGCGTCCTGTCCTCCCCGGACGCGAGACCTAACTCACAGTTCAATGGTGACAGAATCTGCGGCACGCTTGGCCTTTTCTCTCGCTATATCACTAGTCGCCCCTAAAGCTAATGTGACTCCCATGCGCCTTTCGCCGTCAACTTCGGGTTTGCCAAACAGCCGAACCTGGGTATCCGACTCCGAGAGAGCTTCGGACAGACCCGCAAAGCTCACCTGATCAGACGTCCCTTCTACTAATATCACGGCTGAAGCAGCGGGACCACGGAACTCAATGTTCGGAATCGGCAGACGAAGAATTGCACGCGCGTGCAAGGCAAATTCGCTTAGATCCTGGGATATCATGGTAACCATACCCGTATCATGCGGGCGCGGAGAAACCTCACTGAAGTAGACCTGTTCGCCTTTGACAAAGAACTCAACACCAAATAATCCGAAGCCACCCAACTCTCCGGTCACATTCGCCGCTATGTCCTGGCAAGCTTGGAGCGCATTGGGCTCCATTGGCTGCGGCTGCCATGATTCCTGGTAGTCACCACCCTCTTGTCGGTGGCCAATGGGCTCACAAAAAGCAACGCCGCCTTTGTGTTGCACCGTTAACAAGGTGATTTCGTAGTCGAAATCGACAAAACCTTCGACAATAACCTTCGTGCCTGCTCCTCTCGCGCCTGACTTTGCGTAAGCCCACGCGGTATCGATGTCTGAGTCATTCCTGAGCGTCGATTGCCCTTTGCCTGAGCTCGACATCACCGGCTTGACCACGCATGGAAGACCAATTTCACGAACCGCCTCTCGATAGTCGGCTTCATTGTCAGCAAATAAGAAAGGGGAGGTTGGGACGTTGAGTGTTTGTGCAGCAAGACAACGGATACCCTCTCGATCCATGGTCAAACGAGTTGCACGGGCCGTGGGGATAACATTCACGCCCTCAGACTCTAACGCCACAAGCGTTTCCGTAGCTATTGCCTCTATTTCCGGAACAACGAGGTCTGGTTGTTCCGCTTCGATCACCCGGCGTAGTTCGTCACCATCAAGCATGTTGATTACATGACTGCGGTGTGCGACCTGCATACCTGGCGCATTTTCATATCGGTCTACGGCTATGACTTCAACACCCAATCGCTGCAGTTCGATGACAACCTCTTTACCGAGTTCGCCCGCACCAAGCATCATCACTTTCGTTGCCGATGCGCTAAGCGGCGTTCCAATTTTCATCCTCTTTCCTATTTCACCTGGTGGGTACAGATTGAGCTTGTGTTTGCACGGCCAAACCAGATCTGAAGCGCTTGGCATTTTGTACGTAGTGCGCAGCGCCTACTCGAATTCCCATGGCTTGCTCATCAGACAGAGTTTTCACTACCTTACCTGGGGATCCTAATACCATGGAGTTATCTGGTATCTCCTTACCCTCTGTAATCAAAGTATTGGCTCCGATTAGACAATTACGGCCAATTTTTGCCCCGTTAAGGACTACGGAGTTAATCCCGACCAGGGATCCCTCGCCGATATCGCACCCATGTAACATGACTTTGTGTCCTATGGTCACATGGTCGCCAATGTTTAGTGGAAAGCCAGGGTCTGTATGCAGAACAGAACCATCTTGAACATTAGACCCCTCACCTACCGTAATCTGGTCATTATCTCCACGAAGTATCGCGTTAAACCAAACACTTGCGTCTTGTTTTAAAAGTACATTGCCAACAACAGATGCGCTGTCTGCAACCCAATAATCACCCTCAGCTTTGACTTGAACGTCGTCTAATTGATATATCACCTAATCCTCCAGCAAGTTAGCTAGCTATGGTATGAGAGTCGCCGCTTGGTTTCACTCACAATTTCCTTACAGGCTGCACATAGGGTCATATACTTCATTCAGGCATAGTGTCAATTCTTGGGGTTGAGAGATGTACCATGAAAAGGAAACTACCAGCGTTTGATGTACTGGTAGATATGGCTAGAAACGATCCGCAACGGCTCGAGTTACTGCGCCGTAGGCTAACTGCAAACGTCATAAAAAACGCTGCTACTGAACAAAAACGTAAACGCTTAGAAGGGTTACAATTTCGCGTCGACATGGAGCGCGAAAAAGCGAGGTCGCCGCTGGCAGCCACAATTAAGATTTCTGAGATGATGTGCCATTCACTCGCTGATCTCCATCGATCTATGGTGACGCCGCTCGCGTTAGAAGATGAAAGTAATGGTCCCCAAGAAAGTGCAACTATTCTGGCATTCCCTAACGCCTTCGCTGACAAATAGTCGCGACAAACCGTATACTTAGACGCATGAAATTTTGTAGTTCATGCGCCAGTCCCATCACCCTTGTGATTCCCGATGGGGACAACCGAGAGCGCTTCGTATGCGAAAGTTGCGAGACAATTCACTATCAAAACCCGCGAATCATTACGGGCTGCCTGCCGGTTTGGCAGGACCAGGTGCTTCTGTGCTCACGCGCGATCGCGCCGAGGGTGGGTTATTGGACCCTACCTGCAGGGTTTTTGGAAAATCGAGAATCAGTCGCCGATGGGGCTAAACGGGAGACCCTCGAAGAAGCCCACGCACGGGTCGCGAACCTCAGCCTCTATACCGTTTTCAGCCTGCCTCACATTTCGCAAGTCTATACATTCTATCTAGCCGAGCTCGAAGATTTGGATTTTAAGGCGGGCGAGGAATCGTTGGATGTTCAACTATTTAAAGAATCTGAGATACCGTGGGATAACCTCGCATTCCCAGTGATTAGCCAATCTCTCAAACACTATTTCAAAGACCGCATTAGCGGTGTTTTCCCGACCCGCTACAGTGAGATTGACCTAAGTCGTCGCTAGTCCTGCCTTACCCTAACGCTTTCCGAGCGTTTCTAAACATCCTAAGCCACGGACCGTCTTCACCCCAACTGGGATCACGCCAAACGTTCTGAGTCGACCTGTAAACACGTTCAGGGTGCGGCATCATGATTAGCGTTTGACCTTCGTTGGCTATGACACCGGCCAATCCACCCGGAGAACCATTTGGATTAGCAGGATATTGCGTGGTGGTCTCATGTCTGCTGTCTACATATCTTGCAGCAATCTGGGTGGCAGCACTTTCCAAACCCCTCTTTGATGAAAGATCTGATGAAAACTCTGCCCGCCCCTCTCCGTGCGCTACCGCAACTGGCAGTACAGAACCTTGCATGCCAGTCAACCAAGGAGATTCAACTTCGCCAATACGCACCATCACTGTTCTACCTTCAAACTGCTCGGAACGGTTGCGCACAAAACGCGGCCAAGTATGGGCACCCGGTACTATCTCTTTAAGTTGCGACATCATCTGGCAACCATTGCAAATACCAAGAACAAGATTTTTGGCCATAAACTCACCAAATTGCAGTCGAAGATCATCGTTCAGCAGAATACTTTTTGCCCACCCTCCACCGCCACCTAACACGTCTCCGTAACTGAACCCTCCACACGCTACTAAGCTTGCGAACTCCTCCAATCGACGCGCACCGGCAATGAGATCGCTCATATGTACATCGACACATTCAAATCCAGCCTGCATAAAAGCCGCGGCCATTTCGAGTTGCCCGTTGACACCTTGTTCGCGAAGAATAGCAATTCGTGGTGCTGCACCAACACCTATCATCGGCCCGACTACGTTCTCATCAGGATTAAAGCTAAGTTTTGCGTTCAGCCCAGGATCCAAGGTTCTCGTCAAAGAAAGGCCTGCCCTCTCTTCGTCTGCACACGCAGCATCATCCCGGAGTTTCTGTAACGTATGGCTGACCTTGGACCACAGCAGTTCCAAGCTGACCCGATCACTCTTGAGTAATTGCGTGTCTCCCTGGCCACGTATGACAATCTGCTCATCAATTCGAATTGAACCCAAACTGGTCACCGGACACGGCGCAGACACCATGAACTCTGTTAGATGCTGGTCGTAGATTTGCAGGACAAAGCCGACTTCTTCATTAAACAGAAATGGTAATGGGTCCGCTTGGTCAATTGAGATGTCGAACCCAAGCCGGCCTGCAAATGCCATCTCTGCGAGCGCTACGATCAATCCGCCATCAGAGCGGTCGTGCATGGCCGCAATTTGACCACTTCGTTTTGCGGCCAGTACAAAATCTAGCATCTCTCGAAAGTTAGCTGGATCATCTACATCGGGTGCTTCGCTGCCCATTTGACTATAGACCTGAGCTAAGGCGCTACCGCCAAGCCGTTCGCCCGTCAAATGCAGCAGTACCAACGTTGTTTCTTGATCGGCAACCAACTCTGGTGTGACAGTCTGGCGGACGTCAGCAACGGGCGCAAAAGCTGTCGCAATTAGCGTCACTGGTGAGGTCACTTGGCCATCAACCCAGCGCGTTTGCATAGATAGAGAATCCTTGCCCACAGGAATAGCGATACCCAATGCTGGACAAAACTCCTCTCCAACAGCGTATACCGAGTCGAACAACCCCTGC
>JBNMMV010000051.1:0-17164 GCA_051270205.1 Limisphaerales bacterium
CCACCGAGGATGAGGGGGTCATAAAGGACATTGACCGGCCAAGCGACCTAACTTGAGTCACGCCCACCCAGACGGCTCGCCCAATCTAGCTTGCTACGACAGCTTTCGAAAAAACTGTGGCCCTCGGGATACAACAACTTCAATGGTTGGGCAGACTTCTTAAGAATCAGTTGATCACCTTTGGTGAGCGGTACTACAACTTGTGAGTCGCAGCTGACTTGAACGTTTTGCTTAGCTTCGATTCGTATCGTCGAATCACCCCGTACAACCAAGGGCCGAGAGGTGAGCGTATGCGGGAACATGGGTACGATAACAATGGCATCTAAGCTGGGATGCATAATTGGACCACCCGCAGAAAGTGAGTAGGCAGTGGAGCCTGTAGGGCTGGCCACGATCACCCCGTCCGACCTCTGGTCATAGACAAACTCGTCATTCACCCAGAGCTCAAATTCAATCATGCGCGTAAGATTACTGGGCTGCACGACTACGTCATTCAGCGCTGACGACTCGGACAAGATCTCGCCGTCCCGAACGACATTTGCGTTGACGAAGAAATGGTCTTCCAGCGAGTATTCGCCCTGCCAAATTTTGTTAAATTCCTGCTCCAGTAGCTCAGGTGAGACTGCGGCCAGAAAACCAAGTCCACCACGATTTACGCCAACTATGGGGACACTGCGAGGCCTGATGTCTCTAGAGACGCCCAGAAGGCTGCCGTCACCACCAACCACTACAATTAGGTCACTGCAGTCAGCCAACTCCGAGCGCGTTACAGTGCGGATACCCTCTCCAAGTTCACTGCGCAACGAAGCCGCTGTCTGATCTTCGAACACAAGTTCAGCACCCAAATGACTGAGAACCTGACTGACAAGCACCACCGTATCAGCAATGGTACGATCCTGGCGTCGCGCTACTATCGCAACTGTTTTAAATCCGCTATTCATTGCGCAACAGTACACACAGGATGTTTTCAGAACAACGGCAAGCCTCACTTTAAAATCATATCAAAAACGCCTAGTCTTGCGCCCTGTACTCAAAGTCGGAATTTGATATCAAAAAGCGCTTTTCGGAAATGTTGGAAGGGAATGAAGATCCACTCATCGCCACGGTTAAAGAACCTGGAGATTTGTGGCCGCTTATGCGTGAAGAAGCCAAAAAAAAAGCTGCGGAAGAACCCATCCTGGGCAGCTATTTTCACGCAACCATTCTCAATCATGCGACCTTTGGCGCGGCACTGAGCTTTCGTCTAGCCAGCAAACTCGATAATCCGATGCTCCCCACCATGCTCATCAGAGATGTCATTGATGAGGCAACCCTTGCTGATCCAACTTTGTTAAGCGCAGCAGAAGTGGACATGTTAGCGACCTATACTCGAGATGCTGCCTGTCACGATCTGACCACGCCCTTTCTGTTTTACAAAGGTTTCCATGCTCTCCAAGCTCACCGCGTTGCCAACTGGCTGTGGCAACAAGAGCGTAAGACGCTGGCGCAGTTTTTCCAAAACCAGATTTCCGTCACCCTCGGCGTAGACATTCACCCAGCCGCAAAACTGGGCTCCGGCATTATGTTCGACCACGCCACCGGGATCGTCATCGGTGAAACAGCGGTGGTTGAAGATGATGTGTCCATACTTCATGCGGTGACGCTCGGTGGTACCGGTAAAGCCGGTGGCGATCGACACCCAAAAATCCGCAAAGGGGTGCTGTTAGCCGCAGGCTGTAAAGTCATTGGCAACATCGAAGTTGGCAGAAACGCGAAAGTCGGCGCCGGCAGCGTGGTGTTAGAAGATGTGCCAGAGAACGTTACCGTTGCTGGGGTGCCTGCAAAAATTGTTGGCCAGCCTCACAGTGAAGTGCCGAGCCACGCCATGGATCATTCTATAAACTAGATTTCAATTAGGATGGAGGGTCAGACCCTAGGGTCTGACCCTATTTTTGGGTTGTCTCGTAGTTGTTAAGCCTGTCGTTCTGCCAAACGGGTCTTCACCCGGGTCAAAATTTGCCCCATTACTTCACTGGTTTGCGCCCCAGGCAAAAGAAAGGCGTTTGCAAGGTAATAGCCTGGAACACCGCTGATGCCTAATTCGGGTGCTCGCGCTAGCTGGGTTTGAATCTCTTCAACAAATAACTCACCGTTCAGAAAAGCGCTAACCTCCGCTTCATCAAGACCCAGCTTGGCCGCCATTTTTGTCAGTATTGCGGCATCACCCACGTCCAGCCCTTCGCAGAAGTACCCCTGAAAAAGCGCTTCAGCCAACTCATGTTGGCACCCTTGGGCATAGGCGTACTCGAGAATCCTGTGTGCCAATAGTGTATTAGGCGTACGCCTAATTAGATCGAATCGAAAAGTAAGGCCTTCAGCTTCTGCCTCTTGAGCAATCCGTTCCGGTACACGAGCCGCATCCGCTTCATCGCCGTAGCGGCGTTTCAGTAGCTCAGACCGATCTACCCCTTCCAGTGGAATATTCGGATAGAGCAGAAATGGCCGCCAGCGAAGTGCCACATCTTCACCCAACTCCGTCGCCAGCACTGTATCTAGCCTGCGCTTACCAATAAAACACCAAGGACAGATCACATCGGAGAATATTTCGACCTCAAGCATTGCAGCATTTCCCGAACCGTAGATAATCGATCTACCTTAGCGGCCTAGAGTTAGAATATGCAAGTGGCACTCGTAACTGGTGAACGCAAACTTGAAATCAAGGATCTTCCGGAACCAGTTCCTAGTCCAGGTCGCGCCGTCGTCGATATTTGTTACTGCGGCATCTGTGGAACGGACCTTCATGCATTCATGTCTGGCAGCCCCTATAACCCAGCAATTTGCGGTCATGAATGGGTGGGTAACATCAGTGCAATCGCTGAAGCGGATTCAGGACCCGTCAAAGAAGGTGACCGGGTCGCCATCGGGGTCGGAAACGTCTGTGGATCATGTAGCGCCTGTCGACGGGGCAACACAAGCCACTGTGAGAGTGTCTTTGCGCGCGCCATTGGTGTCGGACCAATGGCTGCAAGTCACGGTGGTTTTGCGCCCCAAATCGCATTTGATGTGCAACGCCTTTATCAAGTACCGAATTCGATAACAGACGAACAAGCCGCGCTCTTGGAGCCTGCAACGGTCGCTGTCCACGCTATACGACGCACACCAATCAATCTTGGAGACCGAGTAGTGGTCATCGGCGGCGGTCCTATTGGGCTGCTCGTGACTCAGGCGGCAAAATTAAGCGGCGCCGGGTGTTGCGTGCTAATTGAGCCAGAAGAGGTACGGCGCCAGATCGGTACTTCTTTAGGTGCAGACTTAGCCTTGGACCCTGGCTCAGAGAGCTTCCAGGAGCAGCTTAGTAACTACATTGGCGCAGACGGCGCGGACGTTGTTTTTGAATGCGCAGGAATAGCCAGTACCATTCAAACTTCGGTGGAATTGGTTAGACGCGGTGGCGGAGTCTCGTTAGTCGGGGTCGCCGCAAGCCAAGCAACCATTGACCCAGCCACGTGGCTGATCAAAGAGCCGCATCTGGTTTCGAGCATTGCTTACCTGGCAGAAGATTTCGAGATTGCTAAAGATCTAGTGGCTCAAGGACGCATCCAGACAACACCTCTACACACCTCTACTGTGAGTCTCAATGACATGGAGAGCGCCTTTCTTCGCCTCACCCAACACCCAACAGAGGTGAAAATCCTGGTCGATCCGCGGCTCACCAGTTAAAAAGGGTTTTCGGTAGGCAAACCTAAGAGGTGCCTACCCACCTGTTCACTGACGCGATCTTGGTGAGCGTTGATATGCAGGGGCATGGCTTGAAAATCACGAATGCGGCGTTCGAACGTTTCGCCTTCGCGCAATCCGTTGCCACCCATTATTCTCTGCAGTAGTCGTAGCGCTTCATCACACAGCGTCAGTGCGGTACTCGCTGCAACAAGCTGTCGCAGGTAGTCGCCTTCATTTGGAACTTCGCCTTGTTGGATGCGTTGGTCAGTTTCACGACAAGCATTTAGCACCGTGTCCCTTGCAGCATTCACTTTGCCTTGAGCGAGTCCAAGATTGACATGTACAGTAGGTCGTTCAGCAACCTTTACGCCGACAATAGCGATGCGGTCTTTAATGCCATGAGCGACTTCCTTCAGCGCGGTTCCAACAAGACCTACCGCCATCATGCCTAACATGATGTCAGACAGTCCCACCCAGTCTTCCCGGTATCTTCGGTCTATAACTTCAAATTCAGGCTTGCGAAAAACCTTTCTGTACATGAAAGGAAACGCTACAACATGCTTCGACGAAACTAAGGCATTTTCATAGTAGACGGTGTCGGTGGCACTGGCTCTCAAGCTCATTGCGCGCCAATCCGCATCGATGTTAACCCCTGGCTGATCGAGCTTTACCAAGGCAAATCGAGGGCTTTCCTCACCTTCCAACATAAAGGATGCACCTGCCCACTCCGCATAGCGCGCACCAGAACCAAAGGCCGCCTTGCCGGTCAACGCAATCTGGTCTCCTTGCACCTGCCCACGAATACCAGTGCTTGCACCGGCAGGAAAACAAACCCACTCACGACGCTGCACAATGTCACTCAATTGGTCTTGGTTATCGGGTCCCAACAAGCCGCAAAACAGATGGAAAGTACACAAGTGATTCCACAAAACCCAACCCGTTGAAGGACACCGGGACGCTACTGCTTCCAGCTCCAAGCCCATTCGTTCCATGGTTTGGCTCGCACCACCCAGGTTTTGGGAGGCTGAAAAGCCCATCACTTCATTCTGTTTGATTTGTTTTATCAGCTCGGCACTTAGTGACCGGCTCTGATCCGCCTGCTGCGCCTGATCGGCAATCTCACTCAGCAGCGGCTCTACCGCCAACTCCATACTCTCTCCGCAGTTCTATAGATGAGAGATAGGAATATACCGTGTTATCGACTTTGGGGTTAGGGTTCGCCGCGTAACATTTGCTGCAACCGACGGTTGCGGCTTTGCTCCTGGCGTAGAGCTACCTTCAGGTCTTGAATTTCGTCACGCACTTCGCGCAATTGATTTAGATAACTACCCTGTTGATCTTCGATTTCGGTCCGGAAGCGTTGCTTTGCCTCGGCAAGTTGATCTGAGTGAAGCCGGATCATGTCTTGCAGGGTTAACTTTCCAGTAGCACCAAATACTTCTTCTAAGCGATCAGTGAATACTTCATTTAATAAACCTTTAACAGATTTCTGTCCACTCGGAGCACGATCCCGGACACCACTGGTCTCTGCATTCTGCACGGGTGCTTCGGGGCAAAACGAGGTGCCATTCTTGATAACGTGCTTGAGGTTCAGTCGGTTTCGAAAGATCCGTTTTTGAAGCAGACTAACGAAATCATTGCTTTCGGCATCCCAGAGATTTAGAGAATGCCACGGTACCGCGCAACGGCCTCGCGAGGCGACACGAATACCGCCGTGGCCTAAGTCGACCTCCACACCAGCCTGTTCCGCTAAGTACATCAATGGTAGGTTGAAGCCAGAGTCAGGGACGCCGTTTTCGTCAACCTTCAGTGTGAAATAGACAAGTGCAACAAGTTGCAGGCCTTGTCCAACGACACAGTAACAACACTTCAAAGAACTGGCAGCGTGACTCTCAAGCAGAACCGATCCCGATAAAAGTCGTTCGAAATCTTCGAACGTCATCTCATCCTGGAGATTCTCATCGGTATCACAAAATGCCACGATCAATTGATAATTCTGTTGAGACAAAAAGCCACGCTCCATCGACGGTTTTTTCCAAGACGAAGTTTACTATCCAAGGCACTTTCTCTCGCGGACACCGATCACACCCACTGTGCGATCGAGTCGACGTTCTGTTGAGTGCTGCTAGGCCACCGATTCGTTCAGTTTCAGTGCAATGTCGGTGAGTCGGAACGCGGCGCGCCCAGGACCCTTAGTTTGAGGAGGTTCCGCATACACCATCACTTCGCCGTCTATGTTGCGGACATCAACCACTAAATATTGCGATTCATCGATGGTAAAGCACTTGCCTACTAAATTTTCCATTCCGGTCCGCTGCTCTGTCTTAAGTTAGGTCTAGCATACCGATGGAGTGTTACCGAGATTTTCGAAAATGTAAGTGGTTCGTTTAACCAACATTTGAGGAATTTCGCCCACAATCCACAAAACAAAATATGTATATAGCTGTTATTTATCAATATCTTACGAGATATTTAGAGAAGTAATAGCGATGGCTCAATTATTGCTTCGTATAGGTTAACTACAAACACAACCCCATTAGGATGAATTTGAAACACCTTCTACTCGTATCACTAGGACTCGTCACCTTCTGTATCGGTGTCACCGGCTTAATCATCCCAATTATTCCAGGGTTCTTTTTCCTCGCTCTGTCAGTGCTCTGCTTTGCCCTGGCTTTTCCATCCATTCAATTGCGACTCAAAAGGTACCCCCGCTTCGGTCGCCTATTTGATCGAATTGGCAAAGCTGATAACTTAGCTGTTCTACCGCGATTGCAACTCACTTTTTGGGCGTTGGTGGAGGCCGTGTTACCAAAAGGAAAATAGAGGGTGATTCAAGTTCACGTCATTGGCGCCATCGCCCAAGATCTCATTGCCAGTACTACGGCTTCGCTCAATGAGTCGACCAAACTGAACGTCAAACTTGATTGGGTCTGGTCTGGACTTGGCGGTTGTGCTGCGAACATCGCCTATTCACTCAATCTAACGACTACCCACATCAATTTGATCGCACCAATTGGATCGGAATCAGATTTAATAGCGTCCAGTTCAGCCACGCCAGCCGATCATCCACCCGGTCTTTTGCAGCTTTCTGGCCCAATGAGTCGCGCGATAATCATCAGCGACCCATCTGGCAACCAACACACCTACTTTGCACCTGGCGCTGAGCCCGATCTTCAAAGCTGGCAACGTCACTTGGACCAGCAAGTCATATCACCTGCTGACATCGTTATTCAAGCCCCCCAACAGCCGTCGTTGATGCGGGCTGGTCTAGCATGGGCCCGCCAGTCTGGCGCGCAAGTTTTCTGGAGCCCAGGACAGTACGCTGATCAAATGGCGTCCGAAGATATTGACCAATGCATGGGTTATACCGACGTTCTATTTACCAATACAACCGAAGCCAACTACTTAGCCCAAACTCGAACCCAAAGAAAGAACCTAGGCGCCGCCTGCCAGGTCATCACTAACGGTTCAGATGCGGTAGAAATCCGTGCTCACCAACAACATTTAGCTTGGATTGCGGTCCCCGAGGTTCAGGTAACAGATCCGACCGGGTGCGGTGACGCGTTTGTAAGCGGCTTTACCCAGTTCTTGCTGGCAACAGTCGAGATACCGCCACCTCCAGACCATCTACTCCAAGCGGCTGCCATGGGCATCGAGTATGCTCAATCTTGTCTGGCGGTTTTCGGTTGCCAAAACCACGCATCGCCCCGCGTAAATTCCGCCTAATAAAGGGAGGCTAAGTTATGACCGATTCTTTCGAAATACCACAACTCACCCAACTCGCTCGTGTAGATCTAGGGCAGTGGCCTACCCCGCTACAGCCACTGCCACGTCTAAGTCGCGAACTGGGTGGACCTAATATTTGGGTGAAGCGAGATGACTGCACAGGCTTAGCCACAGGCGGTAACAAGACCAGAAAGCTTGAATACCTGTTGGGGGATGCCATCGCAAATGGCGCAGAACAAGTGGTCACCTTTGGTGCGCTTCAATCAAATCATGCGCGTCAAACAGCCGCTGCTTGTGCACAACTGGGTCTACCGTGTTACTTGCTCCTAACCAAACAAGTCCCCAGTGACGAGCCACGCTACGAAAGTGGTGGAAATCTACTCCTCGACAGCATCCTGGGCAGCCATGTTATTAAATTCGAAACGCACGAGATGTCCGAGCTAAAATCCAAAGTCGCTGAATTACGCGCCGCAGCCAAGACCTACGTAGTTCCTGCCGGAGGCTCTAACGCCGTGGGTGCCTTAGGTTACGTGCAGGCCGCATCTGAACTCGCTCAACAATGCCACGACCAAGGTATCACCTTAAGCCAAGTAACCCACGCGTCGTCATCTAGCGGAACCCAAGCTGGGCTCGTCGCGGGTATGCAAGCTTTGGGGCTACAACTTGAGATACTGGGCATTAACGTCTATCACCCAGACCCCGAAACACTTCGCACGCAGGTGCGGCAACTTACCGAGGAAACTCACGAAAAGTTTTTGCTGCCTAAAAACTCAGAACTCGAAATTGCGATCAATCATGCCTACCTTGGCGAAGGCTACGGCCAACTGAACAACGAAACCCGTGACGCCATAAAACTCACCGCACAGACTGAAGGTTTGCTATTCGACCCGGTATATTCGGGCAAAGCACTGGCAGCACTAATTGATCAGATCACTGTAGGAAATTTCGCGCACCATGATGACGTGATATTAATTCACACCGGCGGCGTTCAGGCATTGAACGTTTATGAGAACGAATTCCTAAAGTCGTAAGTCGAATAGTGATGTCGAAACCAAGGTGCGATCTTCACTTCGGGTGATGCAAACATCGCGGCCAACTGCGCCGAATTGACCCACTTAACATCTTCAACTTCTTGTTCGTCTGGAACAATCATCCCATCAAACGATCCCTGAAACGCGAGCTGGAATTCGCAATCGCGAAACCCCTCACCCTCTAGAATCATTCGTTGTTCACTACCTAATGGCATTAGGTGCTCAAGGGTGACACCCAGCTCTTCTCTCAAACCTCGACGCGCGCCTTCAATATACGATTCACCAGGTATCAGGTGTTCACCAACACTTGAATCCCAATGATCTGGGTAAAGGTCTTTCTGAGTCGCTCGTTTTTGAACGAGTAGTTCGCGGCGGCTATTGAATAGAAATACCTGCGCGGCTTTATGCCACAGCCCCGACTGATGAACCTGCGAACGTTCAACCAAACCAAGTAATTCACCGCTTTCTGAGTAGGTCTGGAAAAGCTCCAAGTTTCACAAAACCTTACCGAAACTGAGCGCTCGAGCCAAACCGCTGTATTTAGGTTGATCTATGGCAACCTGATTCACCACAGTTGTGCGCAAATGTTCAGTAAGTCTTGCATCATCTAGCGATTGGCTACCGTCCCGCAAACGCCTTACAAGCTCGCGGTTTAGCGAAATTAGGTTGCCGTTAGTATTAACGAGCTCGCTCAAACGGGCTGTCTCCAGTCGCCTACCTTCAGCACCCAGCTTGGCATCCCGTAAGACAATATCGAGACTGTTGCCTGCAACCCTGGCCAAAAACTGAGTACGACCAGTGGTTGTATCCATAACGTCTTCACGCAGAAAGTTACGCACACTTGTCAGCAGCTCATCGACAGAAGGCATTCCGCCAGAACCCTCATCGGCTTCAGCGACCAACTCAACCGGGCCCGGAATAAGCAAGTTGACACAGTCGACCTGGCATTCAGATGATCGCCGTCCGATGGCAGGCCGCTCAACTGTTTTGTCAGGACCGTTACGGTAATGTTCAGCCATACCAAGGCAGCCAATGGCCCACCAGAAAGAACCAAACACTTCCCAAAATTTCACCCGTTGCGGATCTACCTTGGTACCACTGGCTTCTTCGTACCCGGCAAAAAGCGCTTCATAGTCGCCAAAGCCTCCTACCGGCAGATCGGATCGACCGAAGCGCCAACTGTTAGTACAGATCCAGCCCAGGTCACGCATTGGATCGCCAATATGCGCCACTTCCCAATCCAACACGGCCACCACACCCTGGGCAGAAAACATGACATTGCCGTTGCGAAAATCGTTGTGAACCAGCGCCGGCTCAAAATCGTCCGGCAGATGATCCAACAGCCACCGTCCGGCATAGTCGATCATCGGCTGGGCGGTATCAAAATCACGATAGCGCTGCCAGGTTTGTTCAATGTATTGCTCTGGAGTGATGAGCTCGAGCTGGTCACGCAGACCCGTCGAGTCCAAATCTATGCTGTGAATTTTGGCGAGAATTTCACCACACATGTAAGCCAACTCTGGCCTTATTTCATCTAATTCCGGTGACCGCACAACGCGAGCACCGAGCGTCACGCCGTCGAGCCATTCCATGATGAAACCCTCGCCTAAACCATCTGACGGCTCCAATATATGGTAGACCTGAGGTTCGGGAACCCCAACCTCAAGTGCGCATTGCATCAATCGGGCTTCAACATCGAGACCTGGTTTAGTCGCGGATTTCTCCACAGGCTCACCGCCGGGTGCACGACGCATGGCGAGGGTTACACCGCCAGCGTCACTTTCAACTTCAATACGATAAGTTTCCTGACTCGCCCCACCCGAGAGCCGCTCGACCGAGACAAGGTTTTTAAAGCCAGGCCAGAAGCCCCCGAGACATTTACTTAGGTGCGCATCAAAATCGTCCATCGCGCTTAGTCTTCTCTCACGCCCTTTGGCGCGCGTTGATTCATAAAGCCGAACAAGTAACCCGCTACACGACGCATCTGAATCTCTTCAGCACCCTCAGTTATGCGGTAACGGCGGTGATGGCGATAGATGTGCTCAAATGGCTTGTGCCGTGAATAGCCTAATCCGCCATGAACTTGCATGGCGCGGTCGGCTGACTCACAACAAAGCCTGTTCGACCAATAGTTACACATAGACACTTTATCGGAGACCGAAAACGCACCGTAGGTATCCATTTGCCAAGCAGTTTTGTGAATGAGCGCACGCAACATTTCACATTGGGTCTGTAATTCAACCAAAGGAAATTGGATGCCTTGGTTGGTCGATAATGGCTTACCAAAAGGCTTACGCTCACCGGCGTATTTAATAGATTCATTGATGCAGAATTGTGCTGCACCGAGCGATGATGCTGCCTGGCGAATTCTGTTCTCATTGAAAAAGTGCTGCACAACGCCAAGTCCACGGCCCTCTCCACCAAAAATGGCATCATTCGGGACCCGCACGTCTTTCATTGAAATACGTCCGTGATCAGTTGGCATGTTGAAGGTCCAGAGCATTTCTTCTAATTTAAAACCTTCCGAATCTGTCGGCGTCAAAAATGCAGTAATTCCTTCTCCGTCACCCTGCTTACCGCTAGTACGCGCAAAAATAAGGTCGTACTTGGCTTTATGAATGCCGGTATTCCAGGTTTTGGCGCCGTTAATAACCCATTCGTCGCCATCCCGAATGGCACTGGTTTCCATGTGGGTTGCATCCGAACCGTGGTCTGGTTCGGTTATGCCGAAAGCAAAACCTTTTCGTCCCTCAGCCAGATCATCAATCCATTCTTCCTTCTGCTTGTCGGTGCCGTAGTTGATCATCAACAGAAGACCTACGTTGTTACCGACAATGGAGTGTTCCGTTTGCAGGTCGTTATGTAAGCCAAGCCCCCTCAGCGCAAAATGCTCGCGAATGATCGCCATACCTAAGTTCGTGCCTTCCTGGCCACCGTATTCCTTTGGCAGGGGGTATCTGTAGTGTCCAGCGGTATCCGCACGGCGTCTCGCCTCGACCATCAACGACTCCCATTCTTCGTTGGGTAGACCGCCACGTTCCCAATCGGTACGTGCATCCTCTCGTCTATGGTCGAAATAACGGTTGTTGTCGTTTTCCATTTGTAACGGCAGAATCTCTTTATCAATAAATGCATCGAGCTCTACCAGATAATCCTGAATGTCCTGCGGTATATCGAAATCCATATGTCTCTCCCTCAGTTAAAATTCACCCTCGCCTTATCATACCCACGCGGGACAAATTGCCCAAGCATCTATCAGCTAGTCCGATGAGGAAGATTCTATGGAATGGGTTGGGTTGGACGGCTGTCGCACTGGGTGTGGTTGGCGCTTTTTTACCTCTACTGCCTACTACACCGTTTCTATTATTGGCAGCATTCGCCTTTAGCAAGGGCTCTGAAAAATTGCACAATTGGCTTGTGAACCACCCAAAACTGGGACCACCAATTACCAACTGGCAAACGCGAGGGGCAATTTCACGCGGGATTAAGGTCTATGCAACACTCAGCATGGCATTTGTTTTTGCGCTGGCTTGGCTGATGTCCGCGCCACTCTGGGGCCTTTTCATGCAAGCAACTGTATTGGTACTGGTCTGTCTATTTATCTGGACGCGCCCGGAGCGCTAGGCGTATTACCACAATGCCAAACAACAGCCAGAACGCGACTAAGACCCCGACAAAGTTATCGTAGTCACCCACCAGATCCCGGTAGGGGTGGACGATGTCTCTGATAGTCAGATCCTTGTATACCCGCAAGGCAAAAACAAAAGCGCCGTGCACACTAATCGCCGCCCACAGTCCGAGCGTCTCGCGCAGCCAACAAAAGATGCCACCTAGAAGCGCCAGCGCCAGAAAACTGTCCCAGTCTCCGCCTGCCGATAACAGCGCGCCGACTGCATCTCTGAGCACCCACAAACCAGTCCACCAATGCGGGTCTGCGTAGGTCAATTCACCAGGCACCAAAAAGTGCACCATCGCGTATACAACACTCGTAATTGAGGCGGCTCCGACGAATTTGAAGTGCTTTCTCAATGCGGTGAACATGACGCCCCTGAAGAGTGTTTCTTCAAAAATGCTTACCAGCCATGCAGAACAGAAAATAATCAAACATTGAAACAAAAAAACGGCGGAGAGCACTACTACGCGGTCATCCCAAACCCGAAAGCCGATCACATTAAAAAACAACATCGGAGGTAGAACCGCCAGAATAGCGACTGTATAGCAGCGAACGCTAAGGCTCGGCGTTGATCGCCAGTCCGATAAGCCTATTGATTGGGCACTTAATCCGTAGATCCGCCACAATGGCAGAAGCCCGATCGCCGCCAACAACAGCACACTTCTAGAAAGCAGTTTTTCGTACGAATAGTCCAAGCCGAGGCTTAGGAGATAGCCGACCACTGAGCCGCCAAAGACAATGAAGAGCACGTAGAAAAGCGGGGTTAGCAAATAGGCGTTCCGAGAGTTTGATTCAGTCACACGACTGCTCGACCAAGCGGCTTACGTGAACCGCGCATGTGAGTCAATCATCCGCGCTGACCACCCGAACACAGCAACAACTGGCCAGTGATGAAATTCGACTCTGGTATGCAAAATAGGTAAATCGCTCCAGCAGCATCATCAGGACGCCCGACCCGTCGCAAAGGCACGGCTGCTGTCATGCCTTCAACCATAGACTTGTCCAAACCGACCTTAAAATCTCTTCCACCCACTTCTATGGTCGGCGGCTCCCCCTCATAAACTTGCGTAAGTCGGGTATCAATGTGCCCAAATGCTACGCAGTTAACCGTAACGTTAAGCCGCCCCCATTCTTTGGCTAGGGTCTTGGTCATGCCAACAACAGCGGCTTTGCCCGCAGAATAAGCAAATTGTGTTGCGGCACCTTCTGTTCCGGAAACCGAGGAAATGTTGACGATTTTCCGGCAACGTCTGGCACCGGCTTTTGTCTCTTTATCGACCTGTTCCTTCAGCCATGGATAGTAGGCGCGGAAGATTCGAAACGGCACGGTGGCATGCATGTCGAGCATGGCTTGCCACTGTTCATCGGAATGTTTGTGGACCGCCGAATTCCAGACATAGCCCGCATTGTTAACCAATATCTCGAGGCTACCGAATGCGTCCAACGTGTGTTGGATAAGCGCTTCGCCAGCATTGTCTTGGGTCAGATCAATGGCGAATCCCTGGGCCTCTCCTCCTGCCTCAACTATGGCAGCAACAGTGTCCTGGCAGGCTTCCTCGTCCAGGTCGTTGACCATAACCTTGGCGCCTTCACTGGCCAATTTGAGAGCCGTGGCTCGACCAATGCCTCTACCACTGCCAGTGACCAGTGCTACCTCACCTGATAACTTCATGCTTGTTCACCTTCGCGTTTAACTTCGGGTTGAAATCTCGGACGTGCCTGCCACAGAGCCCAGGCAGGGATGGCAAAAGCCGCAGCAGCAATGATACCGCCAACGATTCCGCCGCCCTTTGGATTCACTAAGTTAAACACCAGCATGGCAATGACCACCTGCACGGCGTAAACCGTGGCCCACGGCCACATCCATGACTTCATGCGCCAAAACCCGTAAGCGCCTGCGCCGTAGATCAACCAATGCAGCGGTTCTGTTGCTTTCGCCCACCAACCGTGCAGCGTAAAGCCAAACCAAATTTCTTCATCTAACGCCACAGCCTTATAGAAAAGATCAAATGGCATATATACCAGCGTCATGTAGGCACAAAAATAGAACATAAGGTTCATCCACCAGGGCCGTAGTGCCCAGTCGGCTTTAAGCGCATCTAATTGAGACATAATTACTCCACGTTTACTAAGTTAGGTAGCGGCTCTTGGTCGAGAAAAGCCAAAATATTATCGAGCGCGCACTGGCCCATTCGAGTCCGTGATTCACGGGTGCCACTGCCCATATGAGGCAAGATCACAACATTTTCCAAGCCCACAAGACCGCTCGCGAGAGCAGGCTCGGCTTCATAGACATCTAGTCCTGCACCAGCGATAACCCCTTGTTGCAGCGCATCTACCAATGCGACTTCGTCAACAACATCCCCTCGAGCCGTGTTAATCAAGAAACTGTGAGGTTGCATCGCAGCAAGTTTTTCGGCGTTAATTAAATGGCGCGTCTCGGTGGTGGCTGGACAATGTAGGCTCACAAAATCACTCGATGCCAACAACTCATCCAATGAAACGTGGGTGGCCGACAGACGATCTGCCACCTCGTCTGGCAATGCGCTACGATTATTGTAAATAATACGCATGCCAAGACCAAAGTGGGCTTTCTGCGCCATATCCAAGCCAATGCGCCCCATCCCGACGATACCTAAGGTTTTGCCAGTCACTTGAGTCGACATCATGTGTGTTGGGTTCCAGCCCTGCCATTGCCCTGCACGGACCAAACGCTCTCCCTCACCTGTTCGACGTGCGACCGAAAGCAATAAGGTCAGCGCAATCTCAGCGGTCGCCTCCGTAAGTACGCCGGGCGTATTAGTCACAACTATGCCTTGCGCCTTCGCCACTTGCATATCTATGTGATTAAACCCGACGCCAAAATTAGCAATGAGTTTAGTGACAACACCTGGCGCGCTCAGCATATCGCCGTCGATGTGGTCAGTTACCGTGGGGCAAAGTATCTCGGAGGTTTGTAAGGCTTCCTGCAACTGATCCCGAGTAAACGGGAGATCGTCATTATTGAAATTCAAAGCCGCCCTACCTTGGGCAAGCCTGGTCATTTTGGTTTCTATTTCTTGCGGCCAACGACGTGTTAGCAATATATTTTGGACCATGTTCTAATATTTATTCCGCGTTTTTAGGGTTAGGATCAAACCAGTTTTAGTCCTACACTTTAGAAAAGAAGGCCTCGGACCTCAACAACGAGACAAATATGAATTTTGAACTGACCGAAGAACAGACCGTCATCCAAGATATGGCAAGACGGTTTACCGCAGAGGAGATTACACCACACGCTGCTAAGTGGGATGAGGAAAACATCTTCCCGCGTGAAACATTGGCCAAAGGCGCAGAACTCGGTTTTGGTGCGATATATGTCAGTGAAACCTATGGCGGCATAGGACTCAGCCGCGTCGATGCTGCTTTAATTATGGAGGCCTTAGCTTACGGATGTCCGTCGACTTCAGCATTCATTTCCATACACAACATGGCAACTTGGATGATCGACGAGTTCGGCAGCGATGCGCTTCGAGAAAAATATCTGCCAAAGTTAATCACCATGGAACACGTTACAAGCTACTGTTTGACCGAACCCAATGCCGGCTCAGACGCGGCCTCGTTGAAGACCAAGGCGCAGCTTGATGGTGATTGTTACGTACTGAACGGCGAAAAAGCCTTCATTTCTGGTGGCGGACATAGCGAAATCTATGTAGTCATGGCACGTACCGACCAGGGTTCGAAATCAGGTGGCATCTCTTGCTTCGTGGTAGAAAAAGGCACCGAAGGACTGAGCTTTGGCGCCCAAGAGAAAAAGCTAGGCTGGCATTCACAGCCAACTTCTGCGGTGATTTTTGATAACTGCCGCGTACCAGTAGAAAATATGGTTGGCGCTCAAGGTGACGGATTCAAAATTGCCATGAAAGGTCTAGACGGCGGCCGATTGAACATCGGTGCATGTTCTTTAGGTGGCGCGCAACGATGCCTTGATGATGCAGTAAACTACGTTAAACAGCGTCGACAATTCGGCCAACGGATTGCTGATTTCCAGAACACACAATTTATGTTGGCCGACATGCGCACCAACATGGAAGCCGCACGGGCTCTTTTGTATATCGCAGCCGACAAAGTGTCACGTCAATGCATAGACAAAACGCAGTGGGCGGCGATGGCGAAATTGCTAACCACCGAAACGGGTTCCAAGGTTGTTAACAAGGCACTGCAACTACACGGCGGCTACGGCTTTCTGCGCGACTTTCCGGTAGAGAGATTCTTGAGGGATTTGCGTGTTCACGAGATTCTTGAAGGCACTAACCAGATCATGCGGTTTGTTATTGGCAGAGACATGATTGCAGAATGAAGCCATCCGGACCTATTCGAACTCTATCGCCAAGGTCTATCGCCAGTCCCTCAATAGCGGAATTGATGAGGAGATATCGCAGGCAAAAGGGCTTGTTAGATCGCAGGTTTCAGGCCGCTTTCGATCAATACCTAATGTCCGCGTCGGAACTTGCGGCGACCCACGGCTGGGCAAAGTGCTGATGATCCATGACTTCCCTCCTTCTGTGAATTGAAGCAGACTTTTTGCTGCATAGGTAGACTCTGCTCATCCACGTTAACTACCGAGTTGGAACAAACCTTCTGGATCGTATTGCTCTTTAACTCTTTGAAGCCGAGCGAAGTTGTCCCCGAAAGCGGTTTCGATGTTGTCTAGCTCGTCCTGATCCAGATAGTTCACATAAAACTGACCAGTCCCAAACTGCGCCAGGGCTTTGTGAAAGTCGCGTGTCCAGCTAATTGCAGTCGCATCGTCCGCCGCGTCCACCCAGCCAGAGGATATGCCGAAAGAGTACTTTGCGTTTCGGTGCGGAAATGCTGTGGCCTTCGGTGCGATTCGACTGATAGCGCCGCCTAGAGGCTCGATGAAAAAATTCGAGTAAGGTCCGGGTAACTGCAAAGCACGCTCGGCCATCACGTCGATGGCCGCGTCGCTCAATTCAGCGAAATAATTAGATTTCCAGTAATAGCGCCCACCGTTTGGCGCGCCCTCTGTGAA
>JBNMMV010000052.1:0-16839 GCA_051270205.1 Limisphaerales bacterium
CGGATTGATCGTGCCTTTGTGCCTGTAGAGTTGTTTTATAAACCTTGGATTGATCGTCAGATAGTCTAGGCCAATGCCAGGACAAATACGGTTCGCATCAATCAGCAATTGCCATTCAAAAGCCAACAGTATCGTCTTTGCCACCACCCCGAATTCTTCCACAAGCTTTAACACAGCTGTCAACAACTCGTTCGGCTCAGAACTTAACACCCGATCAAAAGGCGTAGTTTTCAACTCGATCCACAATTCTGCGTCACTGCCTGCCAACTGGTGAGCACGCAACAACTCTTCTAGTGTCGGAATTTGCTCGCCGTCAGCTGCTAAATAGTTGGGATAGGATTTTTCTTCGTGCGAACCAGATTCATAGCGACCCACATCATGTTCTTTCAGTTGCGCAAGCGTCAGATCGCATATCGCAGGGCCCTTGGTCTGAAGCCACTGCCCTGATGGGTTCCGTGTAGTTCGTCTGTTAAGCAGATAATCGTGTTGCACGACCACATGGCCATCTTGACTAAGGTGCACATCAAACTCTATGCCGTCCACCCCGGAATCGAGACAGAATTGAAACCCCCGCAACGTATTTTGAGGATGTAGTGCAGCGCAACATTCACTGGCTACAACTTTTGGGTTCATTCCACCGACCATCTAGACAAGTTTAAGCACAAATCCAATCAGCGATCCGACAATGAAGATATAGATAGGCGGCATACTCAGGTACAAACCAAGGCTACGCTGGTCGGCAGACTTATAATAACCCAACGCATACCAAAGCCGGCCAACAGGCCAGAGCACGCCAAACCGACCGCGTGCCATACCCGCCTTGAACAACGTGAAATAGTAGGTGAGTAACGCCAGGCAACTCAGAATTCCCGGATAGTAAAATTCGTGCATCGTAAACTTCCTGTGTTGTCTGAACTAAACTACAGTGGTCCACTCTCGAAGTACATTCGCTGGCACAACAGGCATATATGCAATCAGCTAAAGACCCAAAAAAAGACAAGAGAAAAGAACTAACACGCGAGTATAAAAGAACGCCAAAGAACATGGGTGCCTATAGCATTCTCAACACACAAAGCCAAAAACGATTCGTGGGTGTCAGTCGTGATGTTGAAGCTCGGCTAAACCGACATCGTTTTATGCTAAAAACCAACTCTGAAAGAGACAACGACGAGTTGCAGGCAGACTGGAATACGCACGGTGCCGATGTGTTCGAATTTACCGTGCTCGAAATAATCGAACCACCAAAAGACATTACGGGATACAACCCAGACGGAGATCTGGAGGTGTTAGCGCAACTTTGGTTTGATCAGCTCAAACCCTTCTCGCCAAACGGTTATAACAAACCAACCAACGACTAGCTGGCTACGCTCGGTATTTTTTTTGGCGCTCGATCCTGGCAAGTTCGACCTCTGCAAAGATCTGCTTGGGATTAACGGTACGAGCCTCGGCCGTTATGGATTCATCAATTCTCCGCGCATCGACCCGATAGATCACACCATCTGTCGCTCGGCGTAAAAATCCGTAGTCGACCAGCGCGCGACGCCACGTGACGTGGTCTGCGTTGCCATGTTCGGAGCCAATGCCTTCGAGCCAACTCGTAAGATGGAAATCGATTTCGTTTTCATCGTAGAAACCATCCGCATCCAGACTCACAATGGACAAAGCCAACATCGCAGCCGCATCTGTTGGTTTTTTCGGCACACGACGAAGAATTCCGGTCTTAAATGTTCGTCTAAATAGCGTTGTGAGTTCGTCTTTGTTCATCTGGGACCACTTTTTACAATTCGGTAGCCTAGATCGAGTTCGCCCAAAGTGAGTAGATCTGCATAGCGAGCGTGCCATACGCCACTCATAAGGTCACCCTGCAACTTTTCCATCGCTTTTTGAACGATGGTCGAATCCGTTAGCGCGATACCCGACATAGCATTACGCACTAACCAAAACTGATCTGCAAAAACTGTCATAGGCAAATCTTATCATTTCGAAAGGAACAATCGATTGGTCTAACTTATTCATATTATCTATCGTTAATATCAATTTCATAGACGAGAACTAACATGGGGGAGGATAAGACTTTGACGACGTCGGCAGGTGCGCCAATTGCTGACGACAATAACAGCGTCACTGCCGGCGAACGCGGACCGCTGACGTTCGACAACTACCAATTGTTCGAAAAACTAGCCCACTTCAATCGCGAACGCATTCCAGAGCGCGTTGTTCACGCGCGGGGGGCTGGTGCGCACGGCACCTTTACGCTGACTAACTCGCTCTCAGAATTCACTCAGGCAGCGTTTCTACAAACCGTTGGCGATCAGACCGATGTCTTTTTACGATTCTCCACAGTCGGTGGGGGCCAAGACTCTAGTGACTATGCCCGTGATCCGCGTGGTTTCGCGGTTAAATTCTATACTCAGGAAGGCAATTACGACATTGTGGGCAACAACACGCCGGTGTTTTTCTTAAACGATCCAATGAAGTTTCCTGACTTTGTCCACTCTCAGAAAAAGAACCCACGCACTAACTTACCCGATGCCGCACGAGTATGGGAGTACTGGGCCAATCATCCACAGTCGCTTCACCAGATGACCATATTGATGTCAGACAGAGGTATTCCGCGTTCATGGAGACACATGAATGGCTACGGATCGCATACCTTTTCATTCTACAACGCAAATGGCACCCGCTATTGGATGAAGTGGCATTTCAAAACAGACCAGGGTGTTGAGTCGGTTATGAATGATGAAGCTGCTAGGCTCTCTCCTCATGGCGCACAGCATGATTTGGTACAATCTATAGAGGACGGAAATTTCCCAAGCTGGACGGTGAAAGTTCAGATCCTGACGGAAGCGGAAGCTCGTTCATTCCCAGTGAATCCGTTCGACCTTACCAAGGTCTGGCCACACTCCCTCGCACCGATGCAGACTGTGGGAAAGCTGGAGCTTAATCGAAATGTGGACAACTACTTCGCGGAGACAGAACAGGTTGCTTTTGCACCCAGCAATTTTGTCCCGGGCATTGGCGCTTCGCCCGACAAGATGTTACAAGCGCGCCTACTAGCCTACCAAGATGCCCACCGCTATAGAGTTGGAACCAACCACAATTCGTTGCCTATAAATGCACCCAAATGTCCGGTTCACAATTACCAGCGAGATGGGTCTATGGCGGCGAGCCAAGACGGTAGCCACAACTTCTACCCCAACGATCAGTTGGACACGCCTCAACCGGATAAGCGTTTAAACCCACCTGCGTCGCAACTGGAAAACGGGTGGATACAGCCATTTAGCCAAGACGATGAGGATTACTACACTCAGACTGGCGATTTGTACCAGATCATGGCTGATGATGAACAGGACCGACTGGCTGAGACGATTGCTGGGGGGCTCGCTCAAGCGAAACCAAGAGTCCAAGCACGAGTACTAAGCTACTTGGAGAAAGCTGACTCAAACTACGCGGCTCGCGTTGCCGGCAAGATCGCCATCCACGGGACAAGCTAAGTCCTCAACCTGGATCCTAGCCTGAGCCCTAACGAAGGTAATCTGCCAGTAATCCCTCAAAGTAGGTTCTCAAGCCTCTCTTACCGAGAGGCTTTCCT
Organism: Limisphaerales bacterium; assembly: GCA_051270205.1. Taxonomy (GTDB): domain Bacteria; phylum Pseudomonadota; class Gammaproteobacteria; order Pseudomonadales; family Azotimanducaceae; genus UBA4421. The sequence continues at coordinate 3,593 of JBNMMV010000052.1, forward strand.
ACGCCATCGATCTCTCCTTCAACTTGCCATGCTCGTTAGAGAGATCCTGCGACGACGCAAACCCAATCCATATCTAATCCCCTTTTCTCAATCGCCAGGGCTAGACCCTTGGTCTCGACGAAGCGATTAATATAGGTTGCTGTACCATTGGAAAACAACACCTCGTGGATCATGTCATCCTAGCGGTATAAATCTACCCATGGTAATTTAATTTAATGACGAGCCGAAAAAGTGTACAAAGTATGCAATCCACCTCAGGATCGAAAATAAGAGGACCTGGCCGACCTGCCGGAAGGACAACCGCTGATGGCGTCATCGCTGATCGCGAATTCCTCCTCAGCTCTGCAGAGAAGTTAATTCAAATCAAGGGGCCAGGTGTTTCACTCGCAGCCATCGCTATCGAAGCTGGGGTCACTAAACCCACACTCTACCGAGAAGTGGGCGACAAAGACGCGCTGGTTCAAGCATTAGCAGAGCGCCTGGCCGTGCGCATGGCTGAGTCTGTTATGCAGTTGGTGGGTATAGCTTCAACCCCAAACGAACAACTTCGCAACTTCGCTGCGGGTTATCTCAACTTGGCAGCGCAAGACAGAAACCTTTACCTCTTTGTTACTGCTGGTGGCAGCGGAGACGACAGAGTCCAAAAATCTCTTTTGCTAGCCGATGGCGCTGTCGGCCAATTTGCGGGTTCCATTGCCAAACATCGCAAGGCACAAGGAGCCGATCCAGATGTCGCCATCGTTTGGTCCTACGGTTTACTTGGCGCACTCCACTTCGTCACCCTTTGGTGGCTACGCGACAGAGCCGCAGACATCGAGATCGTGATAGACCAAATTACTGCATTACTTTGGTCCGGCATGCAGTTGGATAATTCTGAATGAGCGAACCGCGGTTACGATATTCACTTCGTTCTTGATGAACCGCGCACTGAGCGTATCTAAATTCTAGCCTGGATTATCCGACCTCAGACCCAAGTGCTGATTTCAGCGGCTCAAGCCAAGGCTCAAAATGACGCCACTGCTCTATACTTTCAGTGAAAATAGGTTGGCGAACTTGTTCTGAGCTGGGCGTTCTGATGTTTCGCTCTGTCTCATAGTATCGAAGACAGGCATCCTCAAAAGGTAGGCCACAAAACTCCAGCATACGCCGCACCTCAGACTCCAGATCCGCGACAACATCTTCATGTTGAACGCGCAACACAAAATCTGGCAAGGCTTTGTTCCAGTGCGCCATGAGCTCTACATAGTCACGGTAATATCGCCCAACATCTGTGAGGTCATAAGAGAACTCCTGGCCTTCCGCAAACAGCTGTTTGAAACCGCTGAAACAACACGCCATGGGCTCTCGTCGGGCATCAATGATCTTTGCGTTGGGCAATATCAGTTTGATTAAGCCAACGTGTCGGAAATTATTGGGCATTTTATCGATAAAAAATGGCGCGTTTGCGCGATGAATCTGCGTGTCTTCAATGTAAGCTTCGCCGAACGCTTTGCACTCATCTGCAGAAAGGTCCAGTAGCGCCTCGGGATAGCCTTCGCTACCAGATCGGCGCCGCAGCCGCTGAGATAGGGAGAGAATGTTGGGCAACTCCAAGGTGCCATCTACTTGGCTATGCGAAGATAAGATCTGCTCTAACAAGGTAGAACCAGCGCGGGGTAAGCCCAGAATAAATATCGGGTCTGCAACGTCTGAGCCATGCGTCTTTCGATCTACAAAAAACTGGGTGTCGCAAACACGCTGACTTTCGGCAAGCTCCTCTCGCATGCGTTCAGCATCGTATCTACTTTGGGCTTTCTTCAGCGAGTTGCCTGTCGCGTAATAGCCAAAAGCCGTTTCGTACTGTTGGCGATCTTCATAGGCTTTAGCAAGCGCGAAATTTAGATACACACGGTCCATAAAACCGATGTTGCCACTCGATTCCAACGATCGCATTTGATCAACTTCCGCGTCATCGAACCGGTAAACCTTGAGGTTCGCCAGCGAGTAGTAAGACTCACCATGCCCAGGATGCGCAGCCATAGCTTGACGATATCTTTCTACCGCCTCGCCAGCTCGGCCTCCGGTCTTCAGCGCATGACCGTATGTCACCAAAGTTCGTGCATCGTTCGGCACCTGCTCCAACACTTGGTCTAAAAGGAACTTGGCTTGATCAAAATCTCCCGTTTGCATGAATTCAATGGCGCAAAGGGATTTCACTTGCGGGTTGTCAGGATGCGCGGTCAGAAGGTTGCGAGCCTGGGTCAATGCTGCCTGAAATTTTTGTCGCTTACGCAGAACCTGGACGTATTCCATTTGTATCAGTAAGTCATTGGGAGCGAAGTTCGCCGCGCTTTCTAGCAGAAACTCTGCATCTTCAAAGATCCCCAAACGAATGCCTATGTCAGCCAGTAAGCGCATGCCTTGTACATGCTCTGGATCTTGCAGTAGATAGTTACGACACAACGCCTCGGCCTTGAGCAACTTATTTTGGGCAATAAGATCTGTCGCGGCTTTAAGAGGCTCAGGTAATTTTAACAATGCCTCCAGTTGTACCTGCAGGGCAATCGCTTGTCGCTCTCGACGCAGCGACTTGAGCAGTTTAATACTTTCAGACAGGCAAACATCCAAGGCAGGGTTCAGTGCTAGCGCGCGAGCGTAGCTCTGAACGGCTTGCTCAGCCTCTCCGCAGTCACGATATACGTGCCCTTCTTCTTGGTGGGCTCGACTATGAGAGGGAGAAAGGAATTTGAGCCGATTCAAGGTTTCGAGCGCTTGATCATGGGCGTCGACATAGCGAGAAGCTACCGCCTTAAGGTACAACGCGTCGACATCGTCTGGGTTGTCTACCAGAAATTCTTCAAGCATACCTAAGGCGAGCGGAAGCTCACCTTGGGCAAGCGCACGCTTGATCTCAACAAGATCAGGCACGAGCGTTAGAAGTCGAAGGAGAACCGAACCCCAATCGTTTGTGGTCGCGCATACGTCACTCGCTCACGATCAAAAACAAAACTACGGGAAAGCTCAACTTCCTCATCAAACAAGTTATCGACATACAATTCCGCCGACCATTCCTCTGAAGAGACACCAAGCGTTATGCCTGTGAGCATCCAGCTGTCGATTTCCGAATTGTTAATCGTTATTACATCGCTCTGCGAGGATGCTGAATAGGAAACGTGGGGCATCACGTGATACGCCATGCCTGAATCTGAATACCATTCGTAACGCGCACGTAGGTTGCCCTGAAATTCAGGTGCATAAGCCAATTCGCCACCTTGGCGCACGTCGTTTGTTGGCGTCAGTACTTTGGTGATCTCTGTATCAAGCACCGAAAATGCACCACTGACTGTCAAGTTTTCCGAGGCGTTCCAGATAAAATCTCCCTCCATACCCAATATTTCTGCGTCAGCCGCATTGTCTGAGAAAAACAAATTGGTGATGCTTGGATCGAAGATAGTGGTTTGAAGATTTTCAATCTCAACATAGAAGACACTACCATTAAATCGCAAGGTGCCATCTAACAGGTCTAGTTTCCAACCAGCCTCGTAGTTCACGACATCATCAGTTTCTAAGGCAAAAGGTACCGTGTAGCCGTTGGGACCTGAAGCACCGCCGGGACGGTTTAGCAAACCGGGGCGAAAGCCCTCTGACCAAGTGAGAAACAACAACGTGTCGTCATTTGGCGTATAGCTCACTGAGAATTTTCCAATCACCCCATCAGTTTGCGCTGAATCTGGTGCTCGTAACGCGCCGACTACAGCGGAAGGTGTCGCAGGATCGTCAATGTCCGCCAACGTATAGGTGATGTGGTTGGCGGGATCACAGCTACCACGGAACGTATATTCGCCATCACCGTTGTATAGGTCACTGATGTCAGTACCATAAGCATTTACGTCGGTGCCACCTGAATTACAAAACGAACTGTTGGCGCTGCCATCAAAGTCGACTTCAATGTCGTACCAACGTAGTCCGGCAGTGACTGAAAAGGTCTCGCTCAAATCCCAGGACACCTCACCGAATGCAGCTTTTTGTTCATCTGTACGGCGTATATCGTTGCGAAAAATCACATCTTCGGGAAAAGGACCTGCTTTTGATCGAAAACCCGTGTCAAAAGCGAAGTTAGGCGCAAAGGCGCCAAATGGAGCAGCAGCAACAGCTCCTGGGTAGGTAAAGTCATTGCGCTCTGTCAATTCGAGATCGCTGTAGAACAAACCACCCGTAAAACGAACCGCATGCTCCACGGGGGTTGTAACGCGAAATTCATGTGACCAAACCTCGGTTTCTGTCGCTGAATTCACAAACAGATTCGGTGCTTGGCAAACACCACTGGGAGCAGCTGCACCAGGATAGCTTACCGAGCCATCACAAATGTAGTACGGCAGGTACTGGCCGACAAACAAGTAGTCGGTGTAGTCTACAACTTGTTCGGTTTTGCGATCTGTAAAGGCACCGGTGTACAAAACATTTAGCGCGGCAACCCGGCCTTCAATGGTCCAGTTCGCGTTAGTAAATTCATCTTCCATTTCATCGTCGCTAAAGCGTTGGATTTCCATGTCACCCAATTCAGGGTCAGCATAGAACACACCATCGGCATCAAGTGTTTGGCGCATGAATGCGGCATTAACACTCCAGTCTTCATTAACATCCCAAAGCGCGCTGATACGCCCGCCTTGATATTTGCTCTCGTTGACATCGCTGTCGCGTTTCGCATTTGCCTGCAGCAAGGTGACACCGCTCAGATCGGCACCGGGTTGTAATCCTTCACGTGCATCAGATACAGGCTCGCCGTTGGCCCGAAGGGTGCCCGCGGTACGAAAACGAGCACTTTCACTGATATCACGGGTTCCTCCGACTTGGTCAATAAAGCCACCTTGAGTGTCTGTATAACCTACAGCGCGCAGCGCAAAGTTGTCGCTAATGGCCCAGTTAACAACAGCCTCTAGATTCCCGCTAGGGTCGCCATCTTTGGTCATTGAAGTTCCGACCTTGACGCTGCCATAGCTTTCACTCAGGTCAGCCTTGTTAGTAATGAGACGAACATTACCTGCTTGTGAACTGGCACCGAAAAGCGTGCCTTGTGGGCCAGACAGCACTTCAATGCGGCTCAGGTCAGCTGCATAGACGTCTAGGTTGCGACCAGGTTGCGATAAGGGTTGTTCGTCAAGGTAAAACGCGACGTTGGGAGCCAGTCCGGCCACACCGGCTGTGGTCAAGTTTGGCGTGGTCGAAGCCAAGCCTCGTATGTAGATGGTGTTCTGACCAGGTCCACCGCCGCCTGCGGTAACACCCGGCATTTGAATTAGGTAATCCTCGAAAGTATCGATACCCAAATCGTTCAGGGTGTCTTCTGTAAGCGCCTTAACGGCGACAGCGACGTCCTGCAATGGCACCGCACGCTTAGTTGCGGTGACAATGACTTCTTCCATTTCACGAGTTTGTGAAACTTCGCTCATAGCCTGCCCGGCTGTCATAGATGCCAAAGCAGCAAGTACCGCCTGGTTGATTGCGGTACGTCGGAAAACCATCATAACCCCTTTACGTAATAGTCACAGCGCCATAGCCTTAATGGCTATGATCGTTTTAAATTTCTTTCTGGATCCGGACAGCCTAACCGATCTAGAATTTTTTATCACCTCCCCAGCGAATAGTCACGCCTGTTACTAACATTTTCTTCCACACGCTCGCCAATAAACCAGGGGTTTATGACTATGTTATGGTATCTCGTTCCATTAAAGATAAAGATGCTAGATGCCCGAGGCTAACGCACCCACAAGCACTTCCATGTTCGCCTCACTGAAGAATTCTGACTATCTTTTCTTGTGGATCGGCATGGCCGGTGCGGCCTTCGCCATGAACATGCAGTTGGTAGCCCAAGGTTGGTTGGTTTACGAAATGACCGTTTCATCGATGAACCTTGCCTGGGTAACTATTGCCTTTATGTTCCCGCAAGTGTTGTTCTCCTTGGTAGGCGGCGTACTCGCAGACCGCGTTCGAAAGAAGCCTGTCATTATGTGGGCGCAAATGCTCAACGGTGTGGCGACTTTAGCCATGGCCTACATTATTCTGGCTGGCAACGTGACGTTTTTCGACTTCATTTGGGTCGGCATTGTTAACGGCTCGGTTCTGGCCCTGTCTATTCCTGCCCGCACAGCTTTCATTCCTGAACTGGTCGGTGAACGTTTGATGTTCAATGCCATGGCCTTTAACACCGCCGCGTGGAACCTGGCGCGTATATTGGGTCCCGCACTCGCCGGCTTCATGATCGCCATGTTCGCTGGTGGCGACACCACAAGCGAGTTTGGCGTGGGTCTGGTCTATATCGTGCTTTCCGTGCTCTATTTCGTCTCATCGCTAACGGTACTTCTTATTAAACATGACGGTAACCCGACGCCTCGCGACACACAGAAAAGTGCGCTCCACGATGTTAGCCAGGGCGTTAAATATGTAGTCAACACACCCGTGGTAGGCGGATTAATTTTACTGTCAATCGTGCCGTTCTTATTCGGTCTCAGCATCAACACCCTGCTGCCCGCTTACAACACCGACATTCTAAAGGGCGGCCCTGATGATCTTGGCCTACTTATGACCGGTATGGGAGGCGGCGCTATCATAGGATCGCTGGCATTGGCCAAGATGGGTGAGTTTCGACACAAAGGTCGTTGGCTATTCATTACCGGAATTTTATGGGGCGTAGGCGTCGCTTGGTTTGCGAACGCCAACACCATGTTCTGGGCATTGGGTGGGGTGGCATTTGTAGGGCTTTTGTCTGCAATCAACATGTCGATGAACAGAAGTGTGGTGCAACTTCAGGTTAGCCAGGAAATGCGCGGGCGCGTGATGAGCATCGATATGATGTCGCACGGTCTTATGCCACTCGGGTTGCTGCCCATCAGCTGGATCGCTGAAAACTATGACGTGCAACTTGGACTAACAGTCAGCGGTGCCGTACTCGCAGGCTTGACCGCTATTCTGTGGCTTATCTTGGAGCGGGTCCGTCGCATAGACAAAGGCTTTAAGCCGATCACCTAGCTTCTGACCTTAACCCGTCTTTTTTATGTATTGCCTAGCCCAAATATCGTTCAAGATATTCAACGGAACCGACAACTTCAAATTGTGGCACCGCTTGATGTCGTCCTGGATTTCCGTGCATGGTCTTTTTCGCCGTACCCAACTCATCGAATAGTGCTAAGCAGGAATCTCGCGGAACAATCTCATCGTCCCACTGAACAAGAAAGCGAACAGGACAGGATATTTGTGGCGCCAGTCGCATCAGGTCATCGCCGTTCGGTCCCCAACTGCCCATTAACCCGAGTAGTGCGACTTTAACTCGTTCGTCCGTTGCGGTGACCGGTAAACCCATCATGGTGCCCATAGACAACCCCCACCAGCCGGTCGGGCGCGCACCAAACTCAGCTTCGATAAAGTCCAATGCAGCTCGCCAATCAACCACGACGGTATCGGTTCCACCACCATCTTTCCAGGCGCGGGCAAACTCGGTCTGATCGCCCGTCCAATCGAAAGTACGGCGGTCACCGTGACCTGGCCCATCGATGGCCATGGCAGCAATACCGCGCGCACACAGTAATTTTGCAACTTCAACTATGTAGTCAGTGCGTTTGTGGGTGGTGCCACCATGCCCCAGCATGACCAATTTTTCAGCACCACCTTGAGGTGTCCAGTAGACGCCAGGGACTTCATGACCATCTACAGACAGCACAAAATCACGCTCGTTGACATCGTTAACAGACGTCGCTTTTTCGGTCCAAGACATAGAGTTCTCCTAGTATCCCAATTTATGTAAAAGTTTAAGTTTTCTGCATCGCGATCGTCTTGTTGAGTGGGCGCGATACCCACAACAAACCCAACCCACCTATTACAAAAGTCGCAGCATAGACGATAACCACCAGCCCCAATCCTAAGTTTGGCAGTATCGGCGACATGATCGTTAGAATATGGAACCCAAAGAACATAATCGCGATATTAAAAAACGCGAGCTCCCGAGCTATGGGGGTGCTGAGGTCTGGATCCAACATGCGCAACAGCAATATGCCGCTGCCAGTGGATCCGCAGCAACAACCAAACGCGGTCAATGCACGCTCTACTCCGTGTTCGCTGAGTCGCCTGCCAAACACGTAACAAAGCAGTGCAGTACCAACACTAACCGCCAAGCAAACCGCAACTATGGGCACTATAAATTCAGCCAACAGCGCGAACTTGATGCTCATAATGGTCGCTACTACCATAAAATCGACAGAGGAACCCGTAATACGCCTCTGAGTATCGTCGTCTATAAAGTGCCCCAACCCAAAGCGGTTCAACAGCGCCCTGAGAATGACGCAAATAATCAAGCCATGAAAAAAGAACAGGTTATGACTAAAGATAACTGTCAGGTTTAACGGACTCAGGTCAATGTTGGCGACCATAGAGCCCATAAAGGTGATATAGCCATCGGTAAGAAGGTAGGCAACACCCAAAATCGCGAGATGGAAGCCAAGACTGTCGACATTGGCTGGATGAGTGACTTGCTGCCCGGCGCTTAACCTTGCCTCAGGAGAAAGAATACCGGTGACGAAGTCACGGTCTATGCGAGCATTCTTATTTGCATTTAGCCCATTGCGGACTGCCCAGCGTGCCACAGGAACACCGATACTAAACGCAACTATAAAGCCCACAGACGCATAGATGAGGCCGAAATTCACGGCATGGGTGATACCCATTTCGTTTTCCCAAATGCCACCCAACGCTAGCGCCTGCCCTGGTCCCTGGGTAAATCCGTGAGTAACAAGCAATCCCAAGTATTCAGAGAGCGGCTCGCCTGCAACCATGTTGTAGCCGACGATAACCGTAAGACCTATCAGCGCCTGCAAAACCAGGCTCATGACCCAAACCAACGATAGCCAGCTGCCCCCCGCCACCACTTTGCTGCCCGTAGTTTTCTCTCCACGCGCCAAAACCAATGACATGAAGCTGAGCGTAAAGAAGTGGAAAGTAAAAACGTTGAAATCCGCGCTTTCATAGCCATAGGCGAGGCCAAGCGAGATCAGAACAAAACCGAGCACCCCACCAATTAGGCTGGCTGGAACCAGTGCGTTTCGTAAAAACCCAACATTCGCTCGCAGCACGGTGCCAACCAAAAGCATACAACCGAGGAAAGCAAAGGCAAGAACACCGTCAAAACTACTCTCCATCTGATGTTTCCTTTCTCATCCTAACTCTTTCGAATTCTAACGACTTTCATCATCTCAACTTCCATACCTGCAATCTGCTCAGCTTGCGGATAGAACGTTAAGTTCACTGGTGCACCCTGTAAGCTTCGATATTTTTTCTTACGCCGGTATCGAAAAGGCACGTCGTAGCCTTCAAGCAACAAAGTGTTAAGCACCCAATCGCCGTTTTCAATTTCTCGTTGGATGTGGCTCACAACTTTCACGACATCAAGTTGGTTAAGTTGATCGTTCTTTTTTAGAAGCTTGTCGAGATCAGATTTCATGTTAAGCGTTTTTAACTACGGCGTGTCCTCGGCGCTCTGCAGACTGTCTTCTGCACTCTGCAGGCTTCCACCTCGATGCTTGAGCTGCAAGCCCATTAGAAAGTTGCGCAGAATCTGGTCCTTGCAGTCGCGATAGTGCTTATGTCCTGGCCGGCGAAAGAAGGCAGATAGCTCGTGTTTGCTGATATTGAAATCCGCACGAGACAGTATTTGAAGAATTTCTTCCGCTTGCAAGTCGAACGCGATCTTCAATTTTCTGAAAACCATGTTGTTGTTCATGCGTTGTTCTGGCTCAGGTAGTGGACCGTCTCTAGGACCGCGCTTATGGCTGATCAGGCCGTTAAGAAAGGTCGCGAACATCACATCACTACACTCTACGTAGTCTGGATCATCATCTTTCTTCAACCAGGCGACGACCTCACTTCTTACGACGCTGTGTTCAGCCAGTGCGAACAAACCAATGATGTCCTTATCGCCCAGATCGAGAATGTAGCGAATTCTCCGCAAGCAATCGTTTGTCTTCATTCTTTTTCCGCATCTTGAGCTATTGAAGGATCTGGGTCTATTGAAGGGTCCGAGTCTATTGAAGGATCCGGGGCCGTGGAAACGTCAGCCGCGACAAATTGGACTTTTATTTTCTCTCGGTTGAATTCTATCGTGTCGCCGGTAACGATTTTTTTGCGTTTCTGTGTCTCCGTTTTTTCATTGACCATGACCTGGCCTTCTGCAATGACTGCTTTCGCCTGACCGCCGCTAGAGGCCATACCTTCGAATTTCAAAATTTTGTACAACTCAACAGGTTCTCTGAATATTTCAACTATCCGAACATCGGCCTGACTGTCTTCACCTGACTTCTTTTCCGTCATTAATAGAACCTGGTTGGGTGCTTACGCGCTTGGCGAAGCAATTATTTGGAATTACCAGTTGTCGCGTAGATTACGCAGACCAACGAAGGTCGCCTGGTCATCAAGCTCGCTTGAATCGATTTTAAGGGACTCCGCAATGCCAGTACGCACTTGCGATTGATCCAATCGAAAGAACACATTGATTTCACGCTCAATGCCAATGGTACTCACATACGTCTCGGAGTTCAGCCCCTCACTGAATTCAGCCTTCAATGATTGCGCTGATTGATTGTCAGGCTCTCGGTCGAGAGTGAATTCCAAATTGTTTTCAATGTAGTCATGTCCCGGGAATATTCGCACATCATTTTCCAACGGGTAAATTTGATCAACAAAGGTTTGGTGTAAGCGCTTAGGCTCACCGCCATCGTCACACCGCCCCACACCCGCGTTAAATAGCGTATCACCACAGAACAACGCGGGACTCTCAGCAGCACCTCCAGCAAAATACAAACAAATGTGGCTCATGGTATGACCTGGGGTATCCATCACTTCCAAGCCTAGCTCGCCACATCGCAGCGTATCACCTGCACGTAAACCTCTATCGACATTGGGTATGGCCTGCATGGCATCGATGTGTGCTACCAATTCTGCGCCGGTCGCGGCAACCACTTGCTGGTTTCCGCCAATGTGATCATGGTGATGGTGAGTGTTCGCCACCACCTTAATACGCCAGCCCATCTCTTGAGCTACTTCCACACACAGCGCGTGATCCAGCGGATCGATAGCGATGGCTTCTAGGGTCTGCTCACAGGCGAGCAAATACATATAGTTTCGTAAATCATTCCGAATAGGGATTTGTTTAATCAGCATGTTCTTTCCATTGCCTTGCGTCTGCGACCATTATTCTCCGCCGAGGATGCCCTCTGCTCGAAGCGCGGCTATTTCCTCTTCCGCGTAGCCCGCTTCAAGTAGGACTTCAGCGCCATGTTGACCTAAAGCTGCCGCCAATTGTTCGGTATTGGTGGGCGTCGCGCTAAACCGAGCAGCAGCGCGTGGCTGCCGAATTCGTCCGAGCCCTGGGTGATCATACTCAGACAAAATCTCATTCACCTTAACTTGTTCTTGCTCGATAACCTCGGGTCTAGATAACACCGGGGCACTCGGTACTTCGCACTCGTCGAGACGCTGCAGCCAATAGGCAGAGGTGTTGGTAAGAAGAACCTCTGCGGTCATCTCAAGCCGCAGCTTAGCATTCATGCCCCTAGCCCGCGGGGTGGAAAATCGATCATCGGTTAACCACGCTTGGCGGTCGAGCGCCTTGCACATCCCCTGCCATTCAAGGTCAGAAACAGCACCCGCAGTAATGTATCCATCGGATGTTTCGTAGATTAGGTCTTTTGACCGTTGGCCTCTTTTCACCCGGTCCTCTTCTCCAACCATGGTCAGTCCAGCAAGACCTTCCTGCCAAAGATAGGCAATCATCACATCGAGCATTGCCACTTGAACATGTTGGCCTTCGCCGGTGCGTTCTCTTGATAGTAAAGCTGCGGTAATCGCTTGCGCCGTGGTTATTCCTGTCGTCTTGTCCGGAATAACAGTTCGGATCATGCGAGGTCGATCATTTTCATCCGTCGCTTGTAGGTCAGCAAGACCCGACAGTGCTTGAATGACCGGGTCGTAAACCCGCTTGTGCGCATAAGGGCCTTTCTCACCAAAGCCGCTCATAGATACGTAGATAATCTTTGGATTAATGGCGCGTAGCACCGGCTCACCCAAGCCCATGCCGTCAATCGCGCCAGGGCGAAAATTTTGTACGAACACATCTGCTGAAACAGCCAATCGCTTAACGGCCTCGATACCGGCGGGCGATTTTAAATCCAAAGCAATGGAACGCTTACCTCGATTCGATGTGACAAAACCGGGTGTAATGCCACCACCACCCATGGCTCGCACCACATCTCCCCGCAAGGGTTCGACTTTGATCACATCCGCACCTTGGTCGGCTAGCAGCACTGTCGCTGCCGGTCCGGCTAGGACTCTGGACATATCGAGAATTTTGAAACCGCTCAGTGGTCCGCTCATCAACTCATCACCAACATTACCGTGCCGAGATGGTCTCCAAAACAGGCGCCGATTACAAACGTCTTCTCGCGGTTAGCTTCTAGTGAGCAAGCCTATGCACTGCGGAAGTAATCGCGCTGCCAGTAGATAACGACTAAAAAGACCACGGCCACTGCTGTCGGGCCCAAAATTGCAGGCAGCCCAAGTACCTCACGCAGAGTGAAAAGCGCCACAAGATTGTTGACTATAAATAGACCGATGTAGCTCAACGCCCATATCGGTGCCCACGTTTTTCTGTGCCAGAGCGCAAACAGAAAAACACCAGGGCCGACAAAGTCGAGAAGAATAGGAAGCACGGCGGCGGTTGGTCCATAGATAAAAACACCCATCACCGGCATGCCATTGCTGACCAAGTTCGGCAAATTCAGCACCGCACCGATTGCCCATAATAGAAAGACTATGGACAGAATTTTCAGCGGCAGTGGAACAGGTTGCCATCCCGTTGATACAGACACCTTTACTCCTTGGTAAATTAGCCCTCGGCGGCTAACAGAGCGGAACGGTCTTTTTCGAAGCGTTTGCCCGCAAAATAAAAGGCTGGAATCGCGAGTAGCGAAATTGTGGTGAAACCGAGCAGGGCTATGGTGTACGGCTCCGCAACGCCCGAAGCCATCATCCAGTCGATGGTGACCCCCGCCAGGGTCACACCAAGCCCCACACCTATCAAGTTAAGCATCAGTAGATAGAACGCAACTATAGTTCCGCGTACGTGCCCAGGAACAAGTTCTTGTACAGTCGAGAAGGTTGGCCCATAGAAACAACCAAGCTGAAAGAACCCAACAAAGATGCCTAACCAAAAAAACATGGAGGCCGGA
>JBNMMV010000053.1:0-16391 GCA_051270205.1 Limisphaerales bacterium
TGGGGTAACGAGGGCGCGGCGGAGTGTGCTGAGATCCTCAAAGGTCTAAAAGCGCGCTTTGGTAAAGAACGCGCCGAGCGAATTGCCAACAACAATTTCAATATGGTGATATTTCCAAATTTCGTCATTAATAACATCATGGCAATAACCTTCCGCACCTTCTTCCCAGAAGCACCTGACAAACAGTTCGTCAAGGCTTGGACCCTGGCGCCAACAGACGAATCAGAAACTATGCGCGAACGGCGGTTGTACAACTTTTTGGAGTTTCTAGGACCAGGCGGCTTCGCTACACCTGATGATTGCGAGGCACTTCGCCTTTGTCAGCAGGGTTATCAAAATCTTGCTTCCGCCGGCTGGAACGACATTTCCAAAGGCATGGGTCAAGACCCGATCATTTCCAACGACGAAGAGCAGATGCGAATCTTCTGGCGCGAGTGGAATCGACGTATCTCCTCAGCTGAGCAAGGCGCTCCTTCGTGAGCCTGTCTGTTACACGCGCCGAGGTAGAGGACTTTCTATTCGAAGAAGCTGGCTTACTCGATCAATGGCGGCTTCCCGAGTGGCTCGAATTATTCGAGGAAGGTGCTTCGTACTGGGTGCCACCCGCTGGTTCGGTAGACGAGGTAGATCCTAAGACCACGCTGTTCTATGTGGCAGACGATTGGTTCCGACTTACGGAGCGGGTTAAGCGCCTGGGCAAAAAGACCGCACACGTAGAATTTCCAAAGTCTATTTGCCGGCACATGGTGAGCAATGTTCGTATTTTGGGCGGCGATGACGACAACTTCGAGGTGACATCCAACTTCGTGACATATCGCTCAAAGGGCGGAATCACGGAAACCTACCTCGGGCATCACAATTACCAAATGAACGTCACTAAAGACGGAATTCGTATTACTCACAAGACCTCGTTCCTAGATACCGACAACATCAACGAACAGGGCAAGGTCAGCATAATCATCTGACAAACAGACATCGGGGGACACATGCAAGGACTCGAAGAACGCATAGCCATTGTCACTGGCGCAGCATCACCCATTGGTAGGGCTATTAGCGTGCGACTGCGCGAGCAAGGCGTCAAGCTGATGCTGGGCGACCTGGATGCTGAAGGCGTTTCAGACATCGCTGAACAACTGGGCGCGTTGAGCATTGCCGGTGATTTAAGTGAAGAAACCTTAGTTCGCCAGATGGTTGCAAAAACCGTCGATCATTACGGACAACTCGATATCCTGGTTAACAACGCAGGCGGAGGGTTAATCCGACCTTTCCTCGAACACGACATGGAATCCCTCACCGCGACCATGAATCGCAATCTTTGGACCACCATTTGGGCCTGTCACGCAACCCTCCCTCATATGGTTGAACAAGGATTTGGACGCATCGTTAACATTGGCGCCGATTCAGTACGAAACGGCTTGTGGGATCACGCGGGTTACAACGCCGCCAAAGGCGGCGTACACGGATTGACCACCGGTATCGCACGCGAATTCGCCACCAGCGGCGTTACTATCAATACTGTTGCCCCCTGCATGGTTGCCACCCCCATGGTGAAAGCGGCGATGGAACAGGGTAATCCGTTGATTCAAAAGTTTACCGAAGTGATCCCGCTTGGGCGTCCTGCCGAGTGCGAGGAAGTGGCTTCCATGGTTGCCTATTTAGCCAGTAAAGAAGCGTCGTTTGTCACCGGTCAAGTGATCAGTGTCAACGGCGGTTCAACCATGTTGTGATCAGCCGATCAACGCCATGGGTAAAGTGACTTTCATCAGCACCGAGAAAGAGGCTTTCGAATTCGAGGCAAACCCCGGTATCAGCGTAATGCAGATCGCTACCGCCAATGCACTACCCGGCGTTGATGCTGAGTGTGGCGGTTCATTAAGCTGTGCAACCTGCCATGTCTATGTCGACGAGTCGTGGATCAGCTTGGTGGGTGAGCCTTCTGCTACAGAGCGCACGATGTTGGAGTTTGCCGAAGACCCTAAACCGACCAGCCGGCTCAGCTGCCAGATTAAGTACACTGAGCCACTCGACGGGTTAGTTTTGCACATTCCGCAGAGCCAATAACGTGGACATTATCGACGTTCACGCTCATGTTGTACCCGAACACTTTCCAACGCCGCCAGACGACGAGAGCCGCTGGCCCTGCATGTGTCACGGCGACAACCACACAGCCCAAGTGACCATTGGCAACAAGCCCTTTCGTGAAATAGATTATCGGTCGTGGGACGCAACCAAACGCATCGAGGACATGGATGCCGCAGATGTTGCCCGTCAGGCACTTAGCCCCATGCCGGAGCTACTCTCATACTGGTTCAACCCCAAGCCTGGCCTGGAGATGTGTAAGTGGATGAATCATACCATTGGTGAAATGGTTTCCGCTCACCCTAACCGATTTTCCGGGCTGGGCATCGTTCCCTTGCAAGACCCTGATCTCGCCGCCAGCTATCTTACTGAAATTAAACAGGCAGGTTTTGCTGGAGTAGAAATTGGCAGCAACATCAATACCACCGTTCTCGGCGACCCACGCTTCCATGAGTTTTACGCCGAGGCCGAACGCTTAAGCTTAAGTATTTTCGTGCATGCCCTACACCCCATTGGTGCAGATCGCGTTACCGACACACCTGATCTTATTCCGTTTGCCGCTTTTCCATTAGATACTGCTTTATCGGCGATCTCTCTGATTCGTGCAGGTGTGCCAGAAAAGTATCCCAATTTAAAGTTCGGTTTTAGCCACGGTGGCGGCGCTATTGTGCCGCTCAGCCATCGCCTCGGCAAAGGCGCAGAAATAACCAACGGCTTTAACGGCACTATTACCAAAACGCCATTACAATACGCCCAAGCTTTCTTCTATGACAACCTAGTCTACGACCCCGGCTATGCAGCCTATCTTGCCAACGAATTCGCACCCGGACAGGTGTTCTGCGGCACCGACTACCCCTACACCATAATGGAAGAACAGCCCGCGCGGTTCATCGAAAGTTGCGCACTGGAGGATAACGACTCCGTACGATACCAAGCAGCAAACAAGTTTTTAAACACATCCGTCTAGTCCAGGCGACTAAAGAGATCGACAATGACATTACAACTGCCAGACCATCTTGCGCTCACTAAAATTCGAGCGAATTATCCTTTCGCCCTGATGGCTGCTGAGGATGCCCAGATTGCTGGCCAACATGTGCGCAAAGGCGATTGCGGCGGTCCAAAAAACCTACCGATTCACTTCGAGTTCAAGTAAATGAATACCGCCATCTGTAAACTAACCGGCTGCGAATTCCCGCTCTTCGCGTTTTCCCATTGTCGCGATGTGGTGGTGGCGGTGAGTAAAGCCGGAGGCTTTGGGGTACTTGGCGCGGTGATGTTTACCCCTGAACAACTTAAAGTTGAGTTGGACTGGATCGATGCCCATATCGACGGCAAACCTTACGGTGTAGATCTCGCCATCCCAGAGAACATGGCGATAAAATCCGCACAGGGCCTATCCAGCACCGATTTATGGGCGCAGATTCCACCTCAACACATTACATTTTTCGAAGGTCTACTGCGCAAGCACGGCATCGACCCGACCACGCAAACCGAGTCTCAACAAGACCACGCGGTGGGTTTACTGCATGACACAGCCCACGCAGCCATGATGATTGCTTTCGAACACCCCATCGCTTTAATGGTTCAAGCGCTGGGTCTACCCCCGCAATCCATGATTGACCAAGGACGCAAACACAACGTACCCATAGGTGCGCTTGTTGGCTCTGCAGATCACGCTGTGCGGCAAGTCGAGTTCGGCGTAGACTTGGTTGTTGCACAAGGCACTGAAGCGGGCGGCCATTGTGGCGACATTTCCACCATGGTGCTGGTGCCGGAAGTGATTCGCCGCCTTAAGGACGAAGGTCATGCAAACATAC
Source organism: Limisphaerales bacterium (assembly GCA_051270205.1). GTDB lineage: Bacteria > Pseudomonadota > Gammaproteobacteria > Pseudomonadales > Azotimanducaceae > UBA4421. The sequence goes on from JBNMMV010000053.1 coordinate 3,897, forward strand.
CGGTGCTGGCAGCAGGCGGTATTGTCACAGGTAGTCAGATGGCCGCAGCAATGACCATGGGGGCAGCCGGTGCCTGGACCGGCACTTTATGGTTACCAACCATTGAATCGGAATTGGCCGACGTCATGCGTGACAAATACGTCGCGGCAAAATCCCGCGATACGGTTCGATCGAGGGCAAGTTCCGGCAAGCTCGCACGCCAGCTTCGCTCCGCCTGGACCGAGGCATGGGCGGCAGAAGACAGTCCCGATATGCTGCCGATGCCTTTTCAACCTTTGCTTGCCGAAGAGATGCGGGAACGCGCAATCAAAGCCGCACAAAATGGTAACGAGCAAGCCAAACAACTACTCAACTACTACGTAGGTCAAGGTGTCGGCATGCTCAACGACACCCCTTCAGTACGCCACGTCATGCAAACCTTCATGACCGATTATGTCGCGGCACTTGAGCACGCAAAAAACTTACTGGAAGCATAAGGACACCAAGATGGCTGAAATTCTAGGCGTAGGCATCACTCATTACCCACCATTACTCGGTGCGCCGGACACGTATGCAAACCTCTTGAGGTTGGTACTAAACAGCCATCTAATCCCGCCGGAGATGAAACAGCCTTCCGCCTGGCCCGAGGCCATGCAGGCACAAATGGCTGATGAGCAAAATGCGGCAGTCGAACATCAACAGCGCCACCAAGCGGCGTTCGCCAAAGTGCGCCAAGCCATAGATGAGTTTGAGCCGGATGCCATCATCGTGTTCGGTGACGATCAGTACGAGAATTTTAAAGAGGACATAATCCCGCCATTCAATATGTATTGCATGGATGAGTTTCCCACCGAGCCTTTTGGCTTTCTCAAAGGCGCAGCTAATATTTGGGATGCACCAGCAGATCACTCTTTCTCGATACCCGGTGCAGGCAAACTCGGCATTGAAATCGCCAACGCGGTTATCAATGCACACTACCCTCTGGCGTACTCCTACAAGTATTTGAATCACCCGTCGCTGACGCACGCTTTCGCCAACGCCATTGTTTACTTGGACTGGCAGCAAAAAGGCTGGACCTATCCCATCATTCCCATTTCCGTGAACTGCTACGGCGCCGGTGTGGTTCACACCCGTGGCGCCATGGCACAACTTTTCGACCAGCGATCTGATGATGAGAAAGACCCCTACCTTGATTCCCCAGGACCGGCGGGACCCACCCCCAAAAGCTGTTTCGACCTCGGTGAAACCCTGCGAGAAGTGCTTGATGCGCGACCAGAAAGATTTGTAGTGATGGCCTCTTCAGGCTGGTCACATGCATTTCTAACCGCCAAAAACCACTGGTTGTGGCCTGATCAGGACTTTGATCAAGAACGCTACCTCGAGCTTAAACAAGGTAGACAAGATCAGTGGCAACACCTCACAACAGAGTCGATTGAAGACGCGGGATCCCAGGAGTTTAAAAACTGGATCTGTTTGGCCGGTGTTGTACCCGAGCGAACACCCGAGATCGTTGACTACTTAGACACCTGGATATTCAATTCACAAAAGTGCTTTGCGCTTTTCCACCCAAGTTAGTAAAGAGGCATATATGGACTTAGGAATCGCGGGACGCACGGCCATTGTCTGCGGAGGCAGTGCGGGCCTGGGCAAGGGAATCGCAACTGCACTTGCCGCAGAGGGGGTTGAGGTACTAATTGTCGCCAGAGACACCGACCGACTGAATGCAGCGGCCAGCGAGATCAGCGCAGCGACAGGGCAAAAAATCGATACTATGGCCGTCGATTTATCTGATCACACCGCACGCACCACCTTATTTGAACGTTGTGCAACCGCCGACATTCTCATCAACAATGCAGGGGGCCCACCTGTCGGTGACTTCCGGAGCCTTTCCCGCGAGGACTGGTTGAAAGCGCTGGACACCAACATGCTTGGTGCCATCGACCTAATCACTGCCTCCATCGACGGCATGGTAAAACGCGAGTTTGGGCGTATCTTGAACGTCACCAGCCACATGGTAAAAGCACCAGTGGCGCTCCTCAGTTTATCTAATGGCGCCCGCGCCGGACTAACGGCTTACGTCAGCGGTGTAGCGCGCGAAGTTGCCAAGCACAATGTCACCATGAACAATCTTCTACCCGGTCAGTTCGACACCGATCGATTGAAATCGAACCATGAACGATTCGCCAAGGCGCAGAACGTCGAACTGGCCGCTGCACAAAATAATTTTAGAAATGCGATACCAGCCAAACGGTTCGGTAACCCCGCTGAATTTGGTGCATACGCGGCTTTTCTGTGTAGCGCACACAGCGGATTCGTTACCGGGCAAAATTTGATGCTCGACGGCGGTCAGTATCCAGGCGTATTCTGAGATGCAGGCTAAACCCCAGCAACTCACACCCGATCACCATCGCACACCGAACATCGAACACGATGGCGTCAGGGTTAGCTTGTTTCCATTCGAAGACGCAGGTTGGTTAATCGACCAAGTGCGACCAGAGATGTTTATGTTTGCTTCCGACTACCCACCCCCTGAAGGTGGACGTGATCCAGCTGGACGATTCGACGGTACCTTGGACTCAGCAAGTACATCCCAGCAATATCGCGATGCGTCCTACTTTCGCTACTACGCCTCTTCAATGCAGATACAAATTTAATATGGAAGTCATTGGCGCCCGGCATTAACTACTCCGATTTCAGCAACGATCCAGAAAACTGCAAACTCCCGCGGTCAATACCTAGGAACGCATGGGCTACAGCCGCATTTATGTCACGAAAATAGCGCTGCATAGAATGACCGGCTCGTTGCGCACCGCCGCCACTCGCGCGCATAAGCGTGGTAACAATATCTGCATTGCGGTGAGCGATACTTTGCAGCTCCCAATTTTCCTTGATCTGCCGCGCCGGTTGCACCGTCACCGCCTCTTCTAATTCAGCCTCCAATCGGCGGAATATGCTGTGAAAACGAGCGCGATTCGCTTCGATATCAACCACCGCCTCACTAAGCCTACGTTGTTGGAATGGATCTACCGCCATCGCTTGCCCGTCGTATTTGTGCACCCGTTGCATCAAATAGGATTGATAGCTTTCTAGCGCACCTTCTGCAATGCCTTGAGTTACGGCGCACAAACAAAGGCCAAAAACATTGCCAAAAGGCAGATCGTAAATTCCGCGTCCGAATGCTTGTTTGCTGGGGGCTGTTAGCAGGTGAGTGCGATGTTCGGGGACAAAGGCGTCGTTAACAATGATATCGTGACTGCCGGTACCTTTGAGCCCCGCGACATGCCAATTTTCTACGATTTGATACTCTTCACTCGGCAACAATAGACCAATTTGCATTGGTGGTCTTTCGCTCTCCGGGTCTGCGTCGGGAAGCATGGCACCAAGCATGACCCAGCTACAGTGATTGCTACCGCTCGACCATTCCCAGTGGCCCGATAAGCGATACCCCCCTTCAACCACTTCGATTTGCCCCATTGGCGCATAGGACGAGGAATAGCGAACGGTTTGATCGTCAGCCCACAAATCTTCTGCGGCCTGTTCGTCCATTAATCCTGGCTCCCAGTTGTGAACCCCAATCAAACACAAACACCAGGCACTAGAGGGGCACCCTCTTGCCAATACCATGGCGACAGTGAACAGTACTTCCGGCGACATCTCATAGCCACCAAAGGCAAGCGGCTGGGCGATTCGGTAGAAACCAGCGCGTTCGAAATCGACGATGGTTTGCTTAGGCACCCGCCCCGCATCTTCACAAGACTGTGCACGCTCTTTTAGCGTCGGCACCATAGACCATGCAGCTTCGACCAATTCTCTTTCAGTGGGCATAAATTACCTCCCAGTTTGCATGACTGACAAAAGTTCTAATTTTTCGCTTCCACCAACCGCCAATCATCGGAACCCGGAGTATAGCGGCTACGATACTCTAGATCGTGTAAACTCTCGCGCAATCAGTCCATTGATCAAGCTTGGCCCGGTTGGACCGGTACCAGCGATCACCAGCGCAGTTTGTTTGCTCATGGTTCTATTCCCTAATTCGCCGTCTTGTTAACTGATCACTCCGGATTCGCCAAGTGTCTTTTGGGCTTGCGCATCGAGTCCGATGGCGTTAAGAATCTCGGCAGTGTGTTCACCTATTTCAGGTGCACCGCTTCGTACCCGGGTTGGTGTGCGAGAAAACTTTACTGCAGGACCGACGATGGGTGCGGTCACGCCATTGGAGAGCTTTATTTTTTGTAGCATGTCCCGCTCGAGCACATGTGGGTCCGCCGCCGCTTCGGGATAAGTGTTGACGGGCGCAATCGGCAGTCCGGCGTCGTGCAAGGTCGAAATTGCCTGTTCGCGCGTGCGCGCCGCGAACCAGTTGCCCAACAGGATATTACACAGTTCACGGTTTTCAATGCGCGCGGCGCCAGTGGCAAAACTTTGGTGATCTGCCAGGTCTGGCTCACCGATAATCCCGGCAAGTACACGCCAGTGTTTGTCTAGCAGAACCCCAGCAAACACTGGCCCATCTTGGCATTCGTACACAGTGCATGGCACAGCGCCGCCAAACTCATTGCCCATTCTATTAGGTTCAACGCCCATTGCTGCAAGCGTTGGCAGGCCATTGCTCTGGAACAGCAAAGCGTCCTGCAGGGCCACATCAACATGCTGCCCCTCACCGGTCTGATCACGGTGGCGCAACGCTGCCATCGCGCCAAGCGCGCCGTGTAGACCACCAAGATCATCGCCGAGGAAAGTGGCTGCCTTGGTCGGTGGTCCATCCGCCGAGCCATTAAGCGACATGAAGCCCGAAGAGGCTTGTGCCAGGGGATCGTACCCGGCCGCCTCGTGTTTGGGTCCGAACTGCCCCCAACCAGTGATAGAAACATAGACTATATCTGGCTTGACCGCGCGCAGTTGCTCGTAGCCGAGACCATAGGCGGTCATAGTGCCAACCTTAAAATTTTCAACGACGATATCTGCAGTGGCACCCAGCTTGAGAAAAATATCTCGACCTTGTTCCGTTCGCACATCCAGCGACAAAGCGCGCTTGTTGCGATTCACCGTGGCGTGCATAAAACTGATGTCGGTATCTGGCAGGTTTGGCGGCACAGAACGGCTAACGTCACCAGACGGAATCTCGACCTTAATAACATCCGCACCAAAGTCAGCAAGCACCGCCGCACACATTGGACCAGCCCAGGTAGTGGTGGTCTCCAGCACGCGAATGCCAGATAGCGGGCCAGGAATGTCAGTACGTGCATTGCGGTAGAAATCTGTTTTTTTCATTTGCTCGTCCAGTAGGCTTGTTCAGAAGGTAGCGTATATCGACTTCAAGCCCAACCCAGCATTTCGATATGTTAGTTGCCCGCTTCTGCATTCTAGTTCGTGGGGATTGAAGTTCACTACGGCTTCGATAGCAATGTAACGACGTTTGGCACTGTGGATCGGCCAAGGGCGGACATGGTTGGTGGAACCTGGAAGGTTTGGCGGTATGCGGCTGTTAAGCCGTAAAAGCATCCAGAGAAAGCGCTGACATTAGAATCGCAGCCATCAGGACGAGAAATTTTAGTCTGTTCACTTTACTTTCCCTCATTGTCGGATTAAAAATCATAGGCGAATGACGACTTCATGCGCCTCTTCCAAGGTAGGAATCTGACAGACTTCATACTTAGTCGCCAAAGTGAGCCGTCCCAGGACCGTTTGAGATTGTGACATCTCTTCCCTGTTCATAAGATCCCTCTGTAAATCTCTTGTTCTTCCATGGTCTGAGCATTAATTCCATTGCCGGGAACACTGTCGCGATCAGACAAGCAAATCATAAGGTTCGCTGACTTATTCGCCAGCGGGGCTTAAGTAGAATTAGGTAGGATCAGAAATGTGCGAGGTCAGCAATCTGCTCTTTGAAGTAGTCGCACTGTTGTTGTGATTGCCAGCGAACGCTGATTTCACGGTAGAACTCTGCTTTTGAGGTGTTCTCAAGGAAAAAATGGTTACCGACAAACTGCGGAGTTATCGCGTAGCACACAGAACAATACGCCAACAATCGAGCAGCGCTTTCCCATCAACTACCAAATCGGTACCTGATTTTTGCGACCACCACATCGACAATCGGCCCATCAAACGCATCGTTGAACAAATCTCCGAATTCCGAATCGACCTGATTCGGCAAGTTACTCCCTCGCGTGTAAACCAGAAATAGATCCGAAAGTGGCCCAATCTCCCACCGATAACGCAGCTGTGCTGTGAGTCGCGAGATCGTGAAATCTTCACTACCGTCCACCGGTTGTGCGACGCGGTCGATAAGCGGACCCTCATTCAAATCGACCTCAAAATAACGTTGATCCTTAGCCTTGATACCAGCCCACTGCAACGTCAGGCGCAATTGATGGCGTGCATTAAAGAAGAAATCGGCCGCAATTGAGGGCCGCAGATCTTCTGTTTCGTATGTCGTAAAGTTACGATCTGAGCGATATACCAGCCAGCCGTCTCTTTGCTTGAAGCCCACATCGAAGTCTAACGAAAACCGCGCACTCGGGTTGTAGGTAAACCCCACATCAATGCCATATGTCCAACCACTCAGGTGCTCCTGCTCGGCAGTGAGCGCACTACTCGTTGAGAATTTTTTGGCTGTGTCCGTGCCTCCTGCAATTTGCAGGAACCACCTGTCGTCAATTTTGTACATGCCGTTACCACGGCTGTTACGGTCATCCCATTGTTCTGGGAAATAGTTCACGGTCCATTTCAGATCGGAACGATTGTGCAACGTCATGGTTTGATTGGAATAGATCCCCACTCGGTTAGCAAATCCGTCTGTATTCCATTGGTTACTGAAAAATAAAGAGTTACGCACGCTGCGGAAGCGCTTCATGCCCCGAAATCGCTGGTTCAAAATCCCATACCGCGCAACGATGGCGTCGTTGCGCGAGATGAAACCAAGATCACTCACGTCAAGGCGCTCGTCCAGATAATCAAGCGACATCCGATGAATCCAGTTGCGATTAGGTACATAGGTCAAATCGTTGAAAACCCCCTGTCCCTGTTCTGATGCAACATCGCTAAATATGTACTGGCTGTCGTACCGCCACTTACCGCCAGCAGACAAAATATGAGCATCAATCCCGTGCACCATCGCGTCTTCGCCGGGTAGCGTGACCATCGTGCCGATGTAACCAAACGATTTTCTTCCAGCACCCGTGGTTTCATAGAGTGCGCGCACCACGCCGAATTCACGGCCTTCACCCACAATGTCTATCGCCTCGCCAGTACCGGTAACCGTACCCTTGAGTTCAACATCGTCTTCGAACGCCGCCAAAACGCCATAACGAATCGCACCCGTCTGCCCGACAATTTTAACCGCCCCTAACAGGTCAGTCGGCCTACTGCGTTCAATGCCTGATACTTCGACACCATCGGGAATCTCGATGTGGTTCGCCGCACCACCGATGCGGCGGGTATTGAGGAGCGTCGTGGGTTCAGGCTCGAACGTCAACGGCGTCTGTCTCGCACCGGTGCCCTGCGGTCGAGAGTTGAAGCGATTGATATCCGAACGCGGCGAGGTAATGAAGGTCTCGTTACCCTCCAAAAAGAATAATCTTTTCTCGGGGAAAAAGGTCTCAAAGGCGGTTAGATTGACGACGACATCGTCTGATTCGACTGCCCCAAAGTCAGGATTAATAGCACCGGTAATCTGCAAATTGGATGATGGCCGGTAGGAAAAATCGAAGCCTCCTTCGAAATCATCTTCGTTGGAAATCTCGTCTCGCGTCGCGGAAACGAAGGGAAATACCGAAACCTGCTGCCTGGGTCTAACCCCGGGAACCGACATCGGTTTGAGCGCGGACATGAATTGCGGCCCAGTGAAGGGCAATGCGGGCCAACTGAATGTCTGATCGAGATGGGCAACCTTGCGCCGCAGCCAAAATCCCATAGTGCGCTGCGCCTCTCCCTGCGGCATCGCCATCATGGACCACGGCAGGAAAAGTTCAGCACTCCACCCTTCGTCCGTTTCAGACGACGCACCAAACCAGGGACCGTCCCACTGTTGCGAGAACGTCCGCTCAGGAACCACCTTGCCATCCATCAGCGTGCCGCCCAAATTGACCTCGAACCAATAGCCATACAGACCCTCTCCAGACGGGTCAATTGTGATGTGAAAAGCATCACGGTTGATGAATTGATCACGCGCAGACAACCGGTTAACCCGGGTGTTCCTGGGTTGTTCCATCGTCGCCGACACATAAAGACCTTTCTTAGTATAAAAGAATCTAGTGTGGGTCGCGTAGGTGGGCTTCTCGCCAGTATCCGGTTCAGATACCAACATCTCGTCATAAGCAGGCACGCTTTGCCAAACCGGTTCGTCCTGTCGGCCGTCGACGTCGATGTGGACGTTTTCGAAATACGGTATTGCAATGCTTGCCGACGCTTCTCCACCAGGTGTCAACCTTGTTGTTGGTAGGCTCGTCTCGACAATTGCGTCAGATGGCGACTCAAGCGACAGTACTTGCTCAGTGGGAATCTGGGGCGACGCATTCACAACGCCAGGTGTCTCAACAATATTGGGAGAATCGGCGATCGCGCCACCTCGCAGAAACCAGGTGTCCATACCCTTTGATCTCGCTGTGGCGATCAGCGCTCTGGCATCCGCTTCAGCCATAATTCTGGAGGCAACTCGGTAGAATAATGTGCCGTTTACATTGACCGCCACGATTCGAGTTTCGACGTCCAGGCGTGAGCGGAGCTTTTGTTCACCCTGGGTGGCAAAATCAGACGATAACCAACTGCCAAACACAACACTGCCAGATTCTGCTTGAACACCTCCAATCCAAAGCAGGCCACCCCACAAAAAGCATTTCGTAAAACTATGTAGATTCACTTTCACTAACCTTTTCCACACCCTCTCACAGCACCAACTCTAGGAGCGTGTCGATCCGCCAGTCCCGCATAACCTAGGACCGCGAGGGCGATGGCAGTTTTCAGATCTTTTTTCATGGGGACACTCCGCTATTAATACTAGAGGTGCTGGTCACCCCGGAGTAGGGGTCAGGGGCAACCCCCGAATGTACTCCCCCGCCCTTAACTGCGCGGGCCGTTTGCTGACGAAATTCTGGTCGCTGGAACAATTTCGCGAAGTGAATTTCATTTACTACAGCAGTCATTGTAGTGGCTGGTTCCTAATTGTAATTACGGTTACTATATATCAAAGCATAGTAACAATAGTTACTAAATGGAAGCGTGAACTGCTAGAGTTCCAAACAAGTGAATAGCGCGATATGACTCAACCACTAAAAACGACAAGCACGAAACACGACACTCATCTCACTGTCGCCTTCCACGAGATTGCGCTCATGGTTGCGCGTCTGTTCAACGGAGAGGTTCGTGACATCGGTCTCACACGCTCCCAATGGCAGGTGCTCCACCAGCTCTACTCGCTCGACGGTCAGACGCAAACCGACCTAGCGGAGGCTTTGTCCATGGCAAAACCTCCCCTTGGAAAGTTAATTGATCGGCTCGAACACGATGGATGGGTAACCCGCAAAGAGGACGCTAAGGACCGACGCGCTAAACGTGTTTTCCTCACCAAAAAGGTTTATCCCCTCATAGAGCCCCTAGAAGGCATCGTAGAACAGATCGGCAAGACGGCGATGAAAGGTTTTTCCGCTAGCGATCGCAAAGCGTTCGAATCCCTCTTGCGTCGCACACACGAGAATCTCACAGAGTCTCTAGACAACCGGAAGGATTGATATGTCATCTGCACATCATCCAACGTCCCGTCAATTCGCGACTCAATCAGGTCTAACGCTGCAAGCGGATACGTACGGTTCGCGTTCAAATCCACCCGTCATATTGGCACATGGCGGTGGTCAGACGCGGCACGCATGGCGCAATACCGGTCGCGTGTTAGCAGACGCAGGTTTCTACAGCATTTGTCTTGATCTGCGCGGCCATGGTGCCAGTGACTGGTGTCCTAACGGCGATTATCGGATTGAAGCGTTCGCCGATGACCTGGTCAATATCTCGGCGGAGCTGCTCACTCCACCGGTTTTAGTTGGTGCTTCCTTAGGCGGCATTGCTGCAATGATTGCATGCGGTGAAATGAACCCAAGACTCTTCAAGGCTGTGGTATTTGTCGATATCACCCCGCACATGGAAATGAGTGGGGTTGAGAAGATCGTCGGTTTTATGCAGGAACATCTTGAAGAGGGTTTCGCGAGCCTTGAGGATGCAAGCGATGCGATTGCGCGCTATATGCCACACCGTCCACGGAACAATGATCTTAGCGGCTTAGCGAAGAACCTTCGCAAAATAGATGGCCGATATTTTTGGCATTGGGATCCGAAATTCGTGAATGGTATGAATCGACCATCGGCGAGTCGCGATCCAGAGCGATTGGCCAAGGCGGTCAAAACCATCCAAGCGCCGATCTTGCTGGTACGAGGGCAGATGAGTGAACTTGTCAGTCAACAATCGGTTGAACAATTTCTTCAATTGAAACCCGAGGCTGCATTTGTGGATGTCGCTGATGCAGGGCATATGGTTGCTGGAGATGACAACGACGCATTCACGTCTGCCATCACCGGGTTTTTAGGCAATTTACAAACATAAATTAACGCAGATTACGATTTCACCACCTAGCTTGACGAGGGCTCTTTCAGTTGCAACTCAGCCACTATGTGATAAAAGATGAACTATAGGTGCGTTGATCAGGCTCCGACATCCCAATTTGTTGCGCAACTTCGCGCCAAGTTTGCACAACGCTAGCGACCTCATCCAATATTGCTTGAGCTTCAGCTGATGACAGTGCGAAAAACTCGCAAGCATTAAGTGCCAATTGCACATCGGCCTGAGGTCCCTCTTCGGAGATCCATGTTGTCAGTTCACGCGCGCGCTCTTCAGTCGGCACCGGGTTTAGGTCATAGGCTGGCGACAATACCCACCCTTTCTCGAACCGAAGAAATCCATGGTTACGAAGATGATCGTCTAGGTTTCCGATCATTACGTTGAACACAATCCGGCGCCAAAGCTCGTGTAAATCTTCGGTAGGACGCGCGCTGTGTATTCGAATCGCATCCGCAATATCCGTGTAAGCCACATCTTCTCCATCATTGGCGTTGAGGAGCGACATCGCTGACAGAAAGGGAACACGTGCCCCATCTCGCCGATCAAACCGTTTGATCAACGACACTGGTTTGTTCACCACAGATTCAACCTGCGCCTCCGCCGCATTGATGCCAGCCGCTTTCGCGAGCGTTAAGGCCAACACCTCACCGTGCGCAATACTGCGGTCGTCGTCTGGTTTGGGGAACTTGGCGATTGCGAGATTACCCTGATTATCCTGAACAACCGACTTTGGGCGTGCGCCACCCAAAGGCGAGCCTTGGTTCAACAAGAGCTTTAGATCCTCTGCAGTTTCTGTATTGCCATGAACAGCGTCCGCCGCGTTTAGCAATGCTGGTAGTTGAATCAGCGGCGGCACTTGGTACTCACCCACCCGTTCATCAAATTCTGTTGCACCTTCGCGTCGGTAGAGCAATGCGCCCACTCGCGTTGCGTCGTTGATCGCTAAGAGGTAGTCAATCTCAGTTAGTGTGCGCGTTTCATTAGCCTTCCTAAAAGCACGTTCAATCAGACGCTGCCCCCATCGATCCGGTGCTCCGTCACGAATCGCACCGGGAAGACCAGACTGCTCATTACCGGTAGCGAATGGTCCCTGTTGAACCGGTAAGTTGGTCGGATCAATGGCGAACACAGCCGGATCATCAAGCCAACTCGGGGCATATTCAAATACTGAACTGGCATTTCGGCCACGTTTCGAAACGTATCGGCAGACACCGATTTGACGAGTTCCGCCATCGATCTCTAGGTGCACTTCAATTGTCTCGCTCATAATGACCGACGTCTGTTGTGGATGGATTTCGGGAGATGATCCTCTTCAAGGTCCAACCCGAGCGTATCGTCGCTGCGATCGGCCACATCACCAAGGCGCTCCGCCATCCCCAATATACTCAGTATGGTGGCGTAGATGCCCATCGTCACCGTAGAATCACCTTGCTCCACTCGGTACAAGGTTGATCTGCTTATAAATGCCCTTTCCGCCAAGCTTGCCGTTGAAAGTCGGCGCTTTTTCCTTGCAACTTGTATGTCCTCGCCAAGTTTCATCAAGGCTTTTCGAGCAGAACGAGGCAGTGCATTGTGTGCAGCAGATTTCATAGTGTCTTATATATAAGTCATTTTAAATAATACTGACTTATGTATAAGACATTTGTCAATAGGTAGATGAGATGCTGAGTCACTTATTGAGCCATATATAAGACATAATAGTCTATATCGACTCATATATAAGACATATATGATTAACTTAGTTTCGATCCTTCGCGACCTGGGATGTGGTAACAGCACATTAAGTGAGAAGTTGGGCCGCCATTGACCCATCCGAATTTTTAACTTGTATGGTTAATTTCCGGAAACGGTTCTGCCTTCCAGGGCGTTGTCGGGACGGGTAAATTGAGGCCCACCTTCGGTGGCCGCCGAAGG
>JBNMMV010000054.1:0-16389 GCA_051270205.1 Limisphaerales bacterium
TCTTGTGTTCCTTCACCAGAGCGCGACAAGGCACTTCTACCTGGGTGTTTTCCTGGAGAGGGTGCAGTGAAAATGTCACCTATGCTTGATCGTTTTCCCGAAATGCTTGCAAGCTAAAGGCATGTAATGCCGAAGTACGCGCACCGCTGTCGACTTTGACCTTTATCCGATCGACACCAAGGTTCGGAAGGTTAATCCACTCCCGCCATCCGACTGGTCTGCCACTTCTCACTCCGCTACTCTGCTCGCGGCGATTCTGAAGATCTTGGGCTATGCGTGGAAATACTTTTTCGACCTCTTCTCGGTCGCTGATTTACGCTAGACTTCCCGCACTGCGTTATGCACAGAATTTGAGTAATAAGGGGAAAGGTAGTGAGTCGATTTGAAGGGAAAAGTGTCATTGTTACTGGCGCTGGATCTGGGTTTGGGGAAGCCATAGCAAAACGGTTTGCCAGCGAAGGCGCGAATGTCGTTCTTGGCGATATTAACCAAGAAGGCTTAACCCGAGTTTCTCAGGAAATTGCGGAATCAGGAGGCAACAGCACTCAGGTAATCTGCAATGTTGCAGAGGAGACTCAAGTTGAGGCGATGGTTCAAGCAGCGGTAGATAGCTTTGGCGGCGTCGATGTTCTAGTCAATAATGCCGGTTATTCACATCTCCAAAAGTCCATGTGGAAAATTACGGTAGAAGAATTTGACGCTGTATTTGCGGTCAACGTTCGCGGTGTGTTTCTAGGCTGCAAACATGTCATTCCAGTCATGCTCGCTGCCGGTGGCGGTAACATTGTCAATATTGCCTCGGTAGGTGCAGTTGCGCCTAGGCCCGGGGTCACTCCATACAACGCCACCAAGGGCGCGGTTCTGACCATGACCAAGGGGCTTGCTTTAGAGGTGGCAAACAAAAACCTACGGGTCAATGCAGTGAATCCGGTAGCGGCAGATACCGCGTTTATGAATACCGCGATGGGAACCGAGGGGTCTTTGACAGACGAGTGGACAGACAGGTTGGTCGCAACCATTCCACGAGGACGGCTTACAGAGCCGCGTGATGTTGCCGCCGTGGTGACATTTCTAGCGTCCGATGATGCCGATTTTTTGACAGGGGTTCACATCAACGTTGATGGTGGACGCAGTATCTAAGTGGTTGGCCCTGTGCTAAATTTCGGGGCAATAAATCCTATTTTTTTTGGAGAAATTACGAATGGCTGAAGCCGTAGAATACAAGCAAATTGGCTCTCGACCCATTCGTCCAGATGGCGTAGATAAAGTCACCGGACGGGCTCAGTTTGGGGCAGACCTAGTATTGCCAAACATGATTCACGGAAAGGTTCTGCGTAGCCCTCATGCGCACGCTAAGATTTTAAGTATAGATGTCAGTGGTGCGCTGGCGATCGATGGTGTTTTTGCCGCCATATCAGGTGCAGACTTTCCCGGTGGTGGTATAGAAGGTGAAGCCTCAGGTGAAGGTGGTGGTAGTTTAGAGGACATCGCGAAAAACGTGATTGCTCGGAACAAAGTGCTCTATCACGGCCATGCCGTTGCAGCCGTTGCTGCCTCTACCCCGGCGTTAGCAACAGCCGCACTGGATGCGATCAAGGTTGAATATGAAGTCTTAGTGCCTGTGTTAGACGTAATAGAAGCTATGTCACCAGATTCAGTTCTGGTAGATGAAAATTGTTTTACCAATCTCCCAGAAAAACCAACGGAACCGTCGAATATTGCAAATATTGGCAAACTCGCCCGCGGTGATGTTGCCGAGGGGTTTGAGCAAGCGGATCTTGTCATTGAACGCGAATACAAAGTGCCAATGGCTCATCAAGGTTACATCGAGCCGCACGCTTGTGTCGCCAACATAGACGAAACAGGTCGGGGTTCTGTTTGGTGTTGTACCCAAGGTCATTTTGAGTTCCGCACAGCGACGGCCAAAATCTTGGGTAAGAGTCTCGCTGATTTGAAATTTATCGCTTCCGAAATTGGCGGCGGATTCGGCGGCAAGACAGTTGTCTACCTAGAGCCATTAGCCGTTATGTTATCGGAAATTTCAGGTCGCCCTGTGAAAATGGCGATGAGTCGCGAAGAAGTTTTTCGCGCAACTGGCCCGACCTCCGGCACGGTGACTCGCGTCAAAGTGGGTTTAAAGAATGACGGCACCATTACCGCTGCAGAAACCTGGTCGGCCTTTGAAGCGGGTGCCTTCGCAGGCGCGCCTACCATGCCTGGGATAATGGCGATCTATGCGCCCTATGAAATAGAAAATTTCTTAGTTGAAGCGTTCGACGTACTGGTTAACAAACCGAAGGTGGCGGCTTATCGGGCGCCAGGTGCGCCTCAGACAATGCATGCTTTTGAATGTGCGTTAGATGAAGCGGCGATAGCGTTGGACATGGATCCGCTTGATTTGCGACTAAAAAATGCTGCAGACGAAGGCACCACCGCGCCTTACGGACCGAAGTTTCCAGCCATTGGGTTTAAAGCGTGCCTAGAGGCGGCAAAAGTCCATCCGAACTATACCAAGCCAGTACCAGAGGGCGCCGGCCGGGGAGTTTCTGCCGGTTTCTGGTTCAATGTTGGGATGCAGTCCAGTGCCGAAGTCCACATTAACGAAAACGGATCGGTGATGGTTGTTGAAGGCAGTCCCGACATTGGTGGATCACGTGCCTCCATGGCACTGATGGCGGCTGAGACGCTAGGGGTCGATTACACTGACGTTCGGACGCATGTTGGAGACACTGAAACTACAGGATTTTGCAATGTCACGGGTGGCAGTCGCACCACGTTCGCGACCGGTATGGCGGTTATCCAAGCATGTGAAGATGTAATTGCCGATTGTAAGAAGCGAGCAGCCCAAACTTGGGGTTTGGAAGAAGACCAAGTCGATTGGCAGGACGGTTCAGCGGTACCTTCACCTGGCGTCAATGCTGACGTTAAGGCCATGAGTCTTGCCGATATAGCACGGGGTGCTGCGAAAACGGGTGGACCCATCCAAGGTCGAGCATCGCTCAATGCCCAAGGTGCTGGTGCAAGCTTTGCAGTCAATTTTACAGACATTGCGGTTGATCGTGATACCGGCAAGGTTGATGTTTTGAGTTTTACCGCCATTCAAGATGCTGGCACGGCTATTCATCCCTCCTACGTGGAAGGTCAGATGCAGGGTGGTGCTGCTCAAGGAATTGGTTGGGCATTGAATGAAGAGTATATCTTTAGCGATGAGGGGATTATGGAAAATGCAGGCTTCTTGGATTATCGAATTCCTGTCGCCTCAGACCTACCTATGATCGATACCCAAATCATTGAAGTGCCTAATCCAAGTCACCCCTATGGTGTACGTGGTGTTGGCGAAACACCCATCGTTGCGCCCTTGGCCGCATGCAGTAATGCAGTGTCGCGTGCTGTAGGCCAACGACTCACCGATTTGCCACTATCGCCTCCGAATGTACTCGCGCAGTTGGATGGCTAACCTGACACGGACCCCTCGGGGTCCTAAACAGAGGTCCTTAACTAAGGCGTGCGGCAATGGCAAAAGTATTTTTCCCTGACAGCTTCCTTGCATTCACAGAAGGCATACGAGAAACGACCTCTAGCGCGGAAGTATACCGCGACCTAGTTGCGGATCTCATAGTGCGCTGGCCTGGGCTCGCAGATTCGCTAGAAAAAACTGCTGTAGCTATAGATGGTCACATACACCAAGACGCTTTTCTGGAAGCTCTGGGCCAAGAAAGCGAAGTGTTCTTTATGGCTCGGATCGAAGGGGGATAGCATGGTTTTGCGGTTAGGGGTGGTATTGTTGGCATGGTTTTGCTCAATGCCGGTTGTAGCGCATCACTCTCGTTCTGCTTTTGCCCTGAACGAATCTATCACCGTCCGTGGGCAAGTCACTGAAGTTGGGTGGACAAATCCTCACTACTATTTGGTCGTCAACGATGCGCGCAATGGACTTGAGTGGACATTTGAAGGTCATTCAATCCCTGGTTTAGTTAGAAGTGGCTGGTCGAGGGAGACACTTCGCGTTGGCGAGTGGGTTTCTGTGGTGGCTAACCCTAACAAGCAGGCTAATCTTCACTTTGGCTTGTTGAAAAATGTCACTAAGGCAAGCGGGGAAACCTATTATTCGTTTAAACCGCCTCGTAAGGAAGATAGCGTTCAAGTAAAGCCGTCGACGGATTTTACGGGTACCTGGCGGCTGATTCGCAGTCTGCGAGATAACTTGTTGAGTCCAGACGGTCCGCCAGCCTGGCCGTATTCAGAACGAGGTGCTTCACAGGTTGGAAAATATAATCCCAGTCTTGATCCATCAGTTTCATGCCGACCGCGTGGAGTACCGAGAATGTTGGAGTGGCCGTACGCTCAGCAGTGGCGCCTGACTGATCCAGGAATGGTTGTCAGCATCGAACATGCGGTGGAGGAACGGCTCTTTAACTTTGCTGCTCCCGCTAGTCTGCAAGAGGATTCGCAAGAGGATCTACTTGGGTTGGGTGTGTCGGTGGTATTAGAACAATCGCCTAATCGCATGGTCGTTACGACCAGCGGATTTCGCGACAAGGCTTGGGGGCTTGTTAGGGGAATTGACTCCTCTGTGTCGAAACACCTCACTGAAACCTATGAGTTGATCGAAGACGGTCTAAAGATGAAACTCACCTACACAGTCTTCGATACGGCCTATCTCACTCAGCCGGCCGAAGCGACGTTTTACTTCGCGAAAGTTGCAGACTATGTGTTTGCGGACGAGCCCGTCTGTGATATCACAACCGCGCAACGCCATTTGAAGTATGAATGAACCCCACCACAGCGATCAACCGAATTGAATCTTTAGACGTTGTCCGTGGCTTTGCGTTGTTGGGGATACTACTCCTAAACATCCTTGGTTTTGCCTTACCCGGTCACCTTTACTTCAGTCCCTTGGATACGGCGGGTAGCAATCTGGACCTGGCAGTCTGGGCGTTTTTCGATATTGGTGCCGAGGGGGCAATGCGTTGTCTGTTCTCAATGCTGTTCGGCGCCGGCGTTGCACTTTTTTTGGAGCCGTCATCAGCAAGAAGCGGCAAGCTTCACTACAAACGAACATTCTGGTTGATGGTATTCGGGCTCGTTGATGTCTACGTTTTGATGTGGACCGGCGACGTCTTGTTTGTCTATGCGCTTGCCGGTTTTGTCCTTTACTGGGTAAGACATGTTCGTGCCTCTAGGTTGATGGTTGCAGCGATCGTTCTGATTATGCTTATGAGTCTGCAGAATGCAGTGCTGCGATTTGGTTTGGAACAGGCTCGCGAGGCTGCACAAGTAGAGCCGTGCGAAGCAAGTCCACAAATACTCGACGCAGCGCAAATGTGGATAGATTTTGAAAGCGACAACTCGCCGTCGGAAGAAAATATCGCTGCAGAACTTGCCGCGCGTACAAGTAGCTATGCTTCTGTGTTCGATGACACAGTCGATGGTTTTTATGCAACTCTGGTATTTGTAATCCCAGTAATTTTGTTTTGGGATGCTCTGGCCATGATGTTGTTGGGTATGTCCTTGTACAAGTTTGGTATTTTGCAGGGTGATCGGTCGATAATTTTCTATCGCAATCTCATGTTGGCGGGCTTCGTTGTAGGTTTGAGCGTAAATATGCAAGAAGCCTACACCGCCTATGCCAGTGGTTTTGACCTCCTGGCGACCTTTCCGTATGGCCAATGGACTTACCACATTGGTCGCTTGGGCATGGCAATAGGGTGGTTTGGACTGTTGATGCTGGCGATTAAGTACGACGTGGTTGCAGGATTGCGACGCCGGCTTGCGGCAGTAGGGCGTATGGCGCTGACAAATTATCTGAGCCATTCGTTTATTTGTCTTTTGCTTTTTACAGGTGCCGGGCTGGGGCTCGCAGGGAATTTTGCGCGCAGTGAACTCTATCTTTTTGTATTCACAATATGGGCTTTCCAATTGTGGTTGAGCCCATGGTGGCTCAGACGCTACCACTATGGTCCTGTGGAGTGGGTTTGGCGCGGTTTGACCTACGGACGCTTTTTAGATAACAGCAAGACGCCTTAGAAGAAAGGGGACCGAGTAAGACGCTGTCCCCTCGTTATCACCGTGGCTTAAAGCCCAAAAAGCTGATTTTTCTGACATGCGCCTCACCATGATAAGCGATAGAGCCGTCCGACAATTTAACTGCGATTACCGCCTGGCGGTCGCCAGCAAGATTGATAACCTCGTTACATACCAATTTTTCTTTGTCAAAAAAGCTAATTAGATCAACGCCTAATGTGCGTAAGTTCATAGGTTCTAGCGACACTCCGAGGACCCATCGCTGATCGCATAATGCCACTACAGATCGAAAATACTTGGGGCGCTCGAGGTCTTTTTCAGATATGTCGAGTTTGCCTTGCTCAATAATGCCTGGACCCACCTGTAACGCGTCGGTGAACAGTTCCTGTTGGTAGGCGTTGCGGTGAACGACGCCGAATTCATCATCATTGAAACCCAGAATACGCGTATAGCCGTAAGGTTCCAAAGGGTTCAGTTGAACGCTGTCAGCTTTGAGTAATCCCACTGGTTTGAGGCTATTTGCATTGGTTGAGTAGCCACTGCCGATGACGATTTGCAGACCGTTGTTTTTTAGCGCATTTAGCGCGCTCACACCTTTATCTGGCGATGCGATCAGATGAGGCTCGAAAATCGCTGGGTCCATTGCTAGTAACAAGAGTGGCGAAGTTTCCAGCCAATGACTTTCGACACCGTTGATGTTGGATGACTTTAAACCTGTTTGGAAACTTTCTATCGACGCTGGCGACGTCCGTAGCGTGGCGCTGGGAAAGTCTTCAGATAAGGGCTCAACACCGCACCCATTGCTTAGGCACAGTAGCAAAGCAAGGCCAAGCCATTGTCTAATTTTCATTCTCGAGAAGTTCTTTAAGTTCGAGCATTTCAGCGAGATGGCGCTGTTCGGACCATAGTCGGTAGTTTCCAGCAGCATAGGCATGGCCATTTTTTTCGTAGGCCACTGCGTTCAATTTATTGGCAATGTAGTTATTCCGCTCAGCAATAACTTTAGCCGGCACACCGGCGGCGATGGAATTATCTGGAATGACGGTGCCTTCACGTACAATGCTGTTGCCAGCGATTATACAATTGTTGCCGATAGCGGCGTCATCCATGATGGTCGCGTTAATCCCGATCAGGCAATGGTCTCCAATGGTTGCCCCATGCACGGTTGCGTGATGGGTGATGGAACAATAGGCACCAATTATGGTCGGCCCGCCGCCAATGTGCAGCATTGAAAAGTCTTGGATGTTGGTGAAGTCTCCAATTTCCACATAGTGGGACTCTGCTCGAATTACCACGTTTGGCCACAAGCTTACGCCCGCTCCGAAGCGGACGTCACCGTAGATCTGCACCCCGGGTGCTTGCCAGATCGGTTCACTCACCCGCTGCGATCTTAGCCGTGAGCTCGATCGTTGGATTTGCCTTTGGTGCGGTTAACGCATTCTCGACGATAAACGAAAGAGAAATCTCATCGAGGATGGTGCCGGGCTTGACCACCAACGATGTCGCTGAGTTTGGTTTCAACCTAACCAGGTCTGCGCCGTGCATAAAGGTGAGGTTAGAGCGATTGCGTAGCAAGAAATAAGCATCTGAATTATTTTGAATCGTCAGGTCCAACAATTGATTATCTGTTCGGTATTTGGCCGATGTAATGTCGATACTTGCGTCAATCAGCGGTAGCAACTCCGCTTCTCGGCCAATCAGCAGGTTTCTAAACCACACCACCGTGCGCTTTGCGAACAGCGCGTCACGGATGGACTCGGCGCTCGCGTCACTTGCAAACACTAAAGTGACAGGGCGGTGCTGCCCTTCGCTAGGAGGATAGTCCCAGTCGATTAGATCATGAATATCTGATACCCCAATGAATGCCAAGTTGTGATCCATGGCGATCTGGTGAGCTTCTTCCGAATAGTCTTGGCCGTTGGCAATTTCAATACCGTGCAGTTTGTTGTTTTTGGCATTGTTGGCGTGAAAATCGTTAATCCGTGCGATTCCATCGGGTTGCTGGGCCGTCCAGTAAGGGTGATTCCAGAATAGAAAAGCACCTTGGCTGGCGGCGGCGTCTACGGCATCCTGAGCTGGCCACTTACCTGCTTCTAGATAGTATTCTCTGGCGTCGGTGTCCGCTGGCTGTGGTGTTTTGACGTTCAACAGCTTGTTTGCATCGTTGATAAAGACGGCGTTTATGTGCCCGGCAGGTGCCTCGCGAGTAATTTCTGATCCCGCGATAACAATAAGCGGTTGGTTTTCGGCTGCATCCTTGGCAATTTCGAAAGAACGATTTCTATCTGGATGAATGAGGTCTGCGCGATGCGGTTGATACTCGAGATGTTCTGTTATTGCCAATGCATCTAGACCGTCACGTAATGCTTCTTCGACCCTGATTTTTGGCCAAACGTGGCCATCAGAAAATACGCTGTGGGTGTGCAGGTCGACCGCCAGGGTTCGATACTCGCTGGTATCAGGGAACTGAATGTGGCGGTCTGGCGTACTTTCGCTTTTGGCGTCGCTTGTGGGATCACTCGCGGGACCTCGTGCGGGACCATGGGCGATTGCGCTGGCAGCAAACAAGGTCAAAAAAAGGAGGACGAAAGAGGGAATGGGTAGAGTGAACATCTTTGCCTTCATATTAGTCTTCATGCTGATTTTCCTTAATTTTTTCAAGCGCTAGGCAGTCTTGCTGAAAGTGTACGTTGATCTTTTAAGAAAGCCAGTTTCAGACTTCAACCTAATTTAATCTACTTTTCGTGCATGGTGAATAACAAAACCCAGTAGTGGAATGTAAATGGCGACGGTAAACCAGTACGGCAAGGTTGGATCAATTTGATAGAAAAACCCACCAACGAGGGGGCCGATTGTAAAGCCTAATGGTCCGCAAGATCCTGCAACACCGGCCACAGAGCCTTGTTCTTCGGCGGTGACAGCCATAGATGCGCCGGCCATGAACGCCGGTCCAGCCAGCCCCATCGCAGCCCCCTGCAGACACATAGCGATCATGAAACCCGATTGAGATTCTGACAAGGCCATGATGGTGAACGCTACGATTAAGATAGGGAGGGTCACTCGCATCCACTGAAAGGGACGCAGATCGAAGCGTTGCATGATGAACAACTGAGCCGACAAAGAGGCGAGCGCAGAGAGGCCCATGGCAAGCCCGAAGGTTTGGGCGGTTTCGACGCCTGTTAAGTTGAGTGCATCCTGAAACCGGAACGGTAAGGTTTGTTGAACTAGGGCCATACCCATAAACATAGTTACGCCTACAACCACCAGTGGAAATATTCGTCGATCGAAGTAGCTGAGCTGTCGTTTTGGCTTCTGTTTTTCCTGTGATGCAAGTTGGGTCGTCGGCACTGGAGATTCTGGCAGCATAAATAGGATAAATAGCGCTGTAACGAACGCAAGACCTGCGCCAAACCACAGCGGTGTCAAAAGACTAAAGGTAGCCAGCAGCCCACCTACAGCGGGTCCGATAATGTTACCGAGGTTAATGGCCGCGCCTACCGCACCCATGCCTTTAGTCCTTGTGCTTATGTCGGTGATGTCTGCCATGTAGGCGCTGGCGGAGGGCATCATCGCCGACATTATGGAGGCGTGCATGATTCTTGTGATCAACAGCGCGTAGTACCCTACGGTGGGTATCAACACAGCCGTTAACGTTAGATGGAAAGCGTAGGCAAACAGTAAGGTACCTAGCGTGTAGCCGAATACGCCGATAAGAAGGACTTTTTTTCGCCCCCAACGATCGCTCAGTCGCCCCCAGCGTGGGCTTGTTAGGAATACTGCCAATGAAGAGGCAGCGATAATGCTGCTGATCTGTAGTTCGCTAAAACCAACTTCGCGACCCAGAGGTGCCAAAATTGCAAACAAGACCGTAAACCCGAAACCCATCCCGACCAAGGCAATGAGTAAGATAATGCGCGCATAGCGCGTTGACGGTTCACTCACTCAGTTTGGCTTCCTGCGACCAACCCTGCCAACCAGGACCGCGGACGACACGTCCAGGCATGTTGCCTGTGTGCTCACCCTCTAAAAGGACGAACTTGCCATTGACCAGTACATGGGTCATACCCACCGCATAGCGATGTGGATCTTGGTAGGTTGCTTTGTCAGTAATACTTTTGGGATCAAAAATTGCGATATCGGCGAAATAACCGGGCTTTAGTGCGCCACGGTTTGGTAATTTGAATCGCTTAGCGGGTAGATACGCTAATCGGTGGATAGCCTCAGGCAGTGAGAGAATACCTTCATCTCTGCTGTATTTTCCTAGTACGCGGGCAAAATTCCCGTAGGCTCGCGGATGAGTTCCTTGCGCAAGAAAGTGCCCGCTTGCAGTGTAAGAGCCAGCGTCGGAGCCAAAGCTAACCCAGGGTAGGGCAATTGTCCGGCGAACGTTGTCGTCTGACATAAGGAAGTAGATGGCTTGCACGCGACTGCCATCTTCCACCACTAAGTCCATCGCGGCTTCATGAGCTGTGGTTTGGCGTTGTTCTGCGACTTGAGCTAGCGTTTGACCGATGTACTTGCGCAGAGCCGGGTTTTTGAAGCCAACCAGCAAAGTCCCTTCTGGGCCAGCTTGGCGAAGTAGATTTTCCCAATCGGAGGTTGGCGCAACCATTTCTGTGGCGATTTGGTTGCGTGTTTGTGGATCTTTCAGCCGCGCGATCCACGCCGAAAGGCCGCCGGCTTGCGCCCATGTTGGCATAGCTGCATCCAGCCCCGTTGAACCCGCAGTATAGGTATACATGTTGGCTGATACTTTTAAACCCACGGCACGGGCTGCTTCGATCTTCTCAATCAAAGCCGGGAATTTGTGCCAGTTTTCTTTGCCAGCAACTTTAAGGTGGTAAATTTCAGCCGCGGCACCTGTGTTTTTTGCGATGCTGATTAGCTCATCAACTGATGAAAGCAGGCGATCACCTTCGCTTCGCATGTGGGAGATATACATACCGCCAAACTCTTGAGCCGTGCCGACCAGCGCTTCCAATTCCGCCGTATTTGCAAATGACCCGGGTGCATAAATTAGTGAAGAACCTACACCCAGGGCGCCCTCTCGCATGGCCTGTGCTACCAAATCTTTCATAGTTTCTAGTTCAGCGAGGGTTGGAGCGCGGTCGTCGTAACCTAGTACATAGGTCCGCACCGTAGTGGCGCCGACAAATGACGCGACATTGGTGGAAATACCCGACGTCTCAAGATGTTGTAAATACTCTCCCAGCGTAGACCAGGGGATATCGTATTTGACGTCTCCTTGGCGGCTTTTGAGTACCTGCCTGAGCGTATTGTTCAAAGGTCCCATTGAAGTACCTTCTCCAAATACCTCCAAGGTCACACCCTGACGAATATCGCCCTGACTTCTACCGTCCAACAACAATGATTCGGTTGCCCAACTCAAGGTGTTAATGAATCCCGGGGTCACTGCCAGGCCACTGACATCTATGTCCAGCCCAGATGAGATATTGCTAGCGTCGCCGATGAATGTGATTCTATCGTTTGATATGGCGACGTCTTGGATTTTCCCCGGGTTCAGCAGTCCGTCGAAAACCAGACCTCCTCGCAAAACTATGTCTGCCCCATGT
The DNA here is from genome assembly GCA_051270205.1 of Limisphaerales bacterium. Taxonomy (GTDB): domain Bacteria; phylum Pseudomonadota; class Gammaproteobacteria; order Pseudomonadales; family Azotimanducaceae; genus UBA4421. The sequence goes on from JBNMMV010000054.1 coordinate 11,598, forward strand.
GGACCTTCGGCATGCGCGAGGAAGCACAGTGTGGTTAGGAAAAAGCTGAATACACTCTTATTCATGTCGGTTTGTTAACAATGAAAATTCCACCACAGGCAAGTGATAGTGCTATTACAAATCCAACAGTAAGTGGGTCGTCAAATAAGTACCATCCGAAAGCCACGCCAAAAATTGGTGCTAACAAGCCGAACGAAGCCATGTTTGAGACCGGATAGATGCTCAGGATCCAAAACCACATAATAAATCCAGTGGCCACCACAATGAGTACTTGAAATGTGAATATTGCATAGATGGTGGCAGTTGGCTCTCGAATGGTATCACCAGATACGAAGGCGACTAGTAGAAGCACGATGGCGCTCACGACCAGTTGGTACAACAAATTCATTTCGCTGCTAACTTTGTCTAATTTGAGCCGGGTCAGTAGGGCGATGCCAGCCCAAAAGACGCCTGCGATTAGCGCTAAAAAATCGCCTACCCAGGCGTTCTCCGGTGCTGTACCTAAGTCTGTATTGAGAGCGACCGCAACTCCCAATATCGCCAGACTCAGGCCAATGACTTTGTTTCTATTGAGCGGCTCTCCGGGTACTAGCCAATGCGCACCGAGACTAACCCACACCGGCATAACGTAAAAAAATAGACAAGCCCTGGCAACGGTTGTGTAGTCGAGCGCAATGAATAGAAGACCGAATTCAAGGGTAAAAAGTATGCCGTTCAACAGCCCCCATGGTAGCGACCCATCTGTCACTGATAGCTTGCGGCGCATGATGAGGGCGAATATCAGCACGGGTGCCAGCGCACACAGCGACCGTAGTCCAGATTGGAATATTGGTGCAAAGCCGTCGTTGACGATTTTCACCAGTGCCTGATTCACACCCAACAGCGCACTGAAGGCGATGAGCAGGGTGGTACCAAGCAGATCCATCGATTCCTTGCGCGGCGTCATTGTGTTTTTAGGTGCACCAGTCTGGTAGGGTGCTGCATTCTAACTTGCCTAAGCCTATGACTCGACCTAAACGTACCCGTAGCCGTCCGATAGATCGTTCAAGACCTGAGAATATGCGTCTTATAAGGACGATTATTCTGGGTGCCATTGCTGTGACTGTAGCCATTGTCTGGATGGGTGATCAGTATGGGATCGAGCGTGAGGAGACGCTACGTTACCTCGGCACGGCGGCGCTTTTCGTTGGCTTGCTCGTAGGGTGTGGTTTGCTTGGACTCGGGACCTTAATAGCCGCAAGGTGGATTAGGGCACGGCCTAAGCTAATTCCAAAGCCTAGTCCTAAGAAAGGCGCTAGTGTAGAGCCTGAAAGAAACGATCCGTCCTAGGAACGTAGTAGTTTTCGTAATCCAAAGAGAACGCAATTCGATTCGCCCGACCTAAGATGAGATCTCGATGGACGAAACCAATGACGCGAAAATCTTGGCTATTGTCCCGATTGTCACCCAGTACCAAATAATGATCTTCGGGGACAGTTATTGCGGCGAACGAATCTTCCATTTGAGGATGCCGGTTGCGATATACCATAATCGTCCGACTGGCACCCAGCAGGGTTTCTTCTGCGACCTCGATATAGGGAAGAATCGTGTGCAGTGAGGTAGGGATTGCGGTATCGGCCAGTGGCTCGTACCCGGCAGGTTCGTGATTCACCAAGAGTTTGTTACGTTGAAGTTGTACGATATCGCCCGGCACTCCGATCACTCTTTTCACCAGTAGCTTGCCATCTTCGGGAGACTCAAACGTAATCACATCTGATCGTTGAGGGTCACTGATTTTTGCGAGCCGATAGAATGTAAAAGGAACTCGTAGGTCGTAAGCGAGCTTATCCACAACAATGCGATCGCCTTCCAAAATAGATGGGATCATCGATCCAGTAGGTACCTGGTTCCAGTCAGCGATTGCCGACCGAAAAATCATCATAATGACTATAAAAAGGACAAAACCTCGCCATTCGCGCCAGACTTTTGTGAGTCCTGTTGGTGGTGTATGCATAAGGTTATGTGGAGGGTTGATTTAAGGCGGCCAATTGTTCTGCGGTAGCCTCGAGTTGGTGGTTACTTTTCCACTCGTCGTAAGTCATACCGTAAATGCGCTCACGGGCGGCCTCCAAATCTATACTCGCACCACGATCTTCTGCAGCGGATTTGTACCATTTCGAAAGACAGTTGCGACAAAACCCCGCGAGAATCATGAGGTCTATGTTCTGTACATCACGGCGCTCGTCCAAATGTGCTAGAAGCCGGCGAAACGCTGCGGCTTCGACTTCGAGCTGTGCTTGCGGGATGTCTTGTATATTTTCTGTCATGCGACACTCTCTGATTTAGGTGAGTAGTAGAGGCTAGCCTCGTGTGAAAGTCCAATTATCCCCAACGGACATTTCGGCATTGTAGCGATAGCCATCATAGTCGAAAGCTTTGAGCGATCTTATTGATTTAACACGCTGGTCGACCATGTAACGGGCCATTGAACCACGTGCCTTCTTAGCGAAAAACGACAAAAATTTGTAGACACCTTCCTTACCTTCTTTGAAGGTGACGTTGATGACCCGGGCGTTGATGTCACCCTTTGCTAAGACTTTGTAATATTCGTTTGAAGCCAAATTGATCAACACTGGAACGCCAGATCCCGTGTGCTGTTCCGCTAGCGAATCATTGAGTCGCGTGGCTACTTTGTCTCCCCAAAATTCGTACAGGTTTGCCCCGTGTTTGGTATTTAACCGAGTCCCCATTTCTAAGCGATAAGCATGGATACGATCCAATGGCCGTAGTAGCCCGTGCAGACCGCTGAGAATTCGGATGTGTTTTTGTGCCCAAGTAAGATCACGTTCGCTCATGGTCGGACCCTGCAAGCCGAGATAGACGTCACCCTTAAAAGCCAGGATTGCGGGTCTTGCCGCCCCCGTGCCAAAACTAGGTGTATCAAAGCGAGGCTGCCATTCGTGGTATCGGCGGTGATTGAGTTCGGCGAGGTTATCGCTAATGCTCATCAGTGACGCAATGTCTTGTGGCTCCAGGGTTTTTAGAGTTGAAATCAACTGACTGGATTCGTCTACAAAACTGGGTTCTGTGTACTTTTTAGTCGTAAGTTTGGATTCGAAATCCAAGGTTTTCGCCGGTGACAAAATCGCCAGCATAACTCCACCTCTTTAAAATAATTTAGCTGCTGGATAGTTTAACCCAACACGGGTAACGTAATCACGGTATGAAAATTGTGAGCGTAACCCATCAGGGTTTAGTAAGGATCAACAACGAAGATGCGGTAGCTTTTGATGACGTCGGCGGCTGGGTCGCGCTCGCAGACGGCATGGGCGGTCTACTTGCCGGTGAGGAGGCAAGTGGTGTAGCAGTGGCCACTGCCAAACGCGTATTTCTCGAATCCAAGGCGAGCATTGAAGCGGTGTTGCTTGAAGCTCATCAGGGTGTGTTTGCACACGCCGAAGGCAAGAACTACGTTGGAAAAATGGGCACTACGCTTGTGCTCTGGCGTTGGCAGCCATCGGGTCCGGAATTCTGTCATGTTGGCGATTCTCGTATTTATCAGTACGTTGATGAGCAGCTCACTTTATTGAGTACTGACCAGACTGTGGCTCAGCGTATGGTCGACGAAGGAATTATTCCCAAAGATCAACTCGCCACTGCACCGAATCAAAATGTACTGACTCAGGCGCTTGGCATGCCTGGCATGTTGAAGCCAGAAACAGGATCAACGTCTACTAGAGGGCGGCTGTTGTTATGCAGTGACGGCTTGTCGGACCTGGTCGCCGATGACGTTATTGAGCGATCGATGGAGATAGTTGATTTACAGTCCTGTGCGGCCGAATTGGTCAAGCTCGCACTGGATCGTGGTGGCCGAGACAATATTACAGTCGCCCTAATTGAACTCGACTGATCTATAATGCGTTTCAATTAACTACTTTGAGAACCCGGCATGGCAAGCCGCCAAGAACGTTTGTTCAACGCCTTTGATGCTCAACTCAATTTAAGCCACCTTGAGGTGGTCGACGAGAGTCAAAATCACAGTGTCCCAGACGGTGCTGAAAGTCACTTTAAAGTCACTGCTGTGGCCGAAGATTTTGAGGGTATGAGTCGACTCAGCCGCCATCGATGCCTTAACGCCTTAGCTGAAGATGAGTTCGCGGCCGGGATGCATGCTTTGGCGATTCACACGTACACCGAATCTGAATGGCGTGATCGATTTGGTACCGCACCCATGAGTCCACCCTGCGCAAAAGTAACCACCTAGGTGGCCGTTCAGCGCCGAGCGCTTACTTTCTACCGTTTTGTTGAGATTGACGATCCCACGGCCGATCAATCAGTGTTGCAACAGGAGGGCCTGAAGCTCGCCCTCAAAGGCACCATTTTGGTGGCGAAAGAGGGGGTAAATGGCACCCTAATAGGGACCCATGAAGCGCTCAAGTCCATGGCTCAGTTCTTGTCTAAAAGCTATGGAGAAATTCCTTTCAAGTGGTCGGATATCGACCCGAATAACCTTGGATTTTATCGCTACAAGGTCAAGCTGAAGAGCGAGATTGTTACCTTTGGCGTGGAAGATCTTGACGTTGCTAAGACGGGTCGGCATGTCGGGGTGGAGGCGTGGAACGAGTTGCTAGACGATCCTGATGTGGTCGTCATTGACACGCGCAATCAGTACGAGATTGATATCGGGACTTTTCCCGGTGCACGCTCCCCAGAAACCACCAATTTTCGCGAGTTCCCGCAGTGGGTTGGCGAAAACTTGGACCAATCTTCAACCCCAAAAGTAGCCATGTTTTGTACGGGCGGTATCCGCTGT
>JBNMMV010000055.1:0-16372 GCA_051270205.1 Limisphaerales bacterium
ATAACTGAGAGGCGCTTGCGGAATGTCTTAAGATTGTAGTTGTCGTGCGCTATTGGTGTATCCTTATATTTTGATGCGGCTACAGCGAGCGCTAATGGATCTGCAAGAAACTCATATTCGTGACCTTTTAGACTCTGCGCCAGATGCGACAGTCATTGTCGATAAGAACGGCCAGATTGTTTTTGCTAATTCCCAAGTCGAAACACTCTTCGGCTATGCACGTGAGGCATTGGTTGGATCTCAAGTTGAAACGTTGATGCCGGAACGATACAGGCCTACGCATGATGCGCACAGAATGGGCTTTGTCAATTCACCTCAAGTCAGACCGATGGGCTCGAATCTTTCTTTATATGGTCAGCGTCAGGATGGGTCAGAATTCCCAATCGAAATCAGTTTAAGCCCAGTAAAAACTGACGCCGGCTTGTTAATATCTAGCGCTATTCGCGACGTCAGTGAACGCAAGATGTTTGAATCTGTACTGCAGAATGCCAAAGAAGCAGCAGAACAGGCAGCGGCCACCAAATCTCGTTTTCTCGCGGCGGCGAGCCATGATTTACGCCAACCGCTACAGTCGATTGCCCTCTACCTGAGTGTGCTCAACAAATATGTTAGAGAAAAACCAGACAAAGCGCTTGAAGTAAGTGCCAAGATCAGCAAGTCGCTCGGCGTGATGAGTGAACTGCTTGATGCGTTGCTCGATATTTCCAAACTTGATGCGGGCGCAATCGAACCTGAGAAACGAGATTTTGAGGTTCAAACGCTGTTTGATGCCTTGGTAGTAGACAATGCCCCTGCAGCAGCAGAAAAAGATCTAACATTCATCGTAGAGCCCACCGACGCGGTAGCGCACAGCGATCCTGCACTACTGCAACGAATTTTGGAAAATTTCGTCACTAACGCTATCCGTTATACGGATGCAGGCAGTGTGCACGTCTCTTGTGGGCTAGATGGCGACCAATTGAAACTCCAGGTCAGAGACTCGGGTATTGGTATTCCGGAAGAAGCGATCGATACAATATTCGAAGAATATTTCCAGTTGGACAATCCTGTACGAGACCGGCGCCGCGGACTTGGTCTTGGACTCTCCATTGTTAAATACATTTCAACACTGCTCGACAATCCGCTGGAAGTGGTCTCAGTTATAAGTGAGGGATCGACATTTTCCGTCAACGTACCGATAGGACGACCGATAGAGGTCGTGAGTACTGTTGCACCACCGAAGGCAGCAAGTATTCGCGACGAGCAACCTGTCATCCTGTTTGTGGATGATGATCCGGCCATCGTTGATGCAACCACCATGATGCTTGAGATTGCAGGAATTAAAGTTGAGGCGGCTTTAGACGGAGACGCAGCTATTGTGTTGCTTAATGAAGGGTTAAAACCAGATGTCGTCGTTTCTGATTATCGCTTACCCGGGGCAAATGGAGTGGAAGTTATCCGTTACGCAAGAATGCTCATGCCGGAAGTCCCGACAGTACTTATGACGGGTGACACGTCGGGCCATGCCATCGAGCAGGCTAAGCTATCGAATTGCACTGTATTGCATAAGCCTGTAGATACAGATCGGCTTATCGGGATCATTGACCTTGCACTCAGTTCAAAGACCCAAGCTGAGGCCCTATAGGTGAATTCCCGCATAGTACCTTAGGGCTCTAACCAATACGCTTTGGTGCAAGAAGTAGATTGTGAAATGTAATGGCGGTAATTGTTGTCGTCGATGACGACGTATCGATTCTAGATGCAATATCTCTGGTGCTTGAGGATCAAGGATGGGAGATTAAAACCTACACCCATGGTCAGGCTTTTCTTGATGACTGGCTCCACGGTGGCGCCATAGACTGCTTGGTTCTTGATCCTCACCTCGACGGTCTCAGTGGCGCTGCCGTCGTGGAGGCGCTCATCGGAAATCCGATTCCGATTCCGATTATAGGGCTCACGGCCAGGCCAGAGAGCGCTGTGACTCAAAGAATTAGGGAACTTGGTGTAGAGATAGTACTTCTCAAACCTGTACTGCCAGATGTTTTTGTTGAGGCAATTAAAGCGGTCTTAGCAGGAACTAGGTGAGAGAACTAGGTGCGAGAACTAGGTATGTACACTTCGATGTGGCATTGTCGAAAAAAAATACTAAGTCCCAAAGTCATCGGTTGTCTTCGCTTTGATCCTGTTTGATTTGGTGATTGTCATGTTCTTCATGCACGTGCATTTCGACGAACAGGAAAGAAGCACTCCAACCAATCATGAGCAATCCGGTTAAAACCTCGAGACCAGTGAGTAGACGGAGCTCCCCCGTTGGGTATATATCGCCGAGTCCAAGTGAGGTGTAGGTTGCCATGGAAAAGTAGAGATAGCCGTGGAAATCTAGCACTGTTGCACCTATGAGGCTGCCGATTTGCAACTGGGTAGCGGTGAGGTACATGCCTACTGCGAACACTCCTACCTCAAATAAATGAGCAATGAACAACGCGCCTATGTGTCGTGCAACCCCGCCGTGGTGTCTTCGCCAATGGAATCTAATTCGGCGAATTGCAGTGGCGTGAATCCACACAGTTGCCGCAACCAAAACGGCACCGATGAACCAACCAAGCACTAGCTGCATTTGTGCGAACCTATTTTAAAAATATGAGAATTGCCGCTCATTATATGCCTCATCTCTCTTTTCTCCTGGCCTGTTAGACGAGTGAGAGTGGTCAAAAGGGAGCAACGTTACTAATTTGCCACGCCGATTTCCACTGTTCGCGCATTTGAACAGAACATCGCTGGCTTCGACAGCAGCTTATGATGGCTATGGGTCGTGTCCCTTAACAATGGAACGTGGCAAAGTAGTTCTGCCTGTCTAACTGCATGGGACAACACCACTCATGGGACTTTTTGAACGATATCTTTCCGTTTGGGTTAGCCTTTGCATCATCATTGGTGTGGTATTCGGCAATCTAAGTCCCAGGTTGTTCCAGGTCGTTGCGGGATTGGAATATGCGCACGTAAATTTCGTGGTCGCCATTCTAATCTGGATCATGATCTATCCGATGATGGTTCAGATCGACTTTTCGGTAATCAAGGATGTAGGCGAGAAGCCCAAAGGTCTTGTGCTGACGCTTGTTGTGAATTGGCTGATCAAGCCATTTACTATGGCGGCGTTAGGTTGGTTGTTCTTCAAAGTGATCTTTGCAGATTGGGTTGACCCACAATCCGCATCCGAATATATCGCTGGAATGATCTTGCTCGGCGTAGCACCTTGCACAGCAATGGTCTTTGTATGGAGCCAGCTCACCAAAGGTGATCCGAACTACACGCTGGTACAGGTTTCCGTCAATGACATCATTATGGTGTTTGCATTCGCGCCGCTCACGGCCTTGCTCCTAGGCGTCAGTGATATTGCTGTTCCGTGGGAGACGTTGATGCTGTCTGTTGCATTGTACGTGGTTCTGCCGTTGGTGGCTGGCGTGCTCACCCGTAAAAGACTGGAAACGAATCTCCAAGCAGGGCGAGTGGATGCGTTCGTGCAAAGGCTTAAGCCATGGTCAATCGTTGGCTTGCTGGCGACCGTGGTATTACTCTTTGGTTTTCAAGCCGAAAAGATCATTGGCCAACCGCAAACCATCGTGTTAATTGCGATTCCCTTGCTAATCCAGACTTATGCAATCTTTGCGATTGCATATATTGCAGCCAGGGCAATAAAACTGCCGCGCAATATTGCTGCGCCGGCCTGCTTAATCGGTACCTCCAACTTCTTCGAATTGGCTGTTGCCGTGGCCATTTCTCTCTTTGGGCTAAACTCAGGCGCTGCTTTGGCAACCGTGGTTGGCGTTTTGGTTGAAGTACCGGTGATGCTATCGTTGGTAGCGTTTGTCAATCGCACGGGTCATTGGTTTGACGAAGGGAAGGTTTGAGTAAGAAGAAAGCCTTCCCAGGTCGGGGTGATAGGGGGTCGGGATGTCACCTAAGAAGGCTGTCTTCTTGGCGCCCATAGTGTCAAAAAATGAGATGGCTAATATTAGGGAATCTACTTAGATGTTTTTTTTGGCTGCTTCAGTCAAACTGCCTTTTCGTCATCATGAGCCCGTGTGGCAAGAATGTTGAATGCAATTGGAAATAAAATAACAAAGGGAAGGAAGAAATCATGGCAAACAAGAACATTTTGATCGCGATAGACGGTTCGGAGGAGGCGGGTGAGGTTATTCTCGCTGCCAAGGAAATCGCCGGAGATAGTGATGTGACATTTTCTCTGATCACCGCCATTGCGCCCGTCGTTTACGCCTACGGTACCGAATACAGCATGATGGCAACCTCGACAGTGAACATTGAACAGGAAGCGGCTGAAATTGCGAAGAAGAGCCAAAGCGCGCTGGCGAAGAAATTTGGAATTCAGTGCGAAAAATCGGTTGTTATTGGTCATCCTGCTTATGAGATTCGTAACTTGGCAGAGACGAGTAATGCAGACCTTATCGTAATTGGGAGTCATGCCAGACACGGCTTAGGCCTAATTCTGGGCTCTACTGCAAATGGTGTTCTTCATGGTGCACCCTGCGATGTCTATGTTGTACGCATCAAAGCCAAGTAAAACCCCAGAAAAATTCGGCCAAACTACGTACAAGCCCCAATGTTGCACTAGACAATCAAGTGCCAGGCTAGCTTTCTCAATGGAGCGAGTTTATGTACGTATTGCTACTAGGAAGCTTGCTAGGTTTTGGCTTCTGGTTAATTGGTTCTTCCGCTAGGCGCAGGTCACGTGTTTGGTTAGGCGGTACGCTCATTGCAGGCGCTGCGCTGTTGGTCGTCACGATGGTCATCTCGGCGGAATATCTTTGGTATGACGCCTTAGGATTCACTGGGCGATTTTGGACCTTTACCGTTACCCGAATTTTTGTGGTTGTGGCGAGTGTCTTAATTGCCGTCATCCCAGCATTGGCATTACTGCGCCATTCCGGTTTTCATTTACGGCGGATGGCCATCGGGCTCGCCACCTTCGTCGGTATTGTCTGGGGGCTTGGTGCCTGGCCCACGGTGCTTCTTTACTTCAATAGTGAGGCGGTGGGTGTCGTTGAGCCAATGTTGGGTTTGGACGTAGGATTTTATCTGTTCACACTGCCGCTGTTGGATGAGCTCTTCGGTCTTTGCCTAATCATTACTGTCTCGCTTCTCGTCTTCGTTTTGTGCTTTCGAGATGACGGTTCTGGACTCATTAATCTAAAAACCGAATTTACCGCACCGACGATTCCGCTCTTAATCCCGTTGGCCAGCTTACTACTGGCAATAGTGCTCGCATTCGGTGCCTTTTTGCGTGTTTTCCATCTGCTCTACTCGGAGATGGGTGTGGTTATGGGACCCGGTTGGACCGATGTTCACGTCAGGCTCCCTGGGTTGTTGGTATTGTGCTTGGTATTTATTGTCGCTGGAGCGTTACCCCTTAGCGCGCACTTTCGTGGCTTTATGACGCGTCTTGTGAAACGCTGGTTGCCAATTGGCCCACCAATATTGACAGCTGTTTTGGGTGCGTGGGTTGCCATTGGTGGACTGTGGATGGTGCTTGTGGTCGCGGCGCCGCAACTCACGCAGTGGTTAGTGGTCAAACCCAATGAGATTACTTTTGAAATCCCGTACATCGAACGCAATATCGAGTTTACTCGCAAGGCATTCCAACTAGATGAAATCGAAGTAAAACAGTTCCCTGCCGAAACCCAGCTAACGGAAGCTTCCGCCGCAGACAACAAGCATCTGTTGTCCGAGGTGCGATTGTGGGATTGGCAGGCTCTTGACGCGGTGTACAAACAATTCCAAGAAATCCGCCTTTACTACGAATTCGTTGATGTAGACATCGATCGCTACCAAATTGGCGATCGTTACCGGCAGGTTATGGTGTCAGCGAGGGAGCTCGCGCAACGTAACCTTCCTGTACAGAGTCGGACATTCGTTAATCAACGGTTTAAATACACCCATGGCTATGGTTATACGTTAGCTCCCGTCAGCGACTTCACACCTGAAGGGCTACCAAACATGTTGGTCAAAGACATACCACCAGTCACCCAGGCTGCAGAGTTACGTGTTGACCGTCCTGGAATATATTACGGAGAGATGACGACAGAACACGTTATCGTTAATACTTCTGAACCAGAATTCGACTATCCGAGCGGCGATAAAAACGTTTACACGCACTATGACGGAACCGGTGGCGTCGTTCTCAACAACTTCTGGCGAAGGTTCTTGTTCGGCTGGAAATTCGATGGGACATTATTACTACTTTCGAGCTACCCTCACGAGGAAAGCCGGATTCTCTATCATAGACAAGTTCAGGAGCGGGTTAAGAAAATTGCGCCCTTCTTGGTATTCGACCAGGACCCTTATATTGCGGCAGTCGAGGGGCGGCTCGTCTGGATTGTCGATGCCTATACCAGCTCCAGCTATTACCCTTACAGTCAACCGTTCGATTCTCATGAGCAAATCGAGTATCGAGGGCCGGAAATTGGTGAACGTACAGTACAACGCCTTGACGGCGAAAATTATGTTCGCAACTCGGTAAAAGCGGTAGTTGATGCCTATGATGGTAGCGTAGAGCTGTACATTTTTGAGCCCGATGATCCAATCATCAATGCTTGGCAGCGCGCGCTTCCGGGGGTCTTCAAATCTAGACAGGAAATGCCCGAAGGCATTCGTGCGCATGTGCGTTACCCGCAGGATTTACTGCTGGTACAGGGTCTCACGTTTGCGCGTTATCATATGACCGATCCAGAAGTGTTCTATAACCAGGAGGACGTTTGGGTCCGCGCTACCGAAAAACACTATCAAGAAATTAAACCCGTAGAACCGTATTACGTCATGTGGGAACAGCCAGGCTCGGACCAGGCTGAGTTTGTATTGATCCTGCCGTTCACCCCAAAGAACAGACAGGTGTTGATAGGATGGATCGCGGCCATGTCAGACGGTGACAATTACGGTCGGTTCATTGCGTATACGTTTCCTAAGGAAAAGAGGGTGCTCGGGCCGCAGCAGGTTGAAACCAAGATTGATCAGGATTCTTTCTTGTCAGGACAATTAACTTTGTGGAATCAGCAGGGCTCTGAAGTGATCCGCGGAAATGTGCTTGCCATTCCTATAGACGATTCACTGTTATATGTAGAGCCCATATACCTGCGCGCCGAGACCGCTGCCTACCCAGAATTGCGGCTGGTAGCTGTTATGCAGGGTGACAAGTTCAGCTACGCGGAGACTTTTGAAGAGGCGTTGCTGGGCTTGTTTGAAGCGACACCGACAACCATGCAAACCGTATTGTCGAACGGCACAATGCCAATGGAGGAGCTTGCGAGGGTGGCCAAGGCTGCCTTTGATGCCTACCTAACTGCAACAGGTGAACAGCAGTTCGCCGATGCATCCGAGCAATTGCAAATCCTCAGTGAGGTTCTTTCTGAAATGGATACACTTAAATCGGTCGCAGACGATCGACCCATGAATGAAATTGAATCAGCACAGCCTGTTCGATGACTTAATCCAATCGTTTGTTGAATCGCATGGTAGCCACGACTAATCCAACCACAAAAAATACCACCAGTGGCCACAAGTCGGATGACAACTGATTCAAGGATGCGTCACGCAGCACAATTCCTCGGACGATGCGCAGATAGTGTGTAAGAGGAAAGATTTCTGCTAGCCACTGCGCGAACTGCGGCATACCTGAAAATGGAAACATGAACCCTGACAGTAGTAGCTGTGGTAGGAATGTCATGAATGTTATCTGGAATGCTTGAAATTGGCTCTTAGCGAAAGTCGAAATCACCAGCCCTAAGGTAAGCACGCTGACGATGAAAATGCCTACTGATAAATAGAAATCGAGTAGCGAACCGCGCATGGGTACGTCGAATAACAACGACCCTATACCCAGAATAAGCGAGACCTGCAAAAAGCCGATCAACACATACGGCAGTATTTTTCCGGTCATCAATTCAATCGATTGTATTGGTGTTGCGATTAGCAACTCTAAGTTGCCTTGCTCTCGCTCGCGAACGATCGCAATCGAGGTGAACAAGACCATGGTGAGAGTGAGAATGACCCCACACAATCCAGGAACAATGAATAAGGACGACCGTCGTTCGGGATTGTACAGCGCGCGTAGTGCGAAGGTTTGACCTATCTCCTTTTGGTCAATACTGTGAAGTGGTAAATTGGCTATTCCACGTACAGCGCCAAGTACTACCGGATCACTATCGTTAACCAACAATTGCGCCAATGGCCTCTGTTGGAGGATCCGCCGACGTTCGAAATCTGGGGGGATGTGGATGCCTACAGCAATTCGACCCTTAACCATTTCGCGTTGCATCGCCCAGGTGCTGCTCATTGGAATAATTTGATCAATTACTTGTGATGCTCGCGCGCTGTTGATGAGCGCGCGGGATGCTTGAGTATTGGCTTCGTCAACTACAGCTGCCGTCAACCCGCGCACATCATTATTGATGGCGTAACCAAACAGCAGCGTCATTACCAGCGGAATACCGACGATCATGGCGACGGTGAGCCGGTCTTGACGAAGGTGTCTAAATTCCTTTGTTAGAATGGCCCCCACGCGTTCGATAGAAACGGTCAAACCCTAGCTACCTTGCGTGTTGCCGTAACGAAAACATCCTCGAGATTGGGACGAATAATTTTGGTTTGGCCAGTGATACTGTGGCGTCGTAGTAAATCGTCTATGTAAGCCACCGGATCGTCTAAATCTAAGTCTAGTAAGGCATGCAATCGTGAGCCAATCTGCGCGACATCGCTAATTCTTGGGTCGGGCAGCAATAGCTCGCGAATCTGACGAGTATTGGGTGCGATAATTTCTACGACGCTGGCGGGTATTGCATTAATTAGTGTCTCTGGGGCGCCTGCAGCGACCAGTACGCCTTGGTCCAAAATGGCGAGAGAATGACATCGTTCGGCCTCGTCCATGAAGTGGGTTGTAACCAAAATGGTGCTGCCTTCTGCCACTAAATCGAACAGGAATTCCCAAAATTCACGCCGACTCTCAGGATCAACCGCACTGGTGGGTTCGTCTAGAAATAGGAGTTCTGGTGCATGAATTGTCGCGCCCGCTAACCCAAGCCGTTGGCGTTGGCCGCCACTCAGCGTACCCGCCAACTGCGACTTCTTATCTGTTAGCGCGAATCGTTCGAGCTGGGCGTGGACTCTTGACCGTCGGTTCGCTTTATCAAGCCCATAAATCTGCGCCAGAAACTCCAGGTTTTGCTGCACGGTCAAGTCTGTATAGAGTGAGAAGCGTTGAGTCATATAGCCGATTTTTTGTTTGATCAACTCAGCCTGATTTTCAGCATCAACGCCGAGTACCGTGGCTCGACCGTTGGTTGGCTTGAGCAGTCCGCATAGCATTCGAATCGCTGTCGATTTACCGCTGCCATTGGGGCCAAGAAAGCCATAGATTGTTTGCCTTGGAATGCTCAAATTCAATCGATTTACTGCCACCAATTCACCGAAATTCCGGGTCAAATCGAATGTTTCGATGGCCAATTCAGTCATCGGTGATGCCCGGAAATATCACTTCCACCGGCACACCCACCAACAGCTGTGACGGGTTGTCTACTACGTCGACCTCGGCGAGATAGCTGAGCCGGGAGCGGTCATGCTGATTCAGTGCAAAGTACGGTGTAAACGCGGCTCGGGTGGAAATCCAACGCAGCTTGCCCTGCAGTGGTTCCTCAGTACTATCTAGCCTGATGAGCGCTTCCGCGCCAATTGATAGCTTTGCACGGATGCTGGCTGACACATGAATACGCGCGTAGGTTGGCGCTTGGGCGAGCAAGGTGACTACGCTCGCGCCTGCCGATGGGCGCTCGCCAATTTCGAAAGGTAGTGACTCGATGGTTCCATCTACCGGTGCAATTAGGCGGGATCGATCTAAGGTGATTTTCAGGTTATCAACGATTGCCACGGCTGCCGCGTGACGGGCTCGTGCTTGATCAATTTCTTCCGAGCGTGTCCCTTCGAGTAGTTCTGCCAACGCAGCCTGAGCTTCCGCTTGCTTGGCAAGCGCTTCTTCATAGTGCCCCTCGACATTGTCGACGATGCTACGCGACACGAGTTGGCGTTCTACTAGCGTGTGCGCTCGATTAAGTTCGTGAAGATTTGTTGCAACTGCACTATTTGCAGCACGAAGTCTTGCGCGCGCTTGTTCTATTTGCTGTTGACGGGGTCCTTGCTCCGCTTCGGCGAGTACGGACTTGGCGACTGCCTCGTCTGCTTGAGCGCGCGTGAGTGCAACCACGGCGCGCGTGGAATCCTGTATAGCTAGGATGTCTCCGGCTGTGACGGCTTGCCCTTCAACGACGACTACCTGCACGATTGGCTCGTTTGAATCGGCGGTGAGATCGATACGATCTCGTTCTAAAGTGCCCAACGCTGGTGTCGACGTAGAGGGCGTGCAGCCTATGCACAGAAAGATGAGAGTAGTTAACCCGGCGTGAGTCTTTATTTCCAAATCATTTCTCTACTGCTTTACCGAACGCGGTTTCAAGCTGAGCGCTTATCGTAAAATAGCGCTGCTCGATTTGATATAGCGGATAACCGCGCTGAGCTACATTATGATCTTTCGGCGAGCCTGCGCAGTCCCATTTCCAGGGAAGCGTAGTCTGAACACCCGCTTTCCGGTGCCACATCTGTCTGCCAGATCTCGTCTAATTCTAAACGGATAGATTCAGGTAGCTCACTTTTGCGTCTATCCGAGCCTGCTTCACGTACTTTGGCCGAGTCGCTCCCGGCAGGGAGGCCACCCAGTCGCTCTGATTGTTCGCGCATCATGGCGTCATCAAACCGATCTTTGTGCTCTAACATGAATGATCGGGAGGTGTGCTCAAGTGTTAATGCAAGTAGCTCGGCATCCAAAGGGATTCCACAGAATCGGGCCACTCGCCTAATGGTAAGCTCAGGGTCTTCGATCATGTGTTCATAAGACATCAGCAGTAGATTTGGGTCGTCTCGGCGCTTCCACCAGCTGACGAGATGAGCCCAGTGGTCTAAACCCTTACCTCGACCACGCTTTGTCTGTTCGAAATGCTCCTCATAGGAAATCGTGCCGGGCTCAATGTACCAGCCTTCCATGAATCGAAACCCAGAAACGTAGGCATCTTGTGGGTCACGTAGCGAAACAATGTATTTCGCCCCTTTCGGTACGTGATCCCAGGAGAGATGGCTTTTGAATCCGCGCGGCTCGGCTACTTGTTCTGCGTTTATGTCGATCGCTAATGTATTTGAAGTTTCGATCCAAGGCACGACACGGGAGATGTCATCGAAATCCATGTCGCCATGAGTGCGCAGCGTATTGAACGTTTGCTGCAGCAAAGTTGTACCGCACTTACCGGCCGGGGAGATGATGATATCTGTTAGACGAGGCTGGTAGGCTGCGATGGAAGCCATAGTTTCTTTCATGTCGAAAGTGCGCGCATTGAGCTCAGTCATTTCGGCCATGCTATGGGCGCGTCGTCCTGAAAAGGTCCGTTCTGTCATTGATGTTTCCCTAGATCTAGACTCTATGCGTTACTTTATAGTCTTTACGCCTCTGCCGCTTTTGCGAATATTACAACTGCCAACATGACAGCTGCTAACGCCATGTGGCGTGTAATGATCAGTGGTCGCGAGTGCCCCGTTTCGAAACGCCAAGCGTGGCGTGCGGCTAGCAGGGCTTGGAGGAAGTAGAATAAAGCGAAAGCCCTGGAAGCTATAGTTACCAGTTCGAAAATATTTGTTGTCCATATTAGCACTACCGCGCCAACTGAGATGATGGGGTAAATTTTTCGCTCATCTATGCTGTTATTGGATTCCTGACTGACTATGCCGCCTGCGCCAAGAGTGTCGGCAATGGCAGCGCTGAACTGGCTCAAGATGGCTGCAACAACCAAGAGCACACCAAGTATTGGTGAAACGGTCTGAATGAGCTCGATTAATGCAGTCTCGCTTAATTCTCCCTGCGGTAAGCTAATTGTTAACGGTAGGATGAGTGCAACAAACCCTACATATATGAATGCTGCGATCCACTGCGCGCGCCTCATCGTTTGTATTCGCATGTCGTGGGAATAGGCCGAGCCAAGATACTTGGATGTTTCGAATCCTTGTACAACCAGTAGCATGCCAGCGAGCACTCTCAGCTTGTCCCAAAGAGTCGCTTCATCAGCCTGAATTCCTGCCAGACTATAACCGTGGGAAACATCATGATGCAGCAACCATATAAGCAGCGAGGTGATGATCGCGAGCTTAATTGTCACAGAATATTCTTCTAGGCGTTCAAGTCCGCGCAAGCCAAAGAAGTAACCATAAAATGCAATAAACAGAAGAATCGCTGAGGCCAGCAGATCTGAAGCGGAAGGGGTTGAAGCGCCGAATGAATCGAGCGCGAATGCAGCCAAGAGTCGAATATAGAAAGCAACAGATATTACGTAAGCAACTGCAAGCATAACGTCTGAGATTTTTTCGACCTGTCTCGCCCAGACCAGATCAGGGCTGAAAATGAGAAGAGACTCTCCCTGGATATTGTACCGAATTGCTGAACCAACCCAGAACGCAATAAGTACCACGGCAAGCATCGCAATAGTCGCGTAACTTCCGGCGACATGAGCCAACAGCGGCGCGACTATAAGGAATCCGCTGCCGATGATTGATGCCAGTGGCGTCACCGTAGCGCGCCATGTCTCCGCATCTCGGATTTTGGGGTGCAGCAGAACAGCTGCTGTTGAAAGCATGAAGAGAATTCCAATCGCATCAATGCCGCGGATCGGTATCTCAGACGCAAACACTTACAACAATACTCCTAAGTTGGGTTAGTTATGATACCTCTCTCCATACCCAATGATGGCTTGGCGTGCAGGTTCTTTAGTCACCACTTGCAGTACTTTTTCGAGAGCATCTGCCGCTGTGCTACCGTGTTCCATGAGGTGTGCCGCCCATATCACACCGGCGCGGTTGCCGGATGAACAGTGGACCAGAATCTTACGCTCCGAGTTCTCACCGATCAGTTTTGAAAAACGTTCGACGGTCGTACGTTCCAGTGGAGTGCTGCCCATTGGAATGTTTATATATTGGATTTGCGCTGCTTTGAGGGTGTCAGCTTCGGATTGAATGCCTTCTTCCGCGGTTCGTAAATCGATAACAAGGACATCTTCTGCTTTGAGTGAGGGTATTGCGCCTTCCGCCAACAACCCTGCGAGGGTAATGGTTGCAGTTATTTGTAGTGGTTTGGCTGGCGGGTTCTCCGCTGCTTGTGCAGCTGTTGCGAGTAAAATATAGGTGACAAGTAGGAACGGCATTGAATGTTTCATATTGGACTGTAATTTACCTTGTCGTTGCTGCGAATGAGATTGGCATTGTAGGGTGTTTGGACAAGGCTCACCACTGAGTGATCAACGAACGTTGTGCTGGCCACCGTCCACTGGGATCAGTTGCCCAGTGATGAACTTGGAGGCGTCCGATGCCATGAAGACCATAACGGGTCCAAGGTCTTCATCGGGATCACCATACTCCTCACCCAACGAGATGCTCTGCATATTGCGCCAATAGCTTTCCTCCCGCTCTTGTTCGGTAAAGTTAGCGCGAGCTTCGTGGTACATAGGGGTAGCGATGGCTGGCAAAATAGCGTTCACCCTGACTCCATCTATTCCCCAAGTGCCTGCAGCCGTTCGTGTCCAGGAATGCACGGCACCCTTGGCCGACGAGTACGCTGACGCGGTGGGTTCAGGCCGTTGGCCGGATATCGAGCCAAAGTTGATGATAGATCCACCGCCCGCTGCTTTGATGTAAGGGTGGGCTGCCTGATTGGTGAGCATTGTGCCGCGAACGTTCACGGCAAACATGAGATCCCAATCTTCAACAGATACCTCGGTAGCGGAACCGGCCCGATGAATAGCGGCGGGGTGGGCGAGTGCATCAAGACCGCCCAGGTGCTTTACCGCCGCGGCAAATGCTGCAGTTACGCGGGCTTTGTCGGCGACATCTACGTTCATATACGTGGCACTCCCCGCGCCATTGGTGGTGGCGTCTGCGCATACCTTCTCGCCTGCGTCATCGGTCAAGTCCATACCCACCACTAATGCGCCAGCATTCACGTAGCAGCGAATGGTTGCTGCTCCCATGCCGCTGGCGCAGCCGGTGACAATAATTCGTTTGTTGGTAAGGTCCAACTATAAATTTTCCTGTGAGTAATCTGCCAGCAACACCGTCATAACATGGCAAATCTTAATAACTGTAGAATTGGATCGGCTTCGCTACCATACTGTGATGATGATATATCTACATCACTACCCCGCATCACTATTTTCTGAAAAAATCCGGCTAATGCTGGGCTATCTTGACCAAACATGGAATTCAGTGACGATTGGCTCGATCATGCCCAGGCCACGCCTTATGCCCTTGTCGGGTGGTTATAGGCGTACGCCGGTGCTGCAAATTGGCGCCAACGTCTATTGCGATACCCAGATCATAGCCAAAGCCTTGGCGCGTCACTGCGACAACTCGGATTTGTACGCCCCAGGGTTCGCAGCCAACCGCATCGCCGATTGGGCGGATACGCATCTTTTTCGTACCACGGTGGCGCTCAATTTTAGACCCGAAGCGCTGGGTTCAATGATGTCGCGGATGTCGGAAACTGACATGGAAGCTTTCGTCAAGGATCGTGCCGAACTCTCGGGTGATGCGCCCATTGTGAGTTTGGCGCCAGAGGCTGCTATGGCAATTCTCACGCAAGTTCTAAATGATATGAACCGCAGTCTGGAATCTGATTTTCTGTTTAGCGATCGTCCCTCGATCGCAGATTTCTCGATGTATCACAATATTTGGTTCTTGAAAAACAACCCAGTCAACGCAGCGTTGACCGATGGTTACCAAAATGTAGAAGCGTGGTATGAACGCATGGCTGCTTTTGGCCATGGTCAAATTGTGGAGAGTACAGGTGAACTGGCCTTGGCAGCTGCTGCGGCAAGTGAACCCGCGCTACCAGAATTGGATTTTCCTAGCGAAACTACTTTTGCGGTGGGCGAAGAGGTCACGGTTGCACCTACAGACTATGGCTGTATCCCAGTCCCAGGCCGCCTCGTTGCAATGTCCAGTGAAGAGGTGGTGATAGAGCGCAGCTCAGATGAAACTGGTGCTCTATTTGTACACTTTCCTCAAACAGGTTTTTTAGTCAGCCGCGCGTAGCACTAGTCTTCTAGCGGTAAAAAAATGCAGGTGCGGTGTTCGTTGTTCACCGCACGGCTGATATGACCCTGCCCCGTAGTATCTTCTGCGAGCAGAATACTGCCTGCCTCCATGCGGCGGATGGTTCCATCTCCCACTTCGATATCGACTGATCCGGTTAAATTGACCACGAATTGCCGCCGTGGTGCGCAGTGAAAATCGTAGTTATAGTTTCCTCCGACCTCCCGAAAAATGGCGCCTGGACCATTCCAAAGGGTCGAGAAACGACCAATTTCACCCCGATCTTCCATGTCGAAATCGACATCTTCGAAATGTGATTGTCCATCTTCGCCGGAGTAGATTCTTGTATATTGCATTGTTTGGGTACCTTAGTTAGAAGAAAGCAGTGTCAACCGATCTGCCAGGGCGTTGGAATTAGTATCGAGGTGGACTATCTCGCTCATGTGTCACAGAGACATGCGGTTTTTCGATTTGATTTGACGCGAACCCAAAGTAATCTCGAATTGGGATCCATGGGGTAGTAGTCCGTCTCGACCCAATCTTTGCCGTCCAGTCGTGACCACGACTGGACGATTGACTGAGTTTGGGCATCGCCAGATTCAGAAACCGTTCGTATTCGAAGCGCGTAGTCGCCTCCGGATGCGGCGCATATTGTGTTGCGCACGCTTGTTTCTACTTTGATCTGGTCATGCATTTGCATATAAGAAATGTTGAAATGCGCTTCACATGCACCGTCTTCTAAACTAGCACTTTGTTCTGGCAGGCTCAGCGAGCGTTTTATTTGAGGTTTATGCTGCTTGATCTCTATTTTTGGTGTGTTGTGCTCTGTGGACTGTGGCGCCGGTCGGCATTTGTCGAGCCGAAGACTGTCGCATCTATCGACGGGTATGCTGCCATCGCCCAATGGATCAGCGTAAGTCTGCCCCGAGAGCAATGCGCCGGTGAAAATAATCAGCTGAAGGATCCGCACCTGTTTCGTTGCTCGTTGTCGTTACTTACTGACAGTGTTCACGCTAAACTGTCTTTTCACAATGAGAATTTTGAGATTGAAAGAATTGGACGTTGGTACTCTGTATAGGTGTTTAGTGGTCCTCTTCATCGGCCTTTCAAGCGCTCCATACCTCCACGCAGCTGGGCCTGATGCGCCTGCGTTAGCCTCTGTCGCCGCGGTCGCTGTCGATGTTGCAACGGGTAAGGTTTTGGTGGCGAAGCA
>JBNMMV010000056.1:0-16264 GCA_051270205.1 Limisphaerales bacterium
GGTGTTTGGCGGTTACGCAAGAGGGAGCCGGCCTTATCAAGACCCTTCAAAGTACCCCTGTATCCACTGCCTGTGGTGGTATTTATGACTATCACACTGTGGACTTTGGTCTATGTAGCCTTTCAGGAGCCAATCGAAGTGGGGTTCGCCCTAGGCCTCATCGGCTTGGGTTGGTTGTTCTATTTATTGAGCCGCGCTAGGGTAGCAGATTAGATTTACTTAACCGTCGAAGGAGAGCTCACATGACCGAACACTTAATCGAAACTCAAGAAAATGGCATTGCCACTTTAACCATGAATCGTCCTGAAGCACGTAATGCTATGAGTGGTGAAATGATGACCGCCATGACAGAGGCTTTGCCTCGCCTGGCGCAAGATCGCAATGTTCGTTGTGTGGTTTTAACAGGCAAAGGCGGCGCCTTTTGCGCCGGTGGAGATGTAAAGGGATTTGCCTCTGAAGCCAGTGATTCGTCTGCCGATACAAAGCCTCGAGGCTTTGATCTGGAAGGTCGTAGTCATGGCCTGCGACAGGGCATGGAGTTATCTCGAATTTTGCATGAAATGCCGAAGCCAACTTTGGCCGCCATTCCTGGTCCAGCAGCGGGCGCTGGTTTTTCGTTGGCGCTGGCGTGTGACTTGCGCATTGCGATAAACACCGCGAAATTGACTACTGCGTTTTCTAAAGTCGGCTTGTCCGGAGACTACGGTGGCTCGTTTTTCTTACCTTACATTGTTGGTCAAGCAAAGGCCCGTGAGTTGTATTTTACGGCCAAGGTAGTCAGTGGCCAGGAAGCTTTTGATATGGGCCTGGTTAACAGAGTCGCCGACGCAGATGAATACGAAGCGGCCGTTGCGGACTTTGCACTGGAGCTTGCGTCCTTGCCTACCGTTGCTGTCGGATACATGAAGAAAAATCTGAACATGGCCTATGGTGGCAGTCTCAGTGATACCTTCGATCGAGAAGCGCTACACATGGTTCGTTGTTTTATGACAGACGATCACAAAGGTGCGGCGGTTGCGTTTGTAGAGAAGAAGACGCCGGTATTTAGCGGCAGCTAATATGGCGTTTTGGGGTGCTAGGTCGCGGAGGACTAAGTCGCAATGGAGCTAACGTTCCGTAGCAGCGTGAATCAATGGGAATGTGATGAAAATGCCCATCTAAACGTACGCTTCTATGTTGCCAAGCATGTGCAAACATTGCTCAACGGCTTGTTGGCTGAGGGTAGGGTGGCCTCAGCGGAAACGCTGAATCACCAAGTATCGGTACAACATCTGAGGTTCCTTAAAGAATCTAGGTTGGCTACTCCTTTGTCTGGGTATTTCGCGTTGATCGCGATTAGTGGGCGACATGTCACTGCACTTACAGAGTTACGTCATAGCGCTAACCAGGATGTGCTGTGTACCTGTATACATCAAATGGTTCTAGATCCACCTCAGAACTCTGAGTTGGCAGGTGCCGCGCCGTCAGACTTCAGCGCAACGCTGCCTGACTACTGTGCCCCACGCGGTGTGGTGGATGAGGACACGACCTACGCGGGCTTGGCGAGGAGTCAAGTAGACGAGTTTGGCTTTCGCCTGATTGGTCGTGGTGTAATTTCGGCTGATGAAGTGACTGCAAGTGGCGACCTGCAAACCGCAGGCCACATGGGTCGCATATCTGATTCAATGCCCCACCTTTGGACCTTGCTGGGTGCTGGGGAACAAGACGAGAACGGTAATGAAGGAGGGGCTGTTCTTGAGTATCGCTTGGCATACCATCAGAAACTACGCCTAGACCACCGCTTTTCGATTTATTCGGGGCTGTCTGAAGCCTCGGCCAAGGTACAGAAATTTGTTCACTTAGTGTTTGATGACTCAACTGGTAAGCTTAGCTGTTCCGCCGTAGCTGCTGCCGTCCGTATGGATTTGAAGACGCGCAAGGCACTGAAGATAGAGCGTGAGCGTGTAGAGACGATGCGCGAACACCAACTAAAACACCTAAACTTGCCTTAGAGGTCAATTTGAAAGCACTTTTACTACCAGTCTTGGTTGTGCTCTTGTTAGTTGCTGCATGGTTACTGCCAATAGCAGATGTTCTACAAGATCTACTCGCTTGGATACAAGCCAACCCAACCATCTCCTGGATTGCCTATGTATTGCTTTACATCGTATCTACCGTCTTGATGCTGCCAGGCTCCATTTTGACGCTGGGTGCGGGTTTTGTGTTTGGGCTCACTTATGGATTTGCATTGGTATCGTTCGCCAGCGTCTGTGGTGCAACATTGGCCTTCTTAGTAGGACGATTTCTTGCCCGCGGGTGGGTAGAATCGAAGCTTGAAAGCATTCCTAAGTTTGCCGCCCTCGATCGAGCTGTGAAGGCGCGAGGCGCGCTCATTGTGCTGCTTACGCGTCTGTCTCCTGCTTTCCCCTTTAACTTGCTTAACTATGCCCTGGGGTTAACTGCGGTGCGCTTGGGCGTTTATGTTGGCGTGTCGTGGATAGGCATGATCCCTGGGACGCTGCTCTATGTTTATCTCGGTTCTGTCGCGTCTGACCTGTCCTCGCTTCTAAATGGAGATTTCAGTACAGGAGATCTCGGAGGTTGGTTGTTCTATGTAGGTTTAGCGGCAACGCTTGTGTTGACCATAGTGATTACCAGAATTGCTACCCAGACCCTCAACCAGCAGTTAGAAGGAGGCGAAACACCGTGAACTACCCTGGTCTACAGTATGACGAGCAGTCTCGTTCTCTGTTGTGTCCTGATGACTACGTTAATCCAACGCCGAAACCCAACTATCATCTGGCAGTTGTCGGTGCTGGACCTGCGGGCTTGATTAGCGCCGTTGGTGCTGCGGGTCTTGGCGCGAGAGTTGCGTTGATTGAGCAAGGCATGATGGGTGGAGATTGCCTGAATGTTGGCTGTGTGCCCTCAAAGGCATTGTTGGAAATAACCAAGGCTCGCCCCGATGTAAGCTTCGACGATGCCTTCGAGCATCTGCGGGCTGTGCGGGCAGGTATTGCGCCACATGACTCCGTGGCTAGGTACAACGAGCTCGGTGCAGATGTGTTTCTTGGTGCAGCGAAATTCGACAACGGTCAATTGACAGTCGCAGGCACCAAAGTCAATGCCAGACGCATAGTGATTTGTACTGGTGCGAAGGCTGCTGTGCCGCCTATTCCTGGCCTACGTGAAGCGAACCCACTGACCAACGAATCGATCTTCGACCTGACACAAAAACCTACTTCGCTCGCTATTCTTGGCGCCGGGGCCATTGGCGCCGAAATGGCAACGGTGTTCGCGCGTCTAGGCGTAGAAGTGCATTTGTTCGAGCTGGCAGACCGTGTTCTACCGTTAGAAATTCCTGCCGCGAGTGCAGCGGTTCAAAAAGAACTGTTAGCTTTAGGCGTTCATTTGCATCTGGGTGCCGGAGTAGAAGAAATTCGGCAATCTGCAAACGGTATAGAAGTGGTCGCGCAAACAACTGTCTCAGCTGAACGGTTGCTGGTGGCGCTTGGTAGATCTCCAAACACTTCGGAGCTCGATCTATCTTCGGCTGGCGTTCAAGTAGATGCCCAGGGATTCATTCAAACAGACGATAAACTTCGCACCAGCAATAAAAAAATCTACGCTGCGGGTGATTGTACAGCGCGGCTACAGTTCACTCATTATGCTGACGCGCAAGCGCGCGTGGTTGTGCAAAATGCCTTATTTCTGCCAACGGCATCGGTAAAAGGTGTGATCGTGCCTCGCTGCACCTATACCCAGCCGGAGGTGGCTTCGGTAGAGGTTCCCGATTGCCCGGATCAGTACGATACCTATCATTGGGATCTTGCGGAGTTAGATCGCAGCAGAACCCAAGTGGATGGTGGTGGCTTTGTCGAGGTTCGTACCAAGAAGGGAAGTGATCAGATTGTTGCTGCTACTATCGTCGCAGATGAAGCCGGTGAGCTATTGGCCAGCGTTATGGTTCTGATTACCAATGGATTGGGCCTCTCAGCGCTAGCTAAGGTACTCTTGCCTTATCCGACGCGAAGTGAATTTTTGAAACGGTTGGCCGACGGTTATAATCGAACCCGAATGACGCCCTTGGTAGCGAAAATATTTAAGTGGTGGTTGCGCTAATCCAATCTGCGAAGTGCACTGGGTAGAGAATGGCTGGGGGTTAAAAAGAAATGAAGGCGATCAGAAACGTGAGAAATAACGTGAATAAAACAATATTGGTGAGTTTGCTCGTAATTGCTGTAGGTGGTTGCGCAGAAGAAGCTAAAGTTGAAATGCCGTATCAAGCCACTTCAAGCGTACATGACATTATGTTTTGGGTGGTGGAGCCTGCTGCTGACGGCATTTGGGATTCCGCTGGATTCATCCTGACGGAAGAGGGAGAGGAAGATCTACAGCCAACCGACCAGGCAGGCTGGGACGCTGTGCGAAACAGTGCAACCCTGGTCGCCGAAGCAGGTAATTTACTTATGATGCCCGGCTATCGTGCCGACGAGGGTGATTGGGTGGAATACGCTCAAGGTATGGTTCGTACCGGTCTCATAGCGCGTGAAGCGGCGTTGGCCAAAGATGCCGATGCCCTGTTCAATGCGGGCGGGGCGATTTACAACGTGTGTCGGGCGTGTCATAGCAAATACATCGTTGAGCTCTAGTCTGCACGCATGAGCGAATCTTCACATAATATTTGGTTAAGCTCTGGTTTGAGTCTACTGGCTGCGATCGTGGTCTTTATAGTGTTTGTGTTACCGGCTGAATTTGGCCGCGATCCAACTGGTCTTGGTACCTTGATGGGTGTCCGTGGCATGTCGGGCTACGATGTGTCAGCACTTTCGTTAGAAACTCGAGACCCCATCGAAGACGCGGTTGAATTCTCGCTGTATCCATTTGAATCTATCGAATACAAGTACGAACTGAACCAGGGTCAAGCCATGCTCTATCAATGGCGTGCAGGTGGTGAGGTTGTCTTTGATTTTCATAGTGAAGAAAAAGGCACGGATCCCGAGGATTCTGTTAGTTTTTCTGTAGGTCGAGGCGATTCCGAAAGAGGTAGCTACGTGGCTCCCTATGATGGCAAGCATGGTTGGTATTGGGAAAACCGGAGCGATGAGGAAGTCGTCGTTAAGTTGCGAACGGTAGGGTACGCGGGAGCGAGCATTACCTATAGTGCTCAAGGAGAGTTTAGGCGGGCCCTTAGTCCAGAGAAATAAGCTGCTCTAGGGCGGTTTGTAACTCGGCCATGGTGAAAGGTTTGACATAGACCACGCAATCCTCGACTTGGGTGAGATCGTTGACCCAATCTAGTAGCGCCCAGCAAAAAGTTTCGAGATCTGTAATGCGGTTTGCGGCGACGCTGATTAACTGAAGTTTGTCGAGATCGGCCGTTTGAATGGGCGCTGGTGACATATCTTGAGCCTATCACATAGCTAGAATTTAGATATACTTGGGCTCCTGTTTGGTGGATCACTAGCGGAATATTATGGTTGAAAATAGCGGACCAATTGGCGAAGCCAGTAACGTTGATCACTTGCGTGAACGGGCCGACCAAGCGAAAGATTGGCAATCAGGCCGCAGGCTCAGAATTGCGCCAGACACGCGTTCTCTTGATGATATCCCCTTGTCAGAACTCAACGTCGCCAACCCTGAGTTATTCAAAACACAAAACGCTTTTGCTTACTTCAAGCGGCTTCGGGATGAAGCGCCTATTCACTATTGTGCTGAGAGCCAATATGGACCGTACTGGTCAATAACACGGTACGAGGACATTATGGAGGTCGACAAAAACCACCAGGTGTTTTCTTCCTCATTCCGCTTAGGCGGTGTAACCATCACCGGTACGCCGAGTTCCAGTAATGAAATTCCCAACTTTATTTCGATGGACCCGCCGGAGCATCACCAACAGCGTAAAGCGGTAGCGGGCGGTATAACCCCACGACGGTTATCAGTTCTTGAATCACTGATTCGAGAGCGCTCTGTGGCTATTCTAGAGAACTTACCCAGAGATACTGAATTTGACTGGGTGCCAGAGGTCGCTGTTGAACTCACCGGTCGCATGATTGCAACAATGTTAGATGTGCCCCAGGAAGATCGGCACCTATTGGTCAATTGGTCTAATGCGATCAGCAACGCGGACGATCCGAACTACGCCGCCAGCGGCGCTGACTTTTATCAGACGCTCGCTGAGATGAATGCTTATTTCCAAGAAGTCTGGGCAGAACGCAAATCGCGGTCTGAACCTGGAGAAGATCTTATCTCCATGCTGGCATGGAACGAGCACACGCAGGAAATGGATTCGAAGCAGCTGGTAGGCAACATGGTGCTGCTCATGGTGGGTGGTAATGATACAACAAGAAATTCGATCAGTGGTGGGTTGTTGGCCCTCAACGATTTTCCTGAGCAGTACGATAAACTGCGAGCAAATCCTAGTTTGATTGCATCTATGGTGCCGGAAATTATTCGCTGGCAAACCCCGCTTATCTCCATGCGGCGAACCGCTGTGGCAGATTTTGAATTGCACGGGCAAAAAATTACTGCAGGTGACATGGTGGTCATGTGGTATTTGTCAGGTAATCGTGATGAGCGAGTTATCGAAAACCCGGACCAGTTTATTATCGACAGAAAACGTCCACGCGAGCATCTGTCTTTTGGCTATGGTGTACATCGCTGCTTGGGTAACCGGCTCGCCGAAATGCAGCTGCGCGTTATCTGGGAGGAAATAGTCGCCAGACTTCCAAAGATCGAAGTGGTGGGCGAACCAGTTAGAGCCAGTTCTACTGTTTTTCACGCCATTCAGTCTTTGCCGGTTAGAATTTCGGCATAAAAAGCCCGCCCAAAAAAGCCCACAAAGAGCGGGTCTTTTTAAGGCGAGGATCGTTAGCTAGAGGTTAGCCAGTCCTTTCGATCAAAGTGCCGGTTCCCAGACCGCCTCCGCAGCACATAGAGATAATGCCGTAGCGGCCGTCTGTTCTAATAAGCTCATGCACGGCTTTGGTAATCAAGAAACAACCAGTCGCGCCCAATGGATGTCCTAATGCGATGGCGCCACCATTGGGGTTAACCTTGGCCATGTCGGCACCTACCGTCTTCGCCCAACTGAGAACAACGGATGCGAAGGCTTCGTTCACTTCGAACACATCAATGTCATCAATTTTGAGTCCTGCTTCGTCCAACAGCTTTTCGGTAGCCGGGATCGGACCCTCAAGCATTAGCACTGGATCGCAGCCAACCAAGGCACTGCCGGTAACTGTCGCGAGAGGGGTGAGCCCAAGCTCTTCTGCTTTGGCGGCAGTCATCATCAATACTGCAGCAGCGCCGTCGGCGATTTGCGATGACGTCCCTGCTGTGTGAATACCATCTTCACGGGCAACAGGCTTTAAACCAGCCAGTGCTTCTAGGCTCGTCTCGCGTGGCACTTCGTCTTTGGTGACTTCAATTGTCTCACCGGTCTTTTCGAAGTTTTCGTCCATCACGGGTGCTTCGACGGAAATGATCTGACTATCGAAGAAGCCAGAATCTATAGCGTTGCGCGCGCGTTGTTGGGACTGCAGCCCGAAACTGTCGGTGTCGTTGCGTGTAAGTTGATACTTTTCAGCCATGCGTTCAGCACCTTCGAACTGGCTGGCGAATTCGTGATGCGCAAAATAGCTTTTGGAAATAGGTTTGCCCATGCGTGGGTCTTTGCCTACAGCGTCACTACCAATAGGCAGCCGAGTCATATTCTCGACCCCAACCGCCATGACAACGTCTGCATGACCAGAGGCCAAAACACTATGCGCCAGAGTGGTAGATTGTTGCGATGAGCCGCATTGAGAATCGATGGTGATGCACGGTGTCTCGATTGCCCCACCATGTGACAACCATGCTGTACGGGTAACGTTCATACCCTGTGCTGCTACTTTGTTGATGCAGCCGCCGATAACTTGGTCTACGGTACTGCTGTCTAGATTGTTGCGGGCGAGCATTTTCATCATCACTTGACCGAGTACATCGGTTGGATGTGCGCCGCCTAGGCTACCGTTTTTCTTGCCTACTGGTGAGCGTGCTGCGTCGACGATCACGACTTGATTAGTTTGCATGGGTATTCCCTCTGTTATGATGCGTGCCAGATTATAGAGTATGTGGGATGTCGGAACGAGTTTACTGTAGCGAGTTAGCCCAGGCCTCAGATACCCAGCTGGCCGGCACTGCAGTTCACGTGGAAATGTGGCTGCTTATCGAGTATGCGCGTCCCTGGAAGCCTAAAGCACTTTTAGACAACGATCTGGAACAGGAAGTCAGTGAGCATATCAATGCGCTTGTCACTGAGGCTGAGTCCCTTGGCGTAAAGCTTCGACTGCAATTTATCAAGCAAGGTTCCTCCACCGATCAACCCTCACCTCGCCTGTTTTTGGCCGATGTTCGGCTCGAGGAAGGTCGGCGGTCTGCTGCAAGTCCAGTGAGACTGTTAGCAGGCTCGCTCAAGCAGTTTAAAGACTTGTTGTCATTGAACGCTGCACAGATAATTCGATTTGAGCTACCTGAAATTGTTGCCCCACAAGCGAGTGATGATTCGCTGCTGTTGGTGTGCACAAACGGTCAGAGGGATTTGTGTTGTGCCAAATTTGGATTGCCTTTGTTCGAAGCACTGCGCATAGAATATGGGTCTCGCGTTTGGCAAACAACACACATCGGCGGGCATAGGTATGCACCAAATCTGCTTTGTTTGCCGTCGGGTATTGTTTATGGATTTGTTGATCCCGCTATTGGCGTTGATCTAGTTGCAGGCCATGATGATGGACAAATACAATTCGAGAAGATCCGTGGCCGATCTTGTTATCCGCCGTTGCTTCAGGCTGCAGAATACTTTCTTTGGCAACAGGTCGAATCTCTAACTGTTGTTGGTTTGTGGGTAGAGGACGAGCAGGCGGGCCGAGTCAGCTTTACGGTCGAGCTGGGTGGTGAGACTCGAACAGGCAAAGCACAGATTGAAAAGGTTGCGTTACCTTTAGCGGTAGCCAGTTGCGGCGCTGAGTCCAAACCGGATGCGGCCTATAAGTTACGTGAATTAAACATTGAGGGAGAGATAGACGGTGGAACTACAGGGTAAGAAAGCATTGGTTTTCGGTGGTACTTCAGGCATTGGTCTGGCGACTACCATTAAGTTAAGAGACGCTGGCGTCACCGTTGTAGCGGTGAGTCGAGACCCGAGTAAGGCGGGCGACATAGATGGTGTACAGCTTGTTGCCTGTGATGTGCGTGACCGCGACGGACTGTCTGCACTTTTCTCAGAACATGCGCCATTCGATATTCTAATCAGCGCAGCAACCGGTGGTTCGCGTGCAGCTGGTCCGTTTCTCAATATGGACCTTGATGCCTATCAAGCTTCGTTCGATAAGCTTTGGGGGTACACCAATGTAGTACGCCTGGGTGCTGAGCACGTGGATGAAAATGGCAGCATCGTTTTAGTCAGTGGATCACCCGCTCGCCGCTCACGGCCAGGACAGGCAGCATTAGCCTCTGTCGGTGGCGCGGTGGAGCAATTTGTTAAAGCAGTTGCTACAGAAATTGTTCCCAAGCGAATCAACGTGGTGGCGCCAGGTGTTATTGCGACACCCATGTTTGGGCCGGATAGTGAAAAGCGAGAGGCGATGTTAGAGGGTGCAACTGCTAAGCACTTAATCTCGCGCGCGGGACGGCCGGAAGAAGTAGCCGATGGTATAATGTTTGTGGTTCAGAACGATTTCGTGACCGGCACCACTATTGATGTCGATGGTGGTTGGCTTTTAAGTTAGGCAGGCCTAGGCATAAGCAAACCAGCCACTTAGCTGATACAAAATGAACACAAAACCTGCGCTCATGATCAGGCTGTTGGCGATCAACGCCTGATTTTTGAAGCCAGCGGCAATGCGCCAAAAGTTAACCAGCGTGACGATAGCCAGCAGGGATAACAATTGTCCTGCCTCCACACCTAAATTAAATGCCAGAAGATTAGCGAGTAGCCCATCTGGTGAGATATCCAGTGCCTGTAGTTTGGTTGCTAGCCCGAATCCATGGAACAAGCCGAATATCCACACCGCCAGACGCGTGTCTGGTTTCCATGCGAGTTTGTCGAACCCCCCCATGTTTTCGAACGCTTTATAGACGATTGAAAAGCCAATAACAGCATCAATGAGGTAGGCGTTGGCGGGAATGTCCCACCAAACACCGGCAACCAGGGTAATGCTGTGGCCAATGGCGAAAAGCGTAACGTAGGTCGCGATTTGGCGAAGTCGATAGAGAAAGAAGATGACGGCGGCGAGGAACAGCAAATGGTCGTAGCCCGTAACCATGTGCTTGGCGCCGAGGTAGAAATAGGGCCAGAAATGGAATCCTTGCTGGCTCTGTATGAAGTTGGCATCGCCTTCCTCAACCCCGTGCGAGCGCGCGAAACCGATCCAGAGAAGTGCCAAGAGACCGCAACCGAGGGCATACCACCTCGATTTTGTTGGCCGCCCTCGGCTGCGAGCAGGACTTGCTCGCAACTCAAGATCCAGAAAGGACAGCGGTTGCATCAGTCTTGCAGACTTGCGAACCCTTTACCTTCAGCGACAAGTTTTTCTAACAAAGGTGCTGGCTTCCAAGCTTCGCCACCATACTCTTGGTCAAACTTTTTGATGTCAGCAAGGATGTTGTCTAAGCCAATCTGATCGGCGTAGAACATCGGTCCACCAGTGACTTCTGGGAAGCCGTATCCATTGATGTAGACAATATCGATGTCACATGGCCGAATAGCGATGCCGTCTGCCAGAATACGGGCGCCTTCATTGATCATTGGGTATAAGCAGCGCTTCAACACTTCTTCGTCGCTGATTTCACGGCGTGTAATACCCAGTTCAGCAGAGGTCTGCTCGACA
The DNA here is from genome assembly GCA_051270205.1 of Limisphaerales bacterium. Lineage (GTDB taxonomy): Bacteria > Pseudomonadota > Gammaproteobacteria > Pseudomonadales > Azotimanducaceae > UBA4421. The sequence continues at coordinate 10,848 of JBNMMV010000056.1, forward strand.
ATTTCGACGACTTCGGGGTCTGCTTGACCTGCTCTCGATCCTTCAGGGTAAATGTAGAATCCTCGGCTAGTTTTCTGGCCAAAGCGTTCCATTTCGCAGAGCTTGTCGGCGACGCGTGCGGTGATTGGCACGTCTTCTGGCTTAACACCACCCAGCTTACGAGCGCGCCATCCCAAATCAAGACCGACGAGGTCGTTCATTTGGAAGGGGCCCATGGGCATGCCGAATTTCAACATCACGTTGTCGACCTGGTAGGGAGTAGCCCCTTGCAAGATGATCTCACCGGCTTGGCGTGTGTAACCGCCCAACATTCGGTTGCCGATAAAGCCAGGTGCGTTACCTGAAAGTACGGCAATCTTGTTGAGACGTTTGCCCAGTTGCATGGAAGTCGCAATGACGGATTTGCTGGTATTTTCTCCGCGTACCACTTCTAACAGACGCATTATGTTTGCTGGTGAGAAAAAGTGCAGACCAATGACCGATTCAGGTCGGCTGGTTGCATTCGCCATCTTGTCGATGTCTAACCCAGAGGTGTTGCTGGCGAGAATTGCCCCAGGTTTTGCAGCAGCATCTATCTTTTTGAAAGTGTCCACTTTAACGTCGATGTTTTCATAGATCGCTTCGATTATTAGATCGGCCTGGCCGAGATCAGCATAGTCTGTAGAGCCGGATATAAGTGACATGCGCTTGTCGACCTCTTCGGCCGTCATGCGTCCTCGTTGTACCTGGATGTCGTAGTTTTTCTTAATGACACCTAAGCCGCGAGTGAGCGCCTCTTCGTCCATTTCGATCACTTTGACTGGAATTCCGACGTTCAAAAACGACATAGAAATACCGCCACCCATTGTGCCGCAACCAATGACACCGGCTTGTTGTATATCGATGGTGTCAGTGTCACGTGGCACATCTGGAATCTTCGCAACTTCACGTTCAGAAAAGAACATGTGAATAAGCGCCTCTCGCTGAGGGTGCTTTAAGCATTGTGCGAAGTTCGCAGCCTCAACTTTCATGCCTGCATCAAAGTCGCCAAGATTTACTGCCGCTTCAACGCACTGCACGATCATTTCTGGCGCAAATCGGTTACGCATTTTGCGCGCCGCATTTTTGCGAGCACTGTCGAATACATCGTTGCTGTCTCGGTCTGCAATGATCAGCGCATCTTCGTCTCGAATACGACGTACGGCGCCACCAGCGGCAACGATTTTGTGCGCGTAAGCAATAGACTCATCTACGATGTCGCCTGATACTAGTTCATCGGCGATACCCAGTTCTTTCGCTTGGGGTCCTGGGATGCCGTCTCCGCTAAGCATGAAGTCCAGAGCTTTGGCTGCACCGACTAACCGTGGTAGGCGTTGTGTGCCGCCTGCGCCTGGCAGGAGACCTAGCTTAACTTCTGGCAACCCAACCTGAGCAGATGGCGCAATTACGCGGTAATGGCAGCACAATGCTACCTCTAAGCCACCGCCAAATGCCGTGCCGTTGATACCGGCGATTATTGGCTTGGAGGCGTTGTCCATGGCATTCAGGCAGTCGTGCAGGCTGGGTCCTTGGGAGGCACCACCAAATTCAGAAATATCTGCACCAGCAATAAATGCTCGTCCAGCGCCGGTAAGTACGATGGCTTTTACTGCATCGTCTGCGAGAGCGGCGGATATACCATCGCTCAGGCCTTGTCGAACCCCAGATGAAAGTGGGTTAACGGGCGGATTGTCGATGGTGAGTAGAGCAATGTCCTCTCGCACTTCGTAGTGAACGGTACCTTTCATAGTGTCCTCGTGATTCTTGTTAGATAGGTGGTGAAAACCAGGATGGTATTTTGCCCGAGTGCGGCTAAAAGTGCGATAGGGGGAAACCAAGCTTCTCCTGTTTCAGAACAGCGAGTAAAGTACGCAACCCAAATTTACATAAGCAGTGCCTAAGGAGGTACTTTCAATGAGCAATCGATTGAAGTTTTACATTAACGGCGAGTGGGTAGAGTCCTCAACAGGTGAGACTCTGGATGTTATAAATCCAGCTACCGAGCAGGTCATCGATCAGATTGCCATGGGCGGCGAAGCGGATGTCGATCGTGCGGTTAATGCGGCGAGAAGTGCATTCGATAGCTTCTCTCAAACCACCAAGGCTGAGCGGATTGCGCTTTTAGAAGCCATTATCGCCAAGTACGGTGAGCGCATGGGTGAGCTCGGACAGACAATATCCGAAGAAATGGGCGCCCCATTAGGGTTGGCCAATGCAGCACAAGCGCCGTCTGGTATCGGTCACTTCATGGCAACACTTGCCGTGTTAAAGAATTTTGAGTTTGAGGAAGATATTGGTACTTCGCGTGTCATAAAAGAGCCTGCTGGCGTCTGTGCATTAATAACTCCCTGGAACTGGCCCCTAAACCAAATAGCTTGCAAGGTGGCGCCAGCACTAGCCGCGGGCTGCACCATGGTTTTGAAACCTTCAGAAGTGGCACCTTTTAATGCCATTGTTTTCGCCGAAATACTGGCGGATGCAGGTGTTCCCGCTGGCGTCTTTAACCTGATTAATGGTGATGGACCCAATGTTGGGGCTCCGTTATCGCGACACGCTGAGGTCGATATGGTGTCGTTTACAGGCTCAACACGCGCGGGCGTAGAGGTTGCCAAGAACGCAGCATCTACCGTTAAGCGAGTGGCTCAAGAATTAGGCGGGAAGTCTGCAAACATTATTCTTGATGATGCCGACTTTGTTAAATCTATTTCACGGGATGTGTTCGGCATGTGCATGAATTCGGGACAATCCTGCAATGCACCGACCCGCATGTTGGTGCCTAACGCTCGTATGGATGAAGCTGCTGGCATCGCTAAAGCCGCGGCAGAAGGGGTAAAGGTTGGAGATCCTTCCGCTGAAGGTACGGTTATCGGTCCGGTTGTATCCCGTGTGCAATTCGACAAAATCCAAGATCTCATTCAAAAAGGTATTGATGAGGGCGCCACCCTTGAGATCGGTGGTACAGGCCGCCCTGAAGGATTGAATGTGGGTTACTACATCAAGCCTACGGTGTTCTCACACGTCACCAATGACATGACCATCGCCCAAGAAGAGATCTTTGGCCCGGTGTTGTCGCTCATAGGGTATGAAGATGATGACGATGCGATTCGCATTGCCAATGACACGGAGTATGGTCTCAGTGGTTATATTTCATCGGCGGACCCAGAGCGAGCGAAGCGTGTCGCCCGACTGATTCGGACTGGCAATATTCACTTGAATGGCGCAGGCGTAGACAACCAAGCGCCCTTCGGTGGCTACAAGAAGTCAGGTAATGGCCGCGAGTGGGGTGCGTATGGACTTGATGAGTTTTTAGAAGTGAAGGCCATCATGGGTTACAACGCATAGCCGATATGTCAACACCATTGGCTGGGGTTCGCGTGATCTCGTTGGAACAAGCAGCGGCGGCACCTTTGTGCACGCGGCGACTTGTTCTTGCGGGTGCCGAGGTTATAAAAATCGAGCGAGAAGAAGGTGACTTTGCCAGAGGCTATGACACAGCTGTGCATGGACAGAGCAGTTATTTTGTATGGCTCAATGCTGGTAAGAAGTCGGTAGTGCTAGATCTGAAACGAACAGCTGATGTAGACCAACTAAAGAAGCTTATTAGTCTCAGCGACGTGCTCGTACAGAACCTAAAACCCGGCGCCTTAGCCAAACTTGGCATTGATTTGACTGAGCTGCACGCCCAACAACCAAAGCTTATTTCGGTGTCTGTTTCAGGTTTTGCGCCCTCTGGACCAGGGTCCGAACGTAAGGCCTACGATTTGTTGATGCAGGCAGAGTCGGGGCTGGCAGAAATCACAGGTTCCCATCATGAAGCCGGACGAGTTGGCGTTTCGATCGTAGATGTGGCAACAGGTATGTACGCCTACGAGGCGGTTCTGGAAGCGTTGCTGGTTCGTCATTCATCGCAGCAAGGTATGAGAATTTCAGTGTCCCTGTTTGATGCTGTCGGTGATCTGTTAACGGTACCTTACCTGCTAGAACGTTATGGTGGTCAGGCGCCCAAACGAGTGGGTCTTGCACACCCAGGCATCTGTCCATACGGCGTTTTTTCTAGCAGCGACGGTGTGCGTTTTGTGCTGTCGGTGCAGAACGAGCGAGAATGGCGGCGACTTTGTAACGTCGCCTTGGCTGACGACGAATTAGCGGCTGATCCTCGATGTCTCAGCAATGAGCTTAGAGTTGAAAACCGACCTTTTGTTGATGGTCGATTAACTGAGGCCTTTGGCGCCGCCAATTATTCGGAGCTTCAAAACCGATTAACTCAAGCAGACCTGGCATTTGCACCGGTAAACCCGATTGACGCGCTAAAACACCACCCTGATTTCCATTCAATGACGGTCACACTAGGCGACGAAACGGTGGCTTTGCCGGTAGTCCCTGGGTTGGAAAAACCAGATTTATTGCCGGTTCCAAGTTTGGGCGAACATTCTGAGGAAGTGCTGAATTGGCTCGATTCACAACCACAAAAGTGACAAACTGAGTTCTCAAATTCACTTAACCCATTTACCTAACCTGAGGAGAACTCATGGCGGCCTATTTTATCGCCCAGTACGTTGTAAACGATGCGGACCTTTACAAAGAATATCAAGCCGGTGCCGGCCCTACCATTGCGGCTGCCGGAGCAGAATTGGTTGCTTTTGATGTGGCTGCTGAAACCATAGAAGGCGAAGCACCTGGACCCCAGACGGTGATTCTCAAGTTCGAATCTACCGAAGCTGCTAAAGCTTGGTATGGATCTGATGAGTACCAAGCGGTAGTTGGAAAACGTTTGGCTGCGAGCAATGGTTACGCTGTTATCTCGCAAACAATGAATCCAGGCGGCTAGTCTTGCCGGCGTTTTCTCGTCGAGATTGGCTCAAAGGTGCGGGCGTGCTCACCGCGAGCGCGTACCCACACTTGGGATTGTCCTCAGAGAAAACGCTACCAGACCTGATACCCGGTAAGTCGGCGCTTCGGCTGCTCAACGATCGTCCCTTGAATGCGGAAACTCCCGCGCATCTTTTAGATGAAACCACTACGTCTACAACGAACTTGTTTGTGCGTAACAATGGTAATCCCCCGGTAAATGTTAGCGCGACGGACTGGCGGGTCTCAGTCTCTGGCGAAAGCTGCGTAGAGCCTCAGTCTTTCTCTGTATTAGATCTTAAAAATACATTTAAATCATATAGTTATGACCTACAACTAGAATGTGGTGGAAATGGACGGGCAGAGTTTCGACCGCGTGCATCAGGCAATCAATGGACTACTGGTGCGGTTGGTTGTCCGCGCTGGACAGGCGTCAGAGTGGCGGATGTGCTCAACTTCTGCGGTATAGCGCCAGATGCCGAATATCTAGGCTTCAAAGCTGCGGATACACATTTGTCTGGCGATCCAGCCAAGTCTGTAATTTCCCGCGG
>JBNMMV010000057.1:0-15929 GCA_051270205.1 Limisphaerales bacterium
AAAATCGAAGGTAAAGTAATTGTTATGGGTGGTGGTAACACGGCTATGGATTGCTGCCGGACTTCTATACGGCTTGGTGCTGAGTCGGTATCAGTAGTGGTGCGTTCTGCTTTTGAAGTGATGAAAGCTTCGGAATGGGAAAAAGAAGATGCCATGCGTGAAGGCATTCCGATTATTAACAACAGACCGCCGAAAGAATTTGTACATGAAAATGGCAAGCTCAAAGGCGTTTTGTTTGAGTGTGTCGAACCTGTAGAAGAAGACGGTAGGCTCAAGTATGTGCCAAGTGGTGAGCCAGATGTGTTCATCGAAGCCGACCATATTCTAATGGCGATCGGGCAGGATAATCACTGCCCATGGATTGAGCGTGATGTTGGTCTTGAGTTCGACAAGTGGGATTGTCCGGTGTTGGACGACATAACATTTCAATCCACCAACCCTAAAGTGTTTTTTGGCGGTGACAGCGCTTTCGGTCCAGAGAACATCATCTGGGCTTCAGCCCATGCCCACCAAGCGGCTATCAGCATTCACTTGTTCTGCGAAGGCCGTAACCTGAAGAAAGATCGGCCACCTGAGGGCGTGAATCTCATTTCTACCAAAATGGGAATGCATGAGTGGGCTTATGACGCCGAACATGACGCATCTCAGCGTAACCTGGTGCCGCTTGTAGATAATGACGCTGCACTGTCGAACGTCAAGGTTGAGGTCGAATTGGGCTTTGATCAGCTGCTAGGGTCAGCGGAAGCACAGCGTTGTCTAAATTGCGATGTGCAGACTGTGTTTGAGGAAAACCTCTGTATCGAGTGTGATGCTTGTGTCGATATTTGTCCTATGGACTGTATCTCGTTTATAGATAATTCTCCCGAAGAGACGCTTCGAACAAATTTGATGGCGCCTGCAACTAACATTGAGCAAGACCTCTATATCTCTACAGATCTGCCTACTGGCCGGGTCATGGTCAAAGACGAAGACGTCTGCCTTCACTGCGGGCTATGCGCTGAACGTTGCCCAACTAACGCTTGGGATATGCAGCGCTCCGTCGTCCATGTACCTCAGCTCGGATCTTTCGCGGAAGGAAGCTAACCCATGTCAGTTATCTATAACGATTTTGTTATTCGTTTTGCCAACGTTAATGGGTCTGGATCTGCCAGCGCCAATGGCATGTTTGCGAAATCCCTATATCGAATGGGTATTCCGGTGGCTACCCGAAACATTTTCCCCTCTAACATTCAGGGGCTGCCAACATGGTTTGAAGTGCGTGTCTCAGACAAGGGGTACCTAGGTCGACGCGAAGGTGTCGACATCATGGTCGGCATGAATGCCGAGACGTTTGTTGAAGACGTAGCGTCAGTGAGCCCAGGGGGCTACTTGCTCTATGACAACTCAAAACCTCTGCCCAAAATCTTAAAGCGGGATGACATCACCGAAATTGGTATCCCGTTGTCCACCATGTTGTTGCCTGAATTTGCCGACCCTAAACAGCGCAGCTTATTCAAAAACATCACCTATCTTGGGGCACTAACCGCTCTTTTAAATATTGAGTTTGATGTTCTGACGGGCATGGTTGCGACCCAATACAAAGGCAAAGATGCGCTCATTCAGCCAAATATCCATGCCATGGAATTGGGGCGGAGTTACGCGTTCGAATATCTAGATGCGCCCTTAGCATTGCAGGTGCGTCGCTCCGATAAAGTAGGTGACCGAATTTTTGTTGATGGCAACATGGCGGCGGGGCTAGGGTCAGTGTATGGCGGTGCCACGGTCTGTGCTTGGTACCCCATCACGCCGTCTACGTCGGTTGCTGAAGCATTCGAACAACACGCCAACCGACTGCGTATTGACTCAGAAACGGGACAAAAGAAATTCGCCTTCATCCAAGCAGAAGATGAGTTGGCAGCCATCGGAATTGTCATTGGGGCTGCTTGGAACGGTGCACGATCGTTTACTGCAACCAGTGGGCCAGGCATTTCACTCATGTCTGAGTTTTTGGGCTTGGCGTACTTTGCTGAATTGCCAGCAGTGCTTTGGGATATTCAGCGCGCAGGTCCCTCAACCGGGATGCCGACGCGTACGCAACAGAGCGACGTTCTTGCCGCGGCCTACGCCTCCCATGGAGACACGAAACACCCGCTGTTATTTCCGTCTACGCCAAAAGAGTGTTTTGATTTCGCAGTAGACGCTTTGGATTTGGCAGATAGATTGCAGACACCCATTATTGTCTTGAGCGATTTGGAACTCGGCATGAACGACAATCTGAGCGAGCCCTTCGAGTGGGATGACGCTCGTCAGTTTGACCGAGGCAAAGTTTATAGTGCTCAGGACCTAGATGGGCTTGAAGTCTATGGTCGATACCGCGACGTGGACGGAGATGGTATAGGCTATCGAACCTACCCGGGTACGCACCCAGAAAAGGGCGCGTTTTTCACCCGTGGCACATCTCGGGATGAGTTTGCTGCCTACACAGAATCGCCAGAAGCCTATGAACGCAATATGCAGCGTCTTCTGTTGAAGTGGAAGACAGCGGCTAAGATGGTACCGGCGCCTGAGATCAGCACTGGCGATTCGTCGGTGGGTGTCCTTTATTTCGGCACAACTGCTTTGCCAATGCCAGAAGCGCTCGATAAATTACGCGAGGAAGGCATAGAGCTCGATACGCTGCGGCTGCGAGCCTTTCCGTTCAACGAGTCTGTGATCGACTTTATTGATAGTCACGACACGGTGTTTGTTGTTGAACAGAACCGTGATGGCCAGATGCGCAAGTTACTCATTAACGAGCAGGACTTTGATCCACGCAAGTTAGTGTCGATAACCTACTACGCAGGTTTGTCTATCTCTGCTGACTTTATTCAAGCGGCGGTCTCGGACTATTACCAAGAAAACAAATTACCCAGACTTACGGAGGTTTCGTCATGACTTTTGTTGTGAAACCCAGGACGCACCACCCGCTGTTACCCATTAACGAGATTGGCCTGACGCGACGAGACTATGAAGGCTCCGTTTCGACACTGTGTGCTGGCTGCGGGCACGATTCTGTTAGTGCTGCAATTGTGCAAGCGTGTGCTGAGCTGTCTATTCCGCCTCATAGGTTTGCTAAGGTGTCGGGAATTGGGTGCTCATCTAAAACACCAAGCTATTTTCTAGATAAATCTCACGGTTTCAATTCCGTCCATGGGCGGATGCCATCGGTTATGACCGGTGCTAATTTGGCCAATCGAGATTTGCACTGCATAGGGGTCTCCGGCGACGGTGACAGTGCCTCCATTGGCTTGGGTCAGTTTGCCCACATTGTGCGGCGCCGTATTAATATGCTCTACATCGTAGACAATAATGGCACCTATGGTTTGACCAAGGGTCAATTTTCAGCGACCAACGACAAAGGCTCTACCTCTAAAAAGGGCGTGCCAAACCTATATGAACCCATTGACCTTGCGAGCATGGCTTTGCAAATTGGTGCAAGTTTTGTTGCTAGAAGTTTCTCTGGTGACAAACGCCAGTTGGTACCTCTTATTAAGGCGGCGCTGAGTCACAAAGGCATGGCCTTTATTGATGTGGTTTCGCCTTGTGTAGCCTTCAATAACCATGCGGGCTCAACTAAGAGTTACGATCACATTCGAGATCATGGGCAAAATGTGGTGAATGCTGATTTTATTGCAGAGCATGAAGAAATTACCGCTGATTATCAGCCTGGTACCCAAGAAGATGTCAGCATGCCAGACGGTTCGACCCTGCGGCTCTATAAGCTCGATGAACAATACGACCCGCACGATCGGGTAGGTGCGCTGAATTACGTACAACGACGTGGTCAGGAGGGCGATGTGGTTACGGGTTTGCTCTATGTGGACCCTGATGCATCAGACTGCCATGAGATTCTAGATACAGTTCAACAGCCGCTAAATGAGTTAAATGAACAAGACTTGTGCCCAGGTAGCGACGCATTAAAGGCAATTAACGAGAGTTTTCGATAACGCGTTTACAATTTCGATAACTTATAGACCGCGGACTTAACGAAAATAGCTGTTTGCGGTTGCCGGGTGTAAACGAAGCCCTATACTGTCGCCGCTTAATCACTGCCTAAACAATATGAGGATGTGACGTGTCACTACCCAGCTTAGACGACTATTTCCCGGACTGGAAAGAACGTGAAGCATTGGCGGAAGCCATGATTCCCCTGATTGGTCGATTGTACCGCAACAACGTTGTGGCTTATTGCTATGGACGAGCAATGTACAATCAAAGTGTTACACAACTCATGAAGACGCACCGCTATGTGCGCCAGATTGCGAAGAATGAGCTTTCTGAATTTGAAAGTTTTCCCATTCTCGAAGCGATGGCCAAACTTGATCTGGGGCCAAGCCACATCGATGTGGGTAAGCTTGCCAGTCAATTTATGGAACAAAACGGCGCACTGGGCACGGAAGAATTCGTCGCCCAGGCATGTCAGGAAGTTATTGGACGCGACGTGCCTCCGTTGCCCCAACCTCAAGATGTTGTCTTGTATGGTTTTGGGCGTATCGGACGTTTGTTAGCCCGTTTGCTCATTGAAAAAACCGGTAGTGGTCAGCAATTGCGGCTGCGAGCAATCGTTGTTCGCAAAGGTGAGGAAGATGATCTTGTCAAACGCGCCAGTCTGTTGCGTCGTGACTCTGTTCACGGCAGCTTCCAGGGCACTTTGCGCGTTGACGAAGAGAACAATTGCATCATTGCCAATGGCAATGTCATTAGAATTATTTACGCCAGTCGCCCATCAGAAATTGACTATGAAGACTATGGCATTACCAACGCGATAATTATTGATAATACCGGTGTGTGGCGGGATGCGGAGGGCTTGGGTGAGCACCTCAAATCTAATGGTGCCGCAAAAGTTATTCTTACCGCACCAGGTAAGGGTGATATCAAAAATATCGTGTCTGGGCTGAATTCAGGTGACATAAGCCCCGACGATAATATTCTGGCAGCAGCGAGCTGCACAACAAATGCCATCGTGCCTGTAATGAAGGTGATCGACGACGAATTTGAAATTCTTAACGGTCACATGGAGACCGTGCACTCGTACACCAACGATCAAAATCTAATTGATAACCACCACCCGAAAAACCGCAGAGGTCGTAGTGCGCCTCTGAATATGGTAATAACCGAAACAGGCGCATCGTCCGCGGTAGTCAAACTCCTTCCACAGTTAAAGGGAAAGCTCACGGGTAATGCTATTCGAGTTCCAACCCCGAACGTATCCTTAGCGATTCTCAACCTGACCTTGGGCCGCAGTACTTCGAAAGAGGAGTTACGCGAGTTCTTTAGAAAGGTCAGTTTGCACTCTACTATGCAACGACAAATCGACTACACAACTTCGCCTGATATTGTTTCGTCTGACTTGGTCGGCAACCGTCACGCTTGTATTATTGATGGTGAAGCCACGATTGTGAACGACAACCGCGTTGTGTTGTATGTTTGGTACGACAACGAGTTTGGCTATGCCTGTCAGGTGGTACGAGTGGTCCAAAAGTGGTCCGGAATATCCTATCCTTTGATCCCACAGGATTCAGCAGATCTTGGGTTTTAGCCGTCGCGCTCAATGACCGTTAGAACCAGAATTGCGCCTTCGCCCACGGGCGATCCACACGTGGGTACAGCCTACATGGCGTTGTTCAATTGGGTGTTTGCTCGCCAGATGGGTGGTGAGTTTCTGCTCCGAATTGAAGATACTGATCAAGCCCGCTCTACCGCAGAATCTGAACAAACGATATTCGCCGCACTAAAGTGGCTCGGCCTTGAGTGGGACGAGGGACCTGACGTCGGTGGTTCCAAAGGTCCTTATCGACAAAGTGAGAGGCGTTCTATTTACGATGAACACCTCGCTCAACTGCTCAACGACGGCCATGCATTCCATTGTTTTTGTTCCAAACAAAGACTTGATGACCTACGCAGAGAGCAGCAAGCAGCGAAACAAACCACACGCTACGATGGCCATTGTTTGAGCCTTGATGAACAGACGGTTCAAACCCGTTTGGACGCCGGCGAAGAGTATGTGGTGCGCATGAAAGTGCCAGATGCGGGCGATTGTGTTTTTGTCGATCGCTTAAGGGGTGAAATCAGTATCCCCTATACGCAGGTCGACATGCAGGTATTGCGCAAAGCTGACGGTATGCCGACCTATCACTTTGCCGTAGTTGTAGATGATCATTTGATGGAGATCACACACATTCTGCGTGGTGAGGAGTGGATCAATTCGGTGCCCAAGCACAAGTTGCTGTTCGGGTACTTTGGCTGGGAAATGCCTGAAATGGTGCACTTACCGCTGTTGAGAAATCCTGATCAAAGCAAACTTTCGAAAAGGAAAAACCCGACAGGCATCAATTACTATCGAGACGCGGGCTACCTGCCTGAAGCGTTGCTCAATTATTTAGCCCTCATGGGTTGGTCGATGCCCAACGAGGCTGAGATATTTAGTCTGCAAGAAATGGTGGACGGCTTTGATGTTGACCGCGTATCAGTGCGGGGGCCTATTTTTGATGTTGAGAAGTTTGATTGGTTGAACGGTCAGTACTTGCGAAGTTTGGATACCCAAGCGTATGCGAATCGTGTGCAAGAGTGGTTTGGAGGCGAAGAGCGACTAAAGAAGCTCATCCCCTTGGTGCAAGAGCGGGCCGAACGACTCAGTGATTTGGTGCCATTGGCAGACTATCTGCTGGGTGCTATTCCTACCCTGAGTAAGAGTGATTTCGATCATAAAAAACTATCAGAAGATGATGTCGCAAAAATAGTGTTTTATGCCAGTGGCGCGCTAGATGACATAGAGGCTTGGCGTAGTGAGACGATCATGGCGCAATGCCAAAAGCTTGCGGACGCGCTTGAACTCAAGTTCCGAGATTTTCTTGCACCACTTTTCATTGCTGTGAGTGGACGCAGTGTGACGCTGCCGCTATTTGATTCAATGGAGTTTTTAGGCCGAGAAATTACCCGAGCCCGTCTGCGAACAGCGCTTGATGCACTAGAAATTTCAGGAAAACAGAAAAAGCGCCTTGAAAAAGAGCGCCCAAAAATAGACTAGCGCAGTAGGCAGAGCAACTTTGGTTGACACAGACTACGCTCGCCCCTAACATTCCGCGCTCCTTTGGGGCCATAGCTCAGCTGGGAGAGCGCGTGAATGGCATTCACGAGGTCGGGAGTTCGATCCTCCCTGGCTCCACCACTCCATTCCAGCACATCTAAAGGTTATTCGATGGCTATTGAAATACCGACCGGATGGCACATTGAACAGAACAAGCTCACGCGTCAATTTGTGTTTCTTGATTTCAATCAAGCCTTCGGCTTTATGACCCGAGTAGCATTGCTCGCAGAAGTTGCCGATCACCATCCGAATTGGTCTAACGTCTACAACCAAGTTGAAATCCAGCTTACTAGCCATGATGCAGGCAATGTTGTGACCGACAAGGACACCGCTTTGGCCCTTCAAATCAACGCGCTGCTTGCCGATTAGGCGGTTGCGCAATTTACGGGGTTTGTATAACGTATCTCGCGTTTTGCATTTTGCGTGATGCGCTAAACGGGTTAATCTCCACGCTAGGTTAAGCTCCACGAAATTAGTACAAAGATAGGACAAGACGAACGATGCCGAAGATAAAATACGTTGAACATGATGGAACGGAACACGAAGTAGACGCTGCGCTCGGTAGCACTGTAATGAACGCAGCCTTAGATAGCCTGGTACCCGGTATCGATGCCGATTGTGGCGGCGAATGTTCTTGTGCCACCTGCCATGTCATGATTCGAGACGAATGGATGGCTAAAGTGGGTAAGCCTGGTGAAACGGAAGAGTCGATGTTAGACCTTAATCCTGAGAGACAGGGTAATTCCCGATTGTCTTGCCAAATTGAAATCGTTGACGCGTTAGACGGTCTGGTTGTAGATCTCCCCGAATTCCAGTTCTAGTGCAAAACGTTAACGACATACCTTTAGAAGAAATTGATGTCAGTCTTCGCGAATTGTGGGCCGACAACACCAAATGGGATTACCTGAAAAGGTTGCGCGATGAAGCGCCCATTCACTTCTGCAAGGAGTCGGAGACTGGCCCCTATTGGTCAGTCACTCGCTATGCCGATATCATGGCGATCGAGAACGATTGGAAAACCTTCAGCTCAGACCCCTCTATCACCATAGAAGATCCAGAAGAAGACTTCGAACTGCCCATGTTTATCGCCATGGATCCGCCCAAGCACGACGATCAACGCAAAACCGTGCAGGGATCAGTTGCACCGGCCAACTTGAAAAACATGGAATCGACTATACGTAAGCGTGTCGTTGATATTCTTGAGCGCCTACCGGTCGGCGAGACGTTTGATTGGGTTGATCGTGTATCCATTGAGCTGACGACCCAAATGCTAGCGACTCTATTTGATTTTCCTTTTGAAGACCGTCGCTTGCTCACTCGTTGGTCTGATGTTGCTACCGGCAGTGTAGAAACTGGTGTAGTCGAAAGTGAGGAGCAACGTCGGCAAGAGTTGTATGAGTGTCTCGCTTATTTTCAGCGACTTTGGGCTGAGCGTGAGGCCAACGGCGAGGGTAACGACCTTATTACCATGCTTGCCCGTGGCGAAGCTACCAAAGATATGGAACCTCAAGAATTTTTGGGCAATCTGATTCTCTTGATCGTAGGTGGTAACGACACGACAAGAAATTCCATTACTGGTGGTGTGCTTGCGCTTAACGAACATCCTGGTGAATACGCGAAATTGCGTAACGACCCTACGGTTGTTCCTAACATGGTCTCGGAGATCATTCGTTGGGTAACGCCTTTAGCGCACATGCGCAGAACTGCGCTTGAAGACACCGAGCTGGGTGGGCAAAAAATTGCTGCCGGAGACAAGGTGGTGCTTTGGTATCTCTCTGGAAATCGAGATGAGCGAGCCATAGAGCAACCAGAGGCGTTTATGATCGACCGTCCGCGAGCGCGTCAGCATTTATCTTTCGGCTTTGGTATTCATCGGTGTATGGGCAATCGACTGGCAGAAATGCAACTACGGGTATTGTGGGAAGAAATTCAAAAACGATTTCACTTTGTCGAAGTGGTCGGAGAACCAGTCCGCGTGCCTTCGAACTTTGTCCATGGTTTCACGGAACTGCCAGTCAAGTTACACGCGCTGTAGAACTCACTTAAGCGATTCGAAAATCGCTTATTTGAATCTCGTCGCCAAGATCAGCGTAGTCTCCTGCACTACGTTGAGAACGAAACTCTCCCCAATTGATAGGTTTGTATCTATGGCCTTCGTGCGCTAACGGTGCGTAGGTGTAGTTGTAGGAGGGGTTTAAAAAGTAGGGGATGCTGAACCGTGTCCTGTCGCTACGGGCAAGTACGCGATGCACAGGTGCTGTGAATCTATCGTTCGACCAAACCTGGACAATGTCACCGATGTTGATGATCAATGCATCCTTGGGTTTAGTGATAGTTTCCCATTGCCCGCCACGGTGCACTTGCAGCGAAGCGACCTCATCTTGGCAGAGTACCGTCACCGCACCTGCATCTGTGTGCGGATGGATACCGAAACTCCTATCTAGTTCACTGCCAGCGCTGGCATCATCAAATAGCGGATAGTAGTTGATTCTGAGGAAGCTCGAGTGCTCTTCAAAGGCCTCCTGGGTAGGGAGCTGCGCGCCTAAGCTTGCGGTAATGGTTTCAGTAACCGCAAGCGCCACTCGGTGGAGTTCGGCGGTTAGGGCCATAAATGTTGACTCGAATCCTGCCAATGCTGGCCACTGGGTTCGCGCGCCCGCCAAAGGACCGGTTTCGGCGTCGGGGCCTATGTCGAGTATTTGCTTCCAATCCTGACGATTCTTCGTCAGTTCTTCGTCGTAATAACCCCAGCAATTGTTAGCTGTCCGCCGGATCTTGTTTTTCTCGCTCTTCGAGAGGCCGAAAAATGCCTCACTTAGGTCCATCGCACTTTCGATTAGCGTGAGATCGATTTTGTGGTTGTGAAGGAAGAAAAAACCGCACTCAGCGCAGGCCCGGTGCCACTTTTCAGTATTCTTATCGTCGAGATCAATTTCTGCAATCATGCGGAGCATTGTAACGTAAGGCGAAACGTTGCATATCTCTGTCTTTTTGTTGGACACTGTCACTCTCTAGAAATGCGACTTTTTATAAATGCACCAGGAAGATTCAAATGCCAGTTTTTGAGCGTGACAGCGTACGATTGTATTATGAGGTTAGCGGGCCGGAAGACGGACCTGCGGTATTACTCATCGCTCCAGGCGGGATGAAATCTGCAATCAGTTTCTGGGCATCAACGCCATGGAATCCCATTGACCAATTGCAGGCAGATTATCGTGTGGTAGCCATGGATCAGCGCAACGCTGGTGCATCTATCGCGCCTGTGAGTGGTGACGATGGTTGGTTAACTTACACCGATGACCAATTTGCCCTCATGGATCATCTTGGCATCGATAAGTTTCATGTTGCAGGAATGTGCATTGGCGGTCCCTATAGCCTTGGTTTGATCCAACAGGCGCCACAACGGGTTTTGTCGGCAACACTGTTCCAGACGATTGGCCGAGATAATAATCGCGACGCGTTCTATGCCATGTTCGACGATTGGGCAGAGCCTTTGAAGTCCAAAAAATCAGCGACCGAAGCGGAGTGGCAAGCATTTCGAGAACGCATGTATGGTGGCGATGAAGTGTTTTTTAATGTCCCTGAGTCTTTTGTTTCTCAGTGTCCCATCCCGTTGTTGGTATTTATGGGGAGTGATTTGTACCACCCGGAGTCCTCCTCGCGTCTTGTTGCGGAACTCGCCCCGGATGTGGAATTTGTTGAATCCTGGAAAGCGGGAAGTGACCGAGATCTCGCCATGCAAACTTTCGCTGCATTTGTAGAGAGAACATCATGAACGCTGAATCCATCGCGCTGTATGAGGCAATGAGTAACTTGAGGGCTGTGCGTAGACTGCGTTCAGATCCGATACCGGATGCAGTTTTACATAACATTTTGCAGGCCGCTGCCTGGGCGCCAAGTGGTGGCAATGTTCAGCCGTGGCGGATTGTAGCGGTGCGGGAGGAAGCGAAACGCCACGCCATTGGCGATCTTTATGCGCCACAATGGCAACGTTACGCTGTGGACGCGCGCGCCGGGCTCGACACCATGCAGGGTGATGTACGGGCGAAACGTGAACGTATGTTAGATGCCTGTGATCATTTGGGTGCAAATATGGGATCAGCATCCGTTATTCTAGTTTTTTGTTTCAATCCGAAGCTTATGGCAATTACAGACGCCAATTTAGGTCGGCCCTCTGTGGTCGGCGGAGGGTCAGTTTATCCTGCCCTGCAAAACGCCATGTTGGCGTGTGTGAGCGAGGGCGTCGGGTGTACGTTGACCACCTTGTTGTGTTTCGCAGAAGATGAAATGAGGTCTCTATTAGCGCTGCCAGAAGACTGGTATACCTGTGCGGTGATGCCCATTGGTTATCCGGTGCTTGGTGGTCACGGACCGATATCGCGGCGTCCGGTGCATAAACTGTGTTTCGCTGATACTTTTGGTGAGCCGCTAAATCTAGAGCAATAAATTTTGGAAGAAACCACAGTGGTGGGGGGATGTATGGAGTTGATTGCGGTTGGAGTTTGTCACTATTTTTGATTCAGTCAGGCTATAGGGTTCTATATAGTGTGCTGATGGGTGCGCTATTAAGCATTTGGCCCTAAACACTAATTCACATTGTAGATTCACAAACCTAAAACACATTGTAAGGAGAAAATATGTCTCTAGTTGCTGTCATGGAAACGAACAAAGGAACAATTCGACTGGACCTCTATCCGGAGAAGACCCCTAAAACGGTTGCTAACTTTGTTAACTTAGCGCAAAGGGGTTACTACGATGGTCTTAGCTTCCACCGCGTAATCGCCGACTTTATGGTCCAGGGTGGTTGTCCGCAGGGTACCGGTACTGGTGGCCCAGGTTACAAGTTTGGTGACGAGTTTGATTCAAGCTTACGACACGATGCACCCGGTAAATTCTCGATGGCCAACGCCGGCCCCGGCACCAATGGCTCACAGTTTTTCATTACTCATGTTGCGACCCCTTGGCTAGATGACGCCCATTCAATTTTTGGCGCAGTACAGGGCGATTCAGACATGGATGTAGTGAATGCCATAGCCCAAGGCGACAGCATTACCTCGCTTACCATCGAAGGCGAAGTGGGTGACTTGCTTAGCGAAGTAGCTGAAATTGCTGAGTGGAACGCCGCACTTGGATAACAAATGGGATAGCAGATATGACTGTACAACTGGCTAAAAATGCCATCGATCTAGGGGTAGTGACAAGCAACCCCGATGCCATGGTTGGGTTCTATAGGGATTTGCTGGGCTTCAGAGAAGAAGAGAGCACGCCTTTCCCTATGGGTGGCAAAATGTACCGCTTATGGTGTGGTGAGAGCCTGATCAAGATTGTCGCACCAGATCCGAGCCCGAGTGAGGGACCGGTCCCCGGCGCCATTGCAAACGCTACGGGCTATCGTTACTGGACCATGATCGTCAGCAATTTGGATGAAATTGTTGCTAAGTGTGAAAGTCAGGGCGTCAAGATTGTGATACCCAAGCGTGAAGTGCGTGCCGGTGTCACCATTGCTATGGTTGAAGACCCTGATGGCAACTGGGTAGAGTTTGTCGCACTGGACTAGCGGGCTTTGCTTTTTACTTTTGGCATCATGCAGCTTGCCTGAGCCAGTCTTAGAAGCTGAACCCGAAGTAGTAAAAGAAGTCGAACTCACCAACTGTCCTATCCTCGAGATTGAGGGTGGCCTCAAGGTCACCCTGCATCCCCAAGCTGAGCGCCAAGCATTAGCAACCTATGCTGCGGGAACCCCTCAGGTGCTGCTGGTGGAACGAGGTGAGCTGACAAGGCTCAGCCTACCCACAGGCAAAGCAAGTCTTGACCTGTACTGTGGCTGTCCTGACTCACTACAGGTCATGTCTGGTGCCGAAGTTCAGATCCCAGCCGCTGGCTGCCGACTATCGAGCGTTCGAGCCTACGGAGCGAGTTCCGTAACCATCAGCGGCACGTCATCCGAGACATTGGAACTACGCGTCAGTGGTGGTGCCAGGTTAGAGGTTGTGCAGATGGATGTTGATCGGCTCAGCCTGCAGCTCGGGGGGCAATCTGAGACTATGTTACACGGGGTAGCCAGCAGTATTGATATGGACCTGGCGGGCTCGGCGCGACTTGATGCAGGGAAGCTTCGGAGTCAGAGCGCAGTGGTTCTACTCAAAGGAGAGAGCTGGGCTTCGGTTTGGGTGACAGCCCATCTTGATCAAGATATCGCAGAATCCAGCCAGCTTGAAGTTATAGGTGATCCGCAACTAGCCAATCGGTAACTCGGTAGAGGACTTGATGCGTTCCATTGCGAAAGACGACGAAACGTCATGCAGTGGAGTGACGGCAATAATCTTTTTGTAAACGCGATCATAGTCGTCAATGTCTTTGACAACGATTTTGAGCAAGTAATCTGTGTCGCCGCTCATGCGGTAAAATTCTATAACCTCTGGAATCGCCTTAATACCGCTGGCAAATTTTTCTAGCCAGACATCGTTGTGCTCGTTGGTCTTGATGCCAACAAATACGGTGACATTTAGACCCAGCTTAGCTTCGTCAAGTAATGCCACATGTCGGCGGATGACACCTGACTCTTCAAGCTTTTTAATGCGCCGCCAACAAGCGTTGGTAGAGAGCCCGATACGTTCGGCTAATTGAGCGGCGGTGGTGTCGCCGCGACTTTGCAAAGCGGACAATATTTGTCGATCGAATTTGTCGAAATCGGCCATCTTGATGAATTACTGTTCGAATATTGTCCCTTATGGTGAGATAATTTTCCATCTTAAGCAACTTCGGTGGCGTCATTAGCATAGAAGCGAAACGCATGCTTGCATGGGCGGGGCTAGTTTTCAGCATTGGCGCCGGGGTTTGGTACAAAAATCCTGCAATCGCGTTGCTTGGTGCTATGGTGATCAGGCTTGGCACCCAAGTAAACCCCATAAAAAGCAGCTCCAAGCTCGGTAAATTGAGCATTCAGACCGCCATTGTGATGTTGGGCTTTAGTTTAGGGTTTGACCGCTTGGTGCAGGTTTCCCAGGACTTCGGTGTCATTGTTGCGATCTACGTTTTGGGTACATTGACTATCGGTGTCGGCTTTGCCTACTTAATTCGTTACAACAACACCGAATCACAGTTACTTACCGGCGGCACTGCCATTTGTGGTGGTACAGCGATCGCCACGCTAAGTCCCATCCTGGGCGCAAAACCGCAACAGTTTGCGGTAGCGACAGCGTTGGTTTTTTTGCTCAATGCTGTTGCCCTTTTCACCTTTCCAGCCATTGGGCACAGCCTAGGACTCAGTCAGGATACCTTTGGTGCATGGGTCGCATTGGCCGTTCACGATACGAGTTCCGTGGTAGCAACTGCAGCGTTGTACGGCGACCGAGCGCTAGAAGTGGCGACAACCGTAAAATTGGGGCGAACACTCTGGCTCATTCCGCTCGCATTTGCTGCCAGCGTCGTGTTTCGCCAGGGCGACGCTAAGCTACGGGTGCCTCTATTTGTGGTCATGTTTGTTGCCGCGGCTGGCTTTGCAGGTTTGGTAGATGTCCCTGAAGCCCTGTTGGTGTGGATTTCTGCCATGAGCAAATATTTACTGGTCTTCGCTCTGGCAATGATTGGTCTCGACATAAACCGCGAGATATTCTCTACGCTTAAATTTAAAAGTGTGGCATTCGCAGTTGGGTTATGGCTCATCGTTGCTCCCTTGTCCCTGGTGCTTGTCCAAACGCTTGGATAATTGAGCTATATCGTTATTGAGAAATAGTATTTCCGCACGCTAAGATTTGCGCATAGCATTGCTGCATGACTGTTTTGAACACAAAATTCGACCGATTGAGCTTCCTCGCACTGCTGGGGTTTGTCGGTTATCTAGTGCTGCCTTTTCTGGCATAACCTAAAAATTTCCTCTTTTTCCTAACTTCTGACTTGACAGACTCCTCGTCGCGCCCTACAACCCGTTTATCCGAGCGTTAATTATAGGGACGGTTGGCGGTGGTGGATGAAGAACATGCAGAAAGTAAGTCAGATAGTACGTCTGACGATGTGTCAGAGAGTGGGTTGCCGGACGAGAATTCGGCGGCCCCGCTCGGTGATGATGGTGATGATGGTGATGATGGTGATGATGGTGATGAAGTTGAGCTCGCCGACGACCTGATTGAACTAGAAGAGTCTGATGATGATGATGCGGCAGCAGAGGTAGATGCGGTGGTAGAACTGAGCAGCAAGGAACAAAACGCGCGGTCGTTTGAAATCCGCCGTGCTTTGGAAGAGCGTAGGGAGCAACGCAGGTTTGACGAGGATGTGGACTACTTAGACTATGACCTGGATCATGACCTAAATAACGACCTAGATGAATGACCCTGCGCCGTTAGCGCGAGATGTAATTTTGGTGGGAGGAGGTCACGCCCACGTTCAAGTTCTTAAATCGTTTGGTATGCAGCCGCTTCCCGGAGTGCGCATTACCCTCGTTAGCCCCCAAGTTCTCGGCCCCTACAGTGGCATGCTGCCTGGCTGCATAGCCGGTGAATATCTGCCAGATGAAATTCATATTGACCTATTGAACCTTTGTCGCTTTGCAAACGCGCGATTGGTGCTCGATTCTGTTCATTCTCTAGATTTGGCAAACAAGGCTGTGCGCTTCGTTGATCGACCCGATCTTCGGTTTGACATCTTGAGTATAAATTGTGGCGCGACCCCTGAAACCCAGCATGAAGATGCGGTTGTGGTTAAACCCATTGCTGCCTTCCTGCCGCAATGGCGATCGCTGGATGTAGCACAGTCTCAGCATGTCGCCTTTGTTGGAGCGGGGGCCGGTGGTATAGAGCTGGCATTTGCTCACCGGCAGATAGCACCA
>JBNMMV010000058.1:0-15833 GCA_051270205.1 Limisphaerales bacterium
GATAGTGAAGTGTACGCTCTGTGTTTGCTGCCAAGTCATAGGCACGTGCCAGCTGATACAAAATTTCATCAACATTTTCCGCACCTTCTGTTTGCGTAAGCAGTTTTTCGTACAGACCTACCGCCGATTCGTAAGGCTTAGCCTGACCTTCAATGTCCAGGTCCTGGCCTCTGTCCATATGCAAATCTGCCAATCTCTTGCCGACAGCATGGTTTTCCTTGGCGCTAGGCAACATGCCATATACACGATTGTAGGCAGCCATGACCTGCGCCCTGGAAGGCTTAGCCACAGCAATTGCTGGCAGTTCTAATTGCGGTAAATTGGCAATTGCACGACCCATGTTTGGACCCTTGGCCCTAAACTCTTTGACGTCGTCGCTACCAAACCAGCTACAGGCTGTTAGTGTCATAGTCACCGTTAACATCAAACCTAAGCGCCTAATCACGGTATATCTCCCGCGAGTGCTAGATGGTCTGTGGCACGGGCTATGGCTATCCGAGTGACCAGTAAATATTGTTCTACCTGGCGCATTTCATCCTGCATGCGGCCGCGGATTTCTTGTGCCAACAGTTCTTCACGGGCAACTCGCGCGTCATCAACCTGGTTGGCTATGACTGCCGCTCGGTCAACAAACGCCTGGAAATCAGTGCCTACGCCTGCGACAAAATTCTCTTCTGCAACGCGTACTCGCTGGACACTTGATTGACTGGCATCAACCAGCGTCGCCAGTTCGCCGTGCGCCTTTCTAAGGCTGCGTACCCGCTGGGCAAGATCATTAGCAATTTGGTAGAACACCACACCTTGAAGACGATTTACCCGATCAAGCCAACGCGACTGCTCAGCTTCAGGCATATGACCTATCAAAGTGCGTTTCGCATCGAGGCCTGCAAGCAGTTCCCGTTCTGCTGGGGTCGCCAAGGGATACATCCATTGGCTAGACATTTCTGGGGGAGCTTGGGCCGCTTCATTCAACGCCTGTTGAAGGGCCACAATTTTGGTTTCAATGCCGGCTTTTCGCTCGAGCAAACCGTCTGCGTAGAGCAATTGATTCGCTTGTTCGCCACGCACTCTTTGTTCTTGCGCCACTTCCTCAAAAGCAGCAAGGCGGTTCGGCATATGTCCCAACCAATCTTGCATGCCATTCAGCTCACGCCATTGCACCAACGCCTGATGAACGTTGTCAGTTGCTAGCCACTCGAGCCAATCTGTAGGGCCCAATTGCGCCCGCCACTCTTGCATGAGCGCCTGCATTTTTTGTTGGTGTGCAGGATCCGCTAACCCGCCTTGGCTGGGCACGGCGAAAACTTCCAGAAGCCTACGCACCCATGCCGGGTCCTCAGCTTGCAGGGTCATTGAGGTCAAGCTAACCAAGCGATTGGTAAAACTCTCCTCGGCTTTTTGATAGTGAACCAGCGCCATTTCCGTACTCGCGCGTTCACCTTGGCCTGCAAGCTTCTCTAAACTTAGTGGGAATCCAAGGCGTGCCGTAGCCGTACTGGGTGTCCAAAAAGCTTGCTCTTTAAGGGTCATCCAAATACGTGCAGCCAGTTCATAGTCTTCGTTGTCCATGGCCAGGCCAGCGTAGGCAGCCATTGCAATATCTTGATAACGACCTTCACTGGGCAACTCTTGCAGAACCGCTTCGGCATCAGTGGTGTTTTGTTCTTGGCGAGCCAACAGCGCAAGTGCCAGTTTCGCTCGCTGGCTTAGATCAAAGGCTTCTTCGCTATAACTTGGCATTTCACTCAAAGCGCGAAACGTTCGAATCGCATCGACCTGTTGGCCCGCTTGGCGATAGGCCACGCCTAAATTGAAAAGACCGTAAGCTCGAAGCGGGTGCTGAGCTTCCATGAGTTCATAGAGACCTTCGGCTTGGGCATACTCGCCCCGATTTACAGCAGCCTCCGCACGCATAAATTCGACCTCCGGATGAACACGCTGCTTACCTAACCAAGACTTACCGAGGTCAATTTTGGTCAACTGCTCATCAAGCTCTGTCCATGCTTGACGTCGGTGGAATTCACGCGACAAGTGAAAGGCGAGGCGCATTTCATCGAGGGGTTCCAACTCACCGGCAGGTACACTGGAAAATATTTCGTTGGCATAACCATACATCCCACTCGCAAAGGCAAAGCTGCCTTTTGCCAAATCGAACTTTACAGTTTGGTCGCCTACTCGATTCTGCGACTGAGCAACCACCGTTGTTAGAAGCGCCGCATCGTAGTTCTCTTGGTAATACTCATAGAGCACAGTGCCATAGGTCAGCTCATCGATAGGTTGAGCACCTGGATTAGCGGCAGCGCAGATAAATAGTAGTTCGCAAAAGAATTGCTTCATAGTTCCACGAGGGGTTTCACGAGGGGTTTAGCGGGGAGCTTAGCCACCAACCGGACTAATTCACCACTTCCGCGGCGAAGTCTGGTTGGTAGTCTGCGGTCTGATCCGTAATCGCAAGTTCAATAAACGTAGGTTCAAAGCTCTTTTCGAAATCGACAGTGGTGGCTCGACGATAGTCACGGCCATTGGGGCCACGTCCGGTGAAAAATGCGGTGACACGGTTGTCACCTTGCTTAACGTTGCCGACGTACAACTTTTGCACACCACCCCTAGCGAGGGCATTAACCTGCTTTTCAGTGTAGAGCTGGTGGCTGACTTCTTTACCGTTTACCTTGAGACTGACTGCATCCAGTTGGAAGAAATCACCCACGTCTAACGACAAAAAGACCGACACTTGTGAACTTGCCGGGAATAACAGATCTTCCTCAAGAATAACGAGATCGCGTTTAAGCTCAATGAGCGCTTTTTTAACGTCTTCCATTTCTTCATCGAGTGCAGGCCCAGACGCTTGAGCCCAACTGGCGTCGGAGAGTAGTAAACCTATAACAAGTGCGAATGCTGTCCGGGTCATATCAGATCCTATTCGCGAATGAGTTGTTTCACGACTTCGACATATTTGGCTTCATCACCGGGCTTGTAGCCACGATGCACATAACGCACAACACCATCCCGATCCACTACAACAGTGCTCGGCATGGCTTCCAATTCGTATAGTTCGCTAACCACCTGACCTTCATCTATGAGCACCGGAAAGGTGACGTTAGTCTTATCGACGATCTTTTGAGCAGGCGCACTTTCGCCTTCGACATTTACGCCCAGAACAGCGAAACCAGTGTCTTCATATCGCTTATGAAGGCGATCGAGAATAGGCATCTCTTGACGGCAAGGGCCACACCAGCTAGCCCAGAAGTTAATCAAAACCACTTGGCCTCGATACTCTTCTAGTCGCAGGTTAGTGCCTTCTAAGGACTTCAGTGTGAAGTCAGGGGCAGCCTCTTTGAGTTTGACGGAACCTTGAGCACTCGTGACCGCAAACATCACGAATAACGTAATCAATAACGTTCTAAGAGCCATGTTAAGCCTCCCTTTTTAATCAGCCCAGATATACCTTAAGCACACCCACAGAAAACTGCAGAAAATGCCGTCGAAGTTCATAGGGTGGGACAACCGCGATCCATTACAAATCCACCTCCGACCCGCACAACCAACGCTGTGCACTTGTATCCTTACAAGCCCGCATTCCTTGCGGTACATCACTTCGAACTACCAGCACTACTGCCATTAGCATCCTGCTAATCCTTTCACCAACCCTGGTAAAAGTTTGCACGAGCAGAATCCTTCCGCTCTACTGTTGTGAGACTGCTGATGCACCGACTACTCGATCAGTTACGCGCACTCATCGACAGTGCACCAGGTCCTCGCAACCATCACTCCCTTATGCGTTTCCGCATCCTTGCGGTGTGATAAGCGCACGTTACTTGTAGGGGGGGTGTGAGTGTGGGAACTGAGTCACAAACTTAGCGGGGTGAGTTTGAAGAAGCAGGAATTGAGACGCCGATCAATCTGAATTGGGCTAGTTCAATCCACTGAGATCGTTCGAATAAAGTAGGTTGCCATTTGCATCGATGATGATCGCATCGATGCCAGGCATCTGGTTTATTAGGGCCAAACCTTTGTCTGCCCCGAGCACAAAAACACTGGTCGACAAACCGTCGGTCAAAGTGGCATCAGGACCTAAGATGGTCACGCTCATAGCACCTGTTGCGGACCTACCGGTAGCCGGGTCCAAGATGTGATGGTAGCGCACCCCGTCCCGCTCAAAATAGCGTTCATAGTCGCCAGAAGTCGAAACCGCTGTATCAACCAAGGGCAAAAGCACTGACATTTTGTCTTCATTTCGTGGATTTTTAACGCCAACGGTCCAGGGTTGTCCGTTGCGGTCTCCCAAAATACGACTGTCGCCACCCGCTGAGACGCTTGCTTGGGTTACACCCGCCCTTTGTAGAAGCTCGATCGCTCGATCTACGGCATGACCTTTGGCAATACCACCCAAGTCAATGTAGACAGCTGGATGATCAAAACGTACTTTCTTAGCTTCGCGGTCGAGTTGCACGTGGTGGTAGTCAATGGCGTGTACCGCTTGTGCAACTTGTTCGTCGTCGGGTGCCACACCTTCTCTATAGTCGTAGAATCGACCTACCGATGCATAAGTAATGTCGAACGCACCTTGGGTTAGATCAGATACCTGAGCAGACTTAACCAACAGTGAGAAAAACTCATCGGAAACTGCAACCCAGCCCTGTCCGGCGGCCTGGTTTACTTTGGAAATTTCGCTGTCGGGCTTGTAAGGACTGAAGACTCTATCAACGCGATGCATGTCTGCCATGACTGCGGCGATGAGTGCTTCAGCTCGAGCTACATCGGTATGTTGTAGCTCAACGTGCACACGCGTGCCCATGATGGCTTCAGATTGCGAAAACCACTGAGGAGTCGCCGCCAAGGCGATTGGACTGACGAACCCTATTAGCGCAGACACTAATGCTAGGCCTAATCCTAATGATGCTAAACGCACAGCTTCTCCTGTTAACGAGAGGCTCAACCTACCCTGACGGTGGACTAATTAATGTAAATCAGCCCGCACAATCGGCGGCCATACTCGATATCGCTACACCCCGTCGACCTTGTCGAACGTTGTTGCGGTCGTGGCCTGAGGTGAGATAGCACAGAGACAATCCGGAGGCAGGATCTACCCAACAGAGTTGGCCACCGGCACCATTGTGGCCAAAGGCTTCTGGCGAATTAGTTTTGCCGAAGCCCCTGAAGCTGCGACTGTCATCGCCGCTGATGATAATACCCAGCGCTCGGTTGGCAGGCTTGCGGAACATCATGTCTGTTAGATCGCCAGATCGAATGCGGCGTACATCTTCGAGCGTGCTTGCAGACCACAACTCTTGACCATCAAGCCCACCATGCAGAAGGGCCTGATAGAACAACGCCAAGTCATGGGCATTGGCGTAGCCGCCACCGCCGGGCACGCCAACCGCTCGGATCTCGGGCAAGTTGAACGCCAACAGCAGCTCTTCAGTAACTTCGGTTACCGGAGGCATGGGCATACCAAGTTTGGCGTAGTCTTCCTCTGTCATCGGGTCGCCGCTATGGACCACCGGTAGGGTTCGACTATTTTGTTCGGCGGGTAGCCCAACAAATGTATTTTTCAGACCCAGGGGTTCAATGACACGGGTGCGCACAAATTCCGTGTAAGAGATGCCACTCTTGCGCTCGATTATTTCAGCGATAACCCACATCGACGATGTTGGGTGGTATTCAAATTTTGTACCCGGGTCGAAAGACAAACGCCATTGCTCAAAGCGACCCAGAGTTTCCTCTTTTGAGTTCCATTGCAGCGGTCTAAAAGGGGCATGAGGAAAGCCAGCCGTGTGGGTAAAAAGCTGCTGCACGGTGATGTTCTCTTTACCGTTAGCACCAAATTCCGGAATGATATCCACCACAAGCTCGTCTTCGCTTAACTTACCTTCTTGGATCAGCAACCACGCAGCGGCAGAGGTGATGCCCTTGGTTGCAGAAAAAATACAAATGAGAGAGTCGTCGTCGGCACTGCCAAAGGACTCATTCAAGACCACCTCACCATGCAAACCAAGCGCCACCTGAGCGCTAGGCAACAGACCTTCATCCACTTCTCTTTGTACGCGCGTTAGCAAGGCATCTACCTTGGCTGTATCTAATGTCGCTTGGATACTCATTCTTTCCCCCTGACCCTTCAAATTAGGAAATATATCACCATTTGCTCCGCTGGGTTGGGACTCATAGAATGGTGGGTTCCAAAAACATGTAAGGCCTGTGGGCAAATTCTATGGATACAAAAACAGGCCTGGTCGGCGCGATAGGCTCAACCGCCCTTATTCGCATTGCTAGTTTGTCGCAAGAAACGGGATGCGAGATTTTAGGTAAGGCAGAATTCATGAGCCCAGGCGGGTCGGTGAAAGACCGCGCTGCCTGGTGGATGATCCGTGAAGCCGAGGCCAGTGGTGCACTGAAACCCGGCGGTACCGTGGTGGAAGGCACCGCGGGCAATACTGGCATCGGTCTCATGCACGTCTGCAACAGTCGTGGCTACGATTGCGTTATTTACATGCCGGATAATCAATCCCAGGCGAAGGTCGACATCTTACGTACCTTGGGTGCCGAAGTTAGAGTGGTACCCACCGTGCCCTACAAGGACGACATGAACTTTCAGAAACAAGCCGGACGATACGCTGCCACATTAGACAATGCGGTTTGGGCAAATCAGTTCGACAATACCGCCAACCGATTGGCGCACTACGAATCGACAGGGCCTGAAATCTGGTCCCAAACTGACGGCAGCGTAGATGCATTTACCTGCTCTGTGGGAACCGGGGGCACATTGGCTGGCATCTCGCGGTTTTTGAAAGAAAAGAATGACAACATTCAGATCGTGCTTGCCGACCCAATGGGTTCAGCGTTGTACAACTGGGTTACTACCGGTGAAGCAACCATGACGCCTGGCCCGTCTATGACCGAAGGCATCGGTAATTCACGAGTGACCGAGAACCTTGCAGGAACGGCGATTGACGACGCTGTTCAAATCCCTGATCAAGCGATGGTCGACATGGTGTACAAAATGCTGCGCGAAGATGGTTGGTTCTTTGGTTCAAGTACCGGCATCAATCTGTGCGCAGCGGTAGAAATCGCCAAAAAACTAGGTCCCGGACACACAATTGTGACCATACTTTGCGACGATGGCAGTAAATATCGCTCTAGTTTGTTTAACGCGGAATTTCTGAAGGAGAAAGGGTTAACGGCCTAACGAAGGGGGGACAGAACGCAGTTCTGCCCCCTGGTCAGCTCGAATTTATCGCCCGCCAGACTTTCTCAGCCGTTATTGGCATGTCGATGGTTTCAACGCCATAGGGCGCCAGCGCATTGAGAACGGCGTTAACCACCGCACTCGGCGCACCACATGCACCACCTTCACCAATGCCTTTCACGCCTAACTCGTTGTTCGGGTCCAAGACTTCATTAAAGCTTACAGTCATGTCCGGTAATTGACTGGCTCTGGGCAACGTGTAGTCCATGAGCGAGCCGGTCAACAGCTGGCCGTCGGCATCGTAAACCGCATGCTCAAGCAGTGCTTGGCCTATGCCCATAGCTACGCCACCATGTACCTGCCCTGCAGCAAGCAGTGGATTAATAACCCGGCCACAGTCATCTACGGCGGTGTATCGCGCCACTTCAACATGGCCGGTTTCAGAATCTATTTCGACTTCCGCGATGTGGCAACCATTGGGAAAGGTAAAACCCCCACCACGATTGTAGCGGTGAGTTGCAGTCAACTTTCCGCCCGTCAGTTCGGTCGCTGCGCGTCCTACATCTGCAAGGGTTGCTGTAGCTTGATGCTCAGAGGTACTGAACCGGCCTTGCCCGTAACTGAGTGTTGATCGCTCAACCTGCAACAGTTGAGCAGCGATGTCTTGTGCATCTTCAAGCACAACTTCGGCCGTTTGCAAAATAGCTATGCTGCCCATTTGCGAGGACCGTGAACCACCCGTGCCACCACCAAACTTGACTTCACGTGTATCACCTTGAATGATATTAATAAGGTCAAAATCTACACCTAGGCGTTCTGCTAACACCTGCGAAAAGGTGGTCCGATGACCCTGGCCGTGACTGAACGTACCGACGACCACATCGACACTGCCGTCTTCGTTTACTGTGACTTGAGCCTCTTCTTCGGGTCCACCACCACTCGACTCAACGTAGTAACCAATGCCCCGCCCACGCAACAAACCCCGACTCTTGGAGCTGTCCAATCGGGATGCAAACCCTTGCCAGTCGGCGCGTTCTAAGCCTAAATTCAGCGTTTCACTAAACTCACCACCGGTAAGCTCTACTCCAGACGGCATGGTGTAAGGAAAATCTTCACTGCTGACGAAATTACGATGACGAATCTCGACTGGATCAAGCGCCAAATCCACCGCTGCCTGTTCGAGCAAACGCTCCATCACATAACAAGCTTCCGGACGCCCAGCGCCACGATAGGCTGCAACAGGCATGGTGTTGGTAAATACTGTTTGTACCGAATGAGCAACTAGCGGAATGTTATAAACCGTACCAACCACTCGACCACCCGCCATCGTCGGCACGAAGGGACCCACTGCCGTGCAGTAAGCACCCAAATTAGCCGTAGTTTCCACCAGCATGGCTTGCAAATGACCTTCAACACCAAACCCAGCGGTAACGGTAGTTAAGTTGTCTCGACCATGCGAGTCGGCTAGAAACATTTCACTGCGGTCGCCGGAGTACTTGATTGGCCGTCCGAGTTTCTTTGCACCAAACAAGCACAGACAGGGTTCGGGGTGGATCTCGCCACGAATACCAAAACCGCCGCCAGTGTCTAACGAGATAACTCTGACTTCCTCGACGGGCACCTTAAACACTGCATTGGCCAAAACCGCTTGCTGCGCTACCGGTCCTTGGCTGGGGTTATGTAACATATACACCCCATCAGCAAACTCACCCAGGCAGGCACGAGGTTCTAGAGGACTTGGCGCGACTCGATTGTTCACCAACGACACTGTGACTTGGCGCTCAGCAGCTGCAATTGCCTGGTGCACCTCGTCAACGTTCCCGTTAATAAAGTGCACGCAAAGGTTCGAGCCGTGTTCTGGGTGAATCACAGAGGTGTCCGGAGACACCGCATTGCCAAGATCGACATTGGCAGGCAGATCTTGCACCTCAAACTCAATTAATTCGGCCGCCAGACGGCCAGCTTCCACACTATGAGCAATTACCGCGGCCACCGGTTGGCCCACAAAACAGACTTTGTCTGTTGCGAGCACATGGCGAGGCGGAATGTAGGCAGGCTTGCCATCTGCGCCGGTGAGCACCGCGCGGCAAGGCAATGTACCGAGCTCGCTTACATCGTCCGCCGTATAAACATCAACCACACCTTCGGAGGCGCGGGCTTGGGCCACATCTAGACTGAGGATTTTCCCATGTGCATAGGGAGAGCGAAAAACCACCAAGTGCAACTGCCCTTCGCGGTTAACATCGTCTGTAAATTCTCCTCCACCCGTTACCAGGCGAGGGTCTTCTTTACGGGCTACCGGTTGCCCTATACCAAACTTCACGGGGCCAAACTTCATGAGGCTTAATTTTCACCAACGACTGGGTTAGACAATTTTCCTATCGGCGTAACTTCAATTTCGATCAGGTCGCCGTCATCCATGAAAACAGGGGGCGTACGCGCAGCGCCTACACCGCCAGGCGTACCCGTAACAATCACGTCACCTGGCTCAAGTTCAATGAAGGTAGAGCAAAATTCTATGAGCTCTTCAAAACCGTGGACCATAAGATCGGCGGTAGCGCTTTGCATGACTTCACCGTTGAGTCGAGTGGTGAGGGCCATTTTTTTCACGTCGCCAACTTCGTCTGGGGTCATCATCCACGGACCAAAACCACCGGTGGCAGTAAAGTTTTTGCCGGGTGTGAATTGACTGGTATGGCGCTGATATTCACGCACACTGCCATCGTTGTAGATGCCGAAGCCAGCGACATGGGAAAGTGCGTCTGCTTGGGAAATACGTCGTCCACCCGTGCCAATGATCATGGCGATTTCACCTTCAAAATCTAACGTACTCGATTCTTTAGGCCGAATCATAGGTTGGTTGTGTCCTATCTGGGCGGCTGCGAACCGCGCAAATATGGTCGGTACGCCTTCGCCTCCGCGTCCAGTTTCTTCCTGGTGGGCTTTGTAATTTAAGCCCACGCACAAGATTTTTCTGGGGTTAGTAATGGTCGGTGCGTAGATGAGGCCAGCTAAGCTTTCGTCCGCCTCGTCACCACATTGTTCGGCAAGTTGGGTTAGCGCATCCGCTTCGATGGCCTCTAACAAACCAGGAATATCAGCGCGACGGCCAACGTCTACGACGCCTTCGCCATTGGAGGTCACATAACCGAAGGTAATGGCGCCATCTCGCTCAAAAGATAGCCAGCGCACTAGTCGAACATGATGACGCTACGCGCCACCTCTCCAGTTTCAAGTGCCGCCATGCCTTCATTGATATCACTCAAGCTAATGCGACTAGAGACCAAATCATCTAGATGCAGCCGGCCTTGGAGATAAAAATCAACAAACCGGGGCATATCAACGCGGAAGCGATTAGAACCCATCATGGAGCCTTGAATTTTCTTCTCCATTAAAAAGTCTGGGCCATGCAAAGACACCATGTGTCCGGGCGGGATCATACCGATCACCGTTGCTGTGCCGCCGTTGCGCAGCATTTGGAATGCCTGCTCCGCGGTAACTTTCAAGCCGATTGCTTCAAAGGAGTAGTGAACGCCACCACCGGTCATTTCAATGACCTTGGCAACCGCGTCTCCGTCACTGGCATCGACCACATCAGTTGCACCAAATTTACGAGCCAGATCAAGCTTAGATTCAACCCTGTCGATTGCAATAATGCGGGCTGCACCCGCAATGGCTGCACCATTGATACAAGACAAGCCAATGCCGCCGCAGCCAATAACCGCGACGGTAGAGCCTGGTTCAACGGCCGCCGTGTGAATAACGGCCCCCACACCAGTAGTCACCCCACAGCCAATCAAGGCCGCACGGTCCATAGGCATGTCTTCACGAATTTTCACTAGCGCGTGTTCGTGCACTAACATTTGTTCGGCAAATGATCCCAACTGCGCAAACTGAGTGAGCGGATGATCATTCGATGCAAGACGTGGCTCTTCGTCTTTGCCACGATTCACTTCAGGCTCTTGGCACAAAGACATATGTCCGGTTAGACACTGCTCACAGTGACCACAAAATACTGACAAGCAGGTAATAACGTGATCACCTGGTTTAACGTAATGCACGTCACTTCCGACCGCTTCAACCACACCGGCGCTTTCATGACCCAGCACCATTGGCACTTGTCCAGGGTAGGTGCCATTGTAGAAATGCATGTCGCTGTGGCAGATGCCTGCAGCCTTAGTCTGAATCAACACTTCTCTTGGCCCAGGCTTAGAGATTTGAATCTCTTCAATTTCCATGGGCACATTAACTTCTCTAAAAACAGCAGCTTTCACGGCACTTCCCCTTCTTATTAACTCAGCTAATTATTCAGTTGTTTATCTAGATCTTTATGCACTGATTTAACCCTACAACTGCAGAGTTGTGAAGGGCTTAGTCTGGATCAGACTAACTTACCGGCAACAATCTGTTCCGCAGTTTGAATGGCTGCAATGAGGCCGGTGGGATCTGCAACCCCTTGGCCTGCAATATCGAACGCCGTGCCGTGGTCAACTGAAGTGCGCACAAAGGGAATGCCCAGCGTGGCGGTAGTGGATTCATGGAAGTTGTGCACTTTGATGGCGATATGCCCTTGGTCGTGATAAAGCGCCAAGACCACATCAAATTCGCCGCCAATGGCACGCGTAAAGACGGAATCAGCTGGAATTGGTCCAACCACATTCATGCCCTGGTCTTGCGCTTGCTGCACCGCGGGTGCAACTTCGTCTAACTCCTCTCGACCCAGTAATCCACCCTCGCCGCCATGCGGGTTTAACGCAGCTACCGCTATGCGAGGCTCTGGAATACCCCACCGGCCCAGTGTTTGGTGAACCAGCGTCAACTTAGAGAGTACATTCTCAACAGTCACATATTTAGCCGCCTCGATAAGCGATTTATGGGTTGATAGGTGCGCCACCCGCAGGCCGGGTGTCATGAGCATAGTCGCAGTCCAGTCGGTACCCGCAAGCCGCGCCAATATCTCTTGATGACCAAGATCGTTGACATAACCAGCCTTATGGATCGCTTCCTTGTTAAGAGGACAGGTCACCATGGCGGCCACATCATCGCTTAGACAGGCCCGGGCTGCCCACTCAACAGCACGCACTGCAATTTCACCGCACGGCGCTTGTACTTGTCCGTAAACAAAGTTATCCGGCACCGGCAGGCCGATATCCAAGATACCCAACGGACCATCAAATTGATCAAGCTCGGTGACAACCGGAACAGTTGGCAAATCGACACCAGCAGCCTCAGCACCCATCTGTAAAGCCCAGGGCGCACCCACCAACAACCAAGGTTGAGAAGGCGTAATTGAGGCCAACACTTTCGCTGCCACTTCAGGACCTACTCCGGCTGGGTCACCCAGTGTTATGACTAAGGGTTTATTCACAGTTGCTCTCCCGCTCGGTTGGGTTTACTGTATATATGTACAGTAATATTAGATTATCAGTCGCTATGCAGACTTTGGCCGAACTCATCGAAAGTTTCCAGCTCTATGCAGTTTGCGAGACGTGTAATCGTGTCGAGGAAGTGCCAATAGACCAACTGATAAAAACCAACGGGGGAGACTATCCAATCGACAGGATACGTATGCGACTTTACTGCCGTGAATGCCAATCACGCAGCCAAGCGCTGCGCATCGTTTATGTTGGTCCAAACCGCAAAAGCGCGAGTTTTAGATACAGCAGATAGTGCCTCGAAAGGGGTGTGCTACCGTTATTGGCAGCACCGGAAATTGGGAAATTGGGAAATTGGGAAATTGGGAAATCTATAGAATTTCGGTTGAATCTAGCTTCAAACCGAAGCCACTCACGCCTTTGTATTCTACTTCTCGACCGGCGATTAACTTGATGGTGGTTAATCCCAAGTCTCGCAGGATTTGAGCGCCGACGCCAACTTCGAGCCACTCAGAGCGACGCTCGTCTTCCTTGGACTGCTCCTGTAGGGCCTCTCGTGGCACGCCTACAAAGCCCGTACGAAGATAAATTAGAACACCACCGCCTAAACGTTCAATGGCGTTCAGGGCCGCATCTTTAAGACTCTGCTCGTGCTCATCAGATTGAGCCCCGAACACATCTTCAACCAGTTTTTCACGATGAATGCGCACAGGTACGACATCCATCTTGCTGATGTCGCCAAATACCAAGGCGAGGTGTTCAGCATCTTCAAATTTGGTTTTGTAAGCACGAGCTATTGCCGGCCCAATGCGAGTATTTACTTCGAACTCATACATTTGCTCCACCAACTGTTCACGCACTTGCCGATACGCAATGAGATCAGCAATGGTGATGATCTTGAAGTTGTGTTCTTTAGAAAATTCCACCAGCTGTGGCAACCGCTGCACCGTGCCATCGTCATTAACAAGCTCTGCCAACAGTGACACCGGCGGCAGCTCAGCTAACACAGACAGATCGACGCCTGCTTCGGTGTGTCCGGAACGCACTAATGTGCCACCTTGGCGCGCGACCAAGGGGAAAATATGCCCCGGTCGTACAAAGTCTTGCGCACCGACATTGCTGTTGGTCAGCGCTTGCACTGTGGTGGCTCTCTCTTCCGCCGAGATTCCCGTTGTTAAACCATGCTTGTAGTCGATTGAGACTGTAAATGCCGTGCTCATGGGCGCATCGTTGCGGGCAACCATCGGCTCCAGATGCAACATTGACGCGTGGTCTTCGAACATCGGTGCACACAAAATACCGCTGGTATGACGAATCATAAAAGCCACTTGCTCTGACGTTGCCTTACTGGCGGCCATAATCAGATCACCTTCGTTCTCACGGTCATCATCATCGACCACAACAACCATTTCGCCTGCTTTAATAGCAGCAATGGCGGTTTCAATTGTATCGAACTGCACTTCACCCTCACTCATCTCAATCTTGCCTATGTACTAATGTTTTGCGGCGCGAAGATTAACACAGCAGACAAAAAGAAGCCCACGTAGGATCTACGCAGGCTTGCGAATCAAATATGATTCAAGTTTTGGGATAAACATGACTGATTAAATCCGGTGACGAATCATCTCAGTCAGAAGGGTTGTCGCAGCAAGCGTAGAAAAAGTTCTAGCTATTTGTAAGACACGATTACAATTTTCGATGACATGGCTCAAAATCCACACTCACTCGGAAGCATAAGCTATGACTACCTGGATTATCTTGTTGCGCGGTATCAACGTCGGTGGACACAACATCCTACCCATGGCGGACCTGAGGGCTGCATTGACAAGCGATGGCCTGCAAGATGTGGCAACCTACATTCAAAGTGGCAACATCGTTTTGACATCGACAACCAGCGATGCCAAAAAGATGGCTTCAAAAACTGCTCAAATCATCGAGCAAGGGTTCGGTATGGAACTGGATGTCAGAGCAATACCCGCTAAGGTCTTCCAAACGATCATAGAAGACAACCCGTTCCCAGAAGCTACATCGGATCCAAAAACACTTCATTTGTCATTTCTTGCCCAGACACCGAATGTTTCAAAACTCACCACTCTTGAGGGTCTTGTGGAAAATGGGGAACGTTTGGCACTGCATGGCAAAACTGTGTACTTACATGCCCCAAACGGAATCGGCCGGTCTAAATTGGCGCAACGTATGGAGGCAATTCTCGGTGTTCCCAGTACCAGTAGAAACTGGCGTACCGTTCTTAAACTATTGGAACTTGTTAGCGAACAACCTTGATACCAAATTGTTGGCGGATGTCATGCAGAGGACAATCCATGTACTCGTCAAAATCACCCCATGGCCAGCGTTCCGCCATTCGTAGGCACCGCCAAACTGTCCTTGGCACCAAAACTAGCGAGTTTGCCGCCGTTTTTAGGATATCGGAAATGCCAAGATCCCCGCAGATCTCTTTCGACTCCGGCAGCATGTAGCCTTTGAGTACACTCATGCCTCCCGCTGTCCCCAACATACTGCTGATTTTTACGACCGCCTCATCATCCAAGGCCAGGCCTTCTCTAAGCGTCTGTGGACTCGACTGATCTTCGTATTCAAGCATGACTTCAACCTGGTTGGAGTTCTGCAAGATTGCTGTACGTGGTGTGACTTACGCATTCATGCGGGGGTGATTTCGATTACAGTGAGCGAGCTAGAAAAGAGTGGCCAACTGATACCTGCCAGCATGCGACCAAGACGTTGGCGCTTGTCCGGATCATCGGTGATGATCCTGCCAAACCCCGATATGGGTTCGCCACCGACGAGTAAATCCACCTTCCCACCCTGACTAAAATTGTGGCGCCAATTCGCCTCTGTACTAATGACGTAAGTGCCTTCTGGAGTGATGCAGTAGTTCACAGGAAACGTATAAAGTTTGCCACTTTTCCGGCCAACCAAAGAGACCAGCAGGTTCCTTTTATGCAGTCGAGTTTCCTTGCCCGACTGCAGACGCTCCATCATTCGACGATTAAACAACTTTCCATACCAGCGAGTTATCGTCTTAGCTGTCATCATCAACACCTAGGTGTAAAATTTGATTTCAGTCAAACTCGGCGGCGAGGTCGGCTAACGCCTGTGCACCACCGCGGAATACCGGCCAGCCATCGCCCGTCAGCACGGTTTCGACTAGCGGTAAGTCGGCCAAACGCCTGAGAGAAGCGACCGCCTTTTCCTTGTCCAAGAGTTTTTGGTCAGGCAGCAAACAGAGTTTGCCTGCTTCGTGGGCACGGATCAGA
>JBNMMV010000059.1:0-15590 GCA_051270205.1 Limisphaerales bacterium
TGTCGATGCCGAGACCCTGTTGGCTGATATTTGTTCAGTCAAAACCAATGTCTGCGAGTGGGTTTCATCTGCCTCGCTTGCTTGTGAATATCTCAGTCTGCACCCTATGTTTGGTCCAGATCGCCCGCTTCTGGGCAATAATCTAGTGGTTATTCCGGTGAATCAAGGTGCCAAGGCGCTAGCTCTGACAGCTCTGCTACATAGTTGGCAGCTTAATGTGTTGGAGACAACTGCATTAGAACATGATGCTGTCACTGCCATGGTGCAGATTGTCCCGCATGCGGTGCTTGCAAGCTTTGCAAAACTGCGCAGCGATATGAGTGTCTCAGATGAATTGATTGATGCGTTCGCGACCCCGATTTTTCGAGATCTTGAACGAGTAGCAATGGGTTTGGTCAACGAGAATCCTGATCTCTACCACAACATACAGACCGCTAACCCGAATGGGCCCGCTGCTCGCGCAGCTCTGTCTCAGGCTGTTAGCCAGGCATTAGCCGCTTTGTCCGATGACGATCCAGAGTCACTTCGGATATTGTTTGATGCGGCTAAATCGAAGAGTCCCTAGCCTAGCCACTTAACCCATATGTGTAGGTGTTGCGATAAGCCGCCGTGGTGAAGCGCTCGGGTTAGCGAACTTCCCTACGTCTTCCGCAATGACCTTAATACTCTCTTTGGTGGTGTAGAACCGATTTCTAATATCGTCTTCCGAGGCGAACCCACATAGTGCGAATCCGTCCCAAGGTTCACCGGATATGGTGTGGGTTACGCTCAATTGGGTGTAGTGGGTCATGTCGGCATGATGGACCAGTGCTAGAGGTGCGTGAACATCTCTCCAGTGCGCATCGCTCTCGGCGTGACTTCGATCAGGGTGATGGACCATGGGAAACAGTGCGATTTTTTCTGGGGTCCCTGGCTTTATCAGACGACGACAGATCACGTACAAGCCGACGTCTGCCAGTGCTTTGAGCGGTTCGATGTCGTCGGTTGTGACTGTCAGTAACGCTTCAAACGGCAGACCACTTTTACCACGTTGATCTACGTACAGGTGGCCACCTAAGGCATCGGCAAGTTCTGCGCAAGCGGCGGGTTGATTGGAAGCGACGGCGAATTCGAGTGTGTGCATTGTTTCCCCTACATTTAAAGACTGGTCAGTGTCTGTCCCGAAAAAGACAGAATTCGGATGTGTGCTATTCGGTTCGGCACCAGGTCTGAAGTTAAACATTGCGCCAACTCGGCGCCGCTCCGCGGTGCCCGGACTACGAAAACAAGCCCTCGCGAAGACGCTAGGTCTTTTTTCTGCGTACGGCTTGAGTAAAAGGCGCAATGTTTAACTTCAGACCTGGTGCCTTAGGTGGTCACACAATCAAATCTGTCTTTTTCGGAACAGACACTAGTTATCCTTCGAGCGACGAACAAAGTCAACTTTGACTGTGCGTTCACTTATGCGCCAGCCCTCGTCGGTGAGCACAAACTGGTCTTGGTATTCACCCACCAACAGAGGTCCTGGGAGCGGTGAGGTTTGCCTGTCTTGTGCTCCGTCGTGCCGGTAGAGGGTCAAATAGACCGTGCCTTTTGCGGTGCTCTCAGTGACAGTATGAAGATGAAAATTGTTGCACACATGGCGTGACATTCGTGCCTTGTTGTCTTGTCGGGCTTGAAAGCCTTCGCGTATCGCCGCGCGACCTCGCATGGTGTTCTCGGCAGATGCCCAAATGCCATCCTCGGTAAATAAGTCCGCTACACGGCTGGCCTCGCCGTGATCGACATAGTGGCAGTAGGCTGTCACCAGTCGGCTACAAGTCGCTTCGATCTCGATTCTCTGCAAGTCGTTCATATTTTTTCGCATCCTTCGCCCATCAATAATGCCTCGAACGCTTCTATGGTCTCGCTACTGGTATCTCGCCGTGACCACCATTGGACATGTGCATTCATGTCTGTATCTGTGTCTAGGGTGATGCCCCACATGGGTGCTATCTGATTGGGCACCATGGAGTAACGCATGTCCATGACTTCGCCGGGTTTGCCGGTAGGCGCAAGATAATCCATAGAAAACCAACGGAACCGTTCAAGGTCACTTGCTTGTTGGCTGCCGGTCTCTAGTTCTGGTAAATGTTTGGCAATATCCAATTTCTCGATTCTAGACCCCGGGCAGACTGTCGGCGTGGTTCCGGTACGCACCGCATCTACGTAATAGTAGCCATCGTGCGCATAGATCGACTTCCAGATTAACAAGTTAGCGAAACTTGGCTTCATAGACAATTGGGTGGGTGTGTGTCCCCGTGTCTGGGCCAGCTCATGTGCAGCCGTCGTCGCGCGTTCCATTTGTACAAAGCCCAACAACAAATAGCCAATCGCCCAGCCAATACCTAGGTAGGTATAAAGGTGGCGCTGGCTTCTATAAGCCGCAATGGTGAGGATCACCAGGGGCACGGTAAAAGCTGGGTCTACGACGGAGACGTTGTTCCATGCCACTCGCATGTCGGAAAATGGCCAGAAAAGCTGGGTCCCGTAGCTGGTGCACGCATCTAGTAGGCCATGGGTTGCGTAGCCAATGAGGCAGACCAGATAGGTTTCTCGGAAGCGAAGTCGTTTGCGAGCGAAATAATGCAATGCGCTCGCTACAATAGCTGCGCCAAAGGGTATGAACAACAACGCGTGAGTGAAATGTCTGTGGAACTCAAGAAACAGTAACGGGTCTTGGGCAGACTGGATGAGCACGTCCAGATCTGGTGCCATACCGGCAGCACACCCTAACCAGGTTGCAGCTAGCATTTTGTCTTTAGTTTTTAATGTCTGGGCAAAACTTGCGCCCAACGCACCTTGGCTAATGGGGTCCAATAGACTTAGCCTACGTACATGCCACCATTAGGATAAATGGTCTGCCCGGTTGCATTAGCGCCGCCAGTGATCACCGCAACTTTACCTTCTAGACGACCTATCGCCACAAATGCTGCTCCGTAAAGATTGAGCTTGTAGCCTATGCTGTTTAGTCTAGGGTGTCTATTTGGGGAAAAACGAAGGGGAAACTTATGCAAGATTTTCAAAACAAGGTGGCAGTTGTCACGGGTGGGGCGAGTGGTATTGGTCTGGGCATGGTGCGTGCGCTGGCAAAGCGAGGCATGCGCATCGTGGTTGCAGACCTCAATCAAGAGACACTCAATGGCGTGGTCGATGAACTGACCAGTGATGGTGCTCAGGTGGTGGGGCAGATTTGTGATGTATCAGATCTCACGTCAATACAGAGCTTGGCGGACTTTGCCATTCAAGAGTACGGACAGGTAAACGTCATGTGCAATAACGCCGGCGTTGGTATTCCTACCTCTGCGCGTAACATGAAGCTGGACGACTGGGAGTGGATTATCAATGTCGACCTGTGGGGTCCAATTTATGGCGTGAAGGTGTTTTTACCGCTTATCGAAGAGTCAGGCGATGGACACATCAATGCGACTTCCTCGATGGCGGGCTTAATCTCCTCGGGCATGATGGGTGCTTACAACGTCGCGAAACATGGTGTGGTGGCGCTGATGGCTGCGGTAGAACGCGAACTGCGGGCTAAGAAAAGTCCCATTACAGCTTCTGTGTTGTGTCCGGGTCCGATCAATACCAACATCAGTCGTAACTCTGTGGGTTTTAGACCCAACAAAGCAAAGCCTAAAGCAGACGGTGAAAAAGCGGGCAAAATGGCCAACAGCATTCAGGCCACGCTAGAGGCAGGTATGCAGCCTGACGAAGTGGGAGAGTTGGTTGCAGCCGCGATAGCGGAAGATAAGTTCTGGATACTGACACATCCTCACTGGGCAAAAGGTGTGCAAAGACAGTTAGACGCGCTTGTGGAAGATCAAACGCTAACCCGAGCCTAACTGAAGAAACGTCTACTCTTGCGAGCGCCAATGCTCGGCAAGGTGGGCATCTGGACTGATGACGCGACCGTCGGCTAAGACGTCGATTGGATCGCGTCCATCTACACCAATGCCAAATGGGTGGTAACCAATCAAGCGCTGAAGTTTGATTGGCAACTTGCGCGCTTCATCCGCAGGAATGGCCAGTAGCTGTATTTCTTGTGGCCGAAGATAAGACAGTTGGTGACTTAGGAAGAAACCCATGCGCTCACCCTGGCTGTTGTTTGCGCCCCCTGCATGCCACATAGCACCTTCCCACAAAACCATGCTACCTCGGCTCATCTCGATTTGAATTGTCTCTACAGATTGGTCGACCTCGCGGTCATGCCACGTATGACTGAACGGCACCAGATGGGTCGCACCGTTTTCGATGGTGAAATCGTCGAAGGCAATGAGCGCATTGCATAAAAAAGCGGGGTGCGGTCTTGGAATAGGCCAAAGACCATCATCTTGGTGCAGGCGCTGCTTTGTTTCGCCAGGCAGAGTGTTAAACAAAGTGGTGATGTTGATTTGATTGTACTTACCCAGTACGCCATCAACGATGGCGCGCAAGCGCTTATCGAGAAATACGTCATCCGCGGCCCGAGTTTTTGCCAACAAGTTGTGGGCACGCCAGGTTCTCCCGGTGTCTGTACCGATGGCGCGCATTTCGGTGATGGGCACTTGCGTATTGAAGGCAGCGTTAATCTGTTGAAGTAACCCCTCATCGAGAAAGTTTTCAACAATGGAATAACCCTGGCGGCCGATTTCGGCCACGTGGTGTCCGATGTCTAATCCTTCTAATACAACACCAGTCTGATCGATGGGTGCGTAAAGATTCATCATTTGTGAAACAAAGTTTCCGACCAGCCTTTGTCGTAATCGACACTCATGCTCGGTTGGGCAACTTTTAGATGTTTAATCTTCCACGCTCCGTCGACGCGTTGGTATTTTTCATGGTACCGAGCCGCCTGCCATTTGGCACTCTTGGGCGTCTCGTCTGGCGATCTAAAGCGGAACGGACCAAAGAAATACCAGGTGCCTGAGGCATGATCGCCATCTACTTCTATGCGGGGGTTCATGGTCATATGTTGAGTGAAATCCATCATCGACTGAAAGGAAGTGAACAGCTTTCGAATTTCTCCATGACCTGTGGCAGTGCCT
Organism: Limisphaerales bacterium; assembly: GCA_051270205.1. Taxonomy (GTDB): domain Bacteria; phylum Pseudomonadota; class Gammaproteobacteria; order Pseudomonadales; family Azotimanducaceae; genus UBA4421. The sequence goes on from JBNMMV010000059.1 coordinate 5,043, forward strand.
ATGCCACGTCCTTCCCAGATGGCGTCCTCGGTGAAAATAGTGACGATGCGATCCGGGTTATGGTCGTCGTCGCATATTTCACAATACAATGCCTTGAGTTGTTTGATCTCTTCCAGGTCTTCTAGACGTTGGATTCGCGCTTCTAAGTCCATGCTTTCCCCTTATTTGATGTTGTGCTTGAATTTAATAGGACTAAAAGTGCCTGTTGATCGACTAAAAGTCGATAACAAATAATTCTGTGGTATGCCCTTATAACGCTGCAGCGGCTTATTAGGCATAATTAGCTGTTTGTAGTTGGAGTCTGCCATGCAGAACTTAGATGTTTTAATCGTCGGTGCGGGTATTTCAGGTATAGGTGCCGCTTATCATCTATCGACTCGCTGTGCGAGCAAGCGCTATGCGATTTTAGAAAGTCGTAACGCCATAGGCGGTACCTGGGACCTCTTTCGCTACCCTGGCATTCGGTCTGATAGTGATATGCATACACTAGGGTTCAGTTTTAAGCCCTGGACCGAGGCGAAAGCCATTGCTGACGGACCCTCCATTCGCAAGTACGTGAATGAGACCGCTGAAGAAAATAACATCGCTTCGAATATCAAATTTGAACATGTCATGAAATCAGCTGCTTGGTCCAGCCAGGATGCGAAGTGGACGGTGGTCGCGGAATGTCGTGGTGAATTGGTCACTTTCGGGTGTAACTTTTTGATGATGTGCGCGGGGTACTACAACTACGCAGAAGGCTTCACGCCAGAATTTTCTGGGCTTGAGAACTATCAAGGCACGGTCGTTCATCCGCAACATTGGCCGGAAGATTTGGACTACAAAGGTAAGAAGGTAGTCGTCATTGGTTCTGGTGCAACGGCTATGACTTTGGTGCCAGCAATGGCTAATGAAGCAGCCTCTGTCATTATGGTACAGCGGTCACCTACTTATGTTGTCTCTCGCCCTGACCAGGATCGCATTGCCAACACACTGCGTAAGTTCATGCCTGAGCGTTGGGCCTATGCACTGACCCGTTTTAAAAACACCAAGATGCAAGACTTTGTGTATAAACAAACAAGAACGAACCCTGCCAAGATCAAAGCCCGAATTCTCGGCATGGTGCGCGATGCGTTGGGCCCTGACTATGATGTGGACAAGCATTTTACGCCAACCTACAACCCTTGGGATCAGCGTCTTTGTTTGATTCCGAACGCGGATCTTTTTAAATCGATTCGCAGCGGTAAGGCAGAAGTTGTCACCGGCCAAATTGAGAAAATTACCGAAACGGGATTGCGTATGGCGGATGGCCAAGATTTGGTTGCCGATATTTTGGTGACAGCGACGGGCCTTAACCTGCAACTCTTAGGTGGGGCTGAATTTACCGTCGACGGTGAGGCGGTAGATTTTCCGAGTACCTACAGCTACAAAGGCATGATGTACTCAGACATTCCTAACTTGATTCAGACCTTCGGCTACATTAACGCTTCCTGGACGCTGCGCGCCGATCTAACCAGTGAATTTGCTTGCCGCGTAGTTAACAAAATGGACGAATTGGGTGTCACACAGGTTACGCCACGGTTGCGCAAAGAAGACGCTGATATGGAAACTCGAAATTGGATCGAGGACTTTTCCGCCGGTTACATGCAGCGTGTGATGCATCTGTTTCCAAAACAAGGTAGCCATGATCCTTGGCTCAACACTCAAGACTACTATGCAGATAAGAAGATGATCCGTAAGGCCGCGCTTGAAGATGGTGCTTTGATTTTTGGTCCGTCTGCAGCGCTGGTTCGCCTCGGCGAAAAGCCTCAGGTGACTGAAGAGACGCGTTCGGCGGCCTGACCGTGGGTCTGCACATCTGGGTAGATGCCGACGCCTGTCCAAAGCTTGCGAAAGAGATTTTGTTTCGGGCAGCTGATAAACGCCAGGTGCCTGTCACCTTGGTTGCTAATCAGTATCTGAAGACGCCTCCATCACAGTACATTTCGGCGGTGCAAGTGCCGCAAGGGTTTGATGTCGCCGACAATGAAATTGTTGCCAGATTAGCGCCTGGTGATTTGGTTGTGACCGCGGATATTCCCCTTGCCGATGAAGTCATTACTAAGGGCGGTGCAGCCATTAGCCCGCGTGGTGCGATTTACACGCGCGACAACATCAAAGATATTTTGTCGCGTCGTGATCTCATGGAGACATTGAGGGATTCAGGCATGGTCTCCGGCGGCCCGGATACTTATGCAAAAAAAGATGTACTGGGTTTTGCCAACGCCCTCGACCGGTACATAACCCTTCATACCAAGTAGCCAGCCGCAGATTGCGTCGCTAGACAATCCAAGGCATGCTGGCGAGCGAGAGCGAGAATAAAAAAATAACACTACAAAAAATATAAAACGAGGTGATCTGTGTTGAGTGATGCGAATCTACAAATGGCTCAACGGGCCCTGTATCTAGTCGGGCGAGCGCTGTTAGGGTTGTATTTCGTTGTCCCTGGCATTACCAAAATAACCGGCTGGTCCGGCATGGTTGAATACATGGGGGCACACGGGGTGCCGCTTGTTCCGGTGATGCTTGGTCTTACTATTATTTTACAGATTGGTGGTGGTGTGAGTCTTGCGATCGGCTTCCACACCCGTCTCATGGCCTTCTTGCTCGCCGGTCTTACGCTTGTGATCAGCTTGTTTATGCATGACTTTTGGAATGTTGAAGAAGCGACCCAACAGGCGCATGAAACTCAGAATTTCATCAAGAACTTGGCCATTATGGCCGGTCTGATGTTCGCTGCGGGTGCACCGTTACCGGGGTCCGCTAAGACCGAGTAACTTCGACTGGAACTCTGCTGAGCATCTCGCTTGCAGGCTTAACTAGTTCTTGTCCAGAATTGAGCTTAATTGTACTCACCCGTTGTAAGTTGGCTGGAAAGTCTGATTAGAAGTGCTCGCAGCCCAAGCGTCATCGGCGCTAGCCTGCGGAACTCCCCCTGTTTGTTAGCGCCCAAAAGGCGCTGCCAAACAGGGCTCAAACAATCCTTGGCTTCCCCTTCGGGGTCGCTTCGCCAACACTCGGTCTAAACGCTCGGACACTTCTAATCAGACTTTCCAGCCAACTTACAACTCTTGCCAGTCCAGTTCTGACTATTTTGGACAAGAACTAATTGGTGCCTCTGCCGAAAGGATGATTTAGGATTTCTGATAAGCCTAAGGCATTTGGTCTGGTGTCAAACATTTGCGCCTAAAAACCAAGCCGAACGCAGAAAAAAGACCAGGCGTCTTCGTATGGGCTTGTTTTCGAAGTGCGGGTACCGCGGAGCGGCGCAGGAATGGCGCAAATGTTTGACACCAGACCAAATGCCGTATCGATTAACAAACACCAAAACCACCTTTTCGGAACAGCCACTAGCTAACGAAGGTTGCCCAATTGGCTAAGGGTTCGCGATCAGAGACTAGATTGTTTACTGCCTGGTCTGGATCTTTGTGGCCGATTGCCATACCGCAGAAAAGCATCAACTCTTCGGGTGCGTTAACAAAGTTGGCCACCGACTGAGGTCGGTTCGCCCAGGCTTCTTGCGCGCAGGTGTCTAAACCCGCTTCTTGGGCTAACAACATAAAGGTCTGCAGGAACATTCCCAAGTCAGACCACTGCGGTGGGCCCATACAGCGGTCTACAAAGCAAAAGAACCCTGCGGGCGCGCCAAAGAATTCGAAGTTACGGGCTAGGTGGGCGTAGCGGGCGGGTTTGTTGTCGCGCCCAATCTCTAACAAAGCGTACATGTCTTCGCCGACCTTGAAACGGGAATCTCGATAAGGCGAGATAAGATCGGGTGGATATACTGCATATTCGGCCTTCTCTTTGACCTCGCTCTCACTGAGGTGGGTCAAAAATTTCGGTACCGTATCGCCGTTGATCACGTAGACGCGCCATGGCTGCAAGTTGCCGCCTGAGGGAGCCCTGGCAGCTTTTGTGAGCAGTTCTGCCAAGACTTCGTCGCTTACTGGTTTGTCCAGAAAGCGGCGGATTGATTTTCGAGCAGTGACTGCTTCAGATACATTCAAGTGATTGCCTTTTTATGTCAGTACAAGGTGATTATGTTACCCTGCTCGGCTGAATTTTTAACACCTTTAAGGAACCAGACATGCGCGAAGCGGTAATCGTCTCGACAGCACGGACCCCCATTGGCAAAGCCTATCGAGGTGCATTTAATAACACCGGCAGTCAGGCCTTAGGTGGCCATGTCATAAAGCATGCCGTAGCGCGTGCTGGCATTGATCCAGGTGAAGTTGAAGATGTGATTATGGGCAGCGCCATTCAAATGGGTTCGGCCGCTATGAATACCGCACGACAATGTTTGCTGGAAGCGGGACTCCCGGATTCTGTGCCAGGTCAGACAATCGACCGTCAGTGTTCTTCAGGCATGATGGCCATCGGCATTGCTGCTAAACAGATCATTTCAGACGGCATGGATGTGGCCATTGGTGGCGGTGTTGAAAGTATTTCAATGAACCAGACCAATAAAATGTTCAACATTCCAAGCGCCTGGGCTATGCAAAATAAGCCAGCGCTTTATATGGCGATGTTGGAAACTGCTGAAGTAGTAGGCGAACGCTATGGTGTCAGCCGCGACGCCCAAGATGAGCTTGCTGCGAATTCTCAAGCACGTACAGCGCAAGCACAAGCATCTGGTAAATTTGCCGACGAGATTGTACCTCTGCCCGCGGTTATGAAGTTCACCAATAAAGAAACCGGTGAAACCACCGACAGCGAAATTACGCTTGAGCAAGATGAAGGCAATCGCCCTGGTACAACTGCCGAGTCGTTGAAAGGCCTGCAACCAGTATTTAGCAACGGCATGATCATTAAGGAAGGCAAGCATGTCACGGCAGGTAACGCTTCACAGCTGTCTGATGGTGCGTCGGCTTGCGTGCTTATGGAAGCAAGCGTCGCTGAAAAGAAAGGTTTGAGTCCATTAGGTGCTTATCGTGGTATGGCCGTTGCGGGTACCAATCCAGATGAAATGGGTATTGGTCCGGTTTACGCAATTCCGAAGCTGCTCGAAAAAAATGGTCTTACCGTAAATGACATCGACCTTTGGGAATTGAACGAAGCATTTGCTGTACAGGTAGTCTACTGCCGCGATCAATTGGGTATTCCGGATGAGCTATTGAACGTTAACGGCGGCGCAATTTCTATCGGCCATCCTTACGGCATGTCTGGGTCTCGCATGGTTGCTCATGCACTGATCGAAGGTAAGCGCCGAGGCGCAAAATATGTTGTCTCCACCATGTGTATTGGCGGTGGTATGGGCGCAGCTGGTTTGTTCGAAGTTCTTTAAGCGCATGCAAGATAAACAGGACGATAAGCAGCACAAAAATGACATGTACGGCAACATCGAGTCGCGCGACGAAAGCGACGATGGTGTAGCACCGCCTATTCCCTCCGCGACCGTTGTCTTGTTGAGAGACACCGAGGAGGGCGTCGAAGTGTTAATGCTTAAGAAAAACTCAAAAATCACCTTTGGTGGTATGTGGGTTTTTCCGGGTGGCAAGATTGATGCCGAAGATCAGATTGGGGATGAAGACAGCGAGCTTGGTGCTCGTAGAGCCGCGGTGCGGGAAGCCCAGGAAGAAGCCAGTATAAATCTAGACGCTGGCGCCTTTCACTACTTCTCACATTGGACGCCGCCTCCGGGTCCTCAAAAACGGTTTACCACATGGTTTTTTGTGGCCAATGCGAATGGTGCAAACCACGAGGTAGAAATTGACGATGGAGAGATTAAGGCGCATTCGTGGTTGAACCCTGCGAATGCTCTAGTGGCCCATGCTAAGGGTGAGATCGACGTTGTTCCCCCTACCTGGGTAACGCTCTATCATCTTTCCCAACATGCAACTGTGAGTGAATTCTTTGCTCATCTACAGTCGCGTCCGGTGCACAACTACTCAACCCGAGTAGTGAAAGACGCAAATGACGAACGCGTGGCCATGTGGGCAGGCGATGCAGGCTACGAGAGCTGGGATGCGGACCTCGCTGGTGAACGTCACCGCCTAATCATGGGAGAAGGTGGTTTTGAGTTTGAGAACAGCGTAGTAGATTACACCTCTAAAGGCGGTTAACTGCGAGGCGGTTTACTGCGTCCTCTGCTTGGCCAAGGATACGTCCTATGCGCTCGCGCATCTCATCCATATCAATGCCTTCTGTGCTTTTCTTGCCTTCGCAATAGCGCGCGTACACGCCATGAATGATGGCTGCAGACTTCCAACGATTGAAACCGATGTAATAATCGATATTTGAGAGATCGCGTCCGCTGGCTTGGGCGTAGCGCGTGGCGATCTCAGTACGGCTGGGAAAGCCTGGGGGTGCGAACGCCGCCTCCGGTAGTGGTGGTTCCGAATCACTGGGATCAGGGAAGAAATTAAGTGCGTAGGCGAGATCTGCAAGTGGGTCCCCTAACGTTGATATTTCCCAATCAACCACCGCGTGTATGGTGCAATCAGATCCAGTCAGCACATTGTGCGGACCATAGTCGCCGTGGACAACGCGTGCTGGTCCCTGATCTGGAAGGTTGTCGAGAAAGAACTGCTGCAACTCATGCGCCCGTGGGTCATCGTAGTTGGCGGGTTCTACAGATGAGGTCCACGACCGATACCAAGTTTTGAGCTGACGTGCGACGTAGCTGTCTTTTTTACCAAGATCGCCTAAGCCGACTTCGTCGGGGTCAACACTGTGCAGTGCAGCGAGGACGTCGATGAAGTGAAACGCCATTTTGGCTCGCTGATCTTCCGGCACCCACAGTTCAGTATCTTCTGAGTTGTACAAAGGATGGCCATCGATGTGTCCCATGACATAGAACCAAGCGCCGGTGACGTCTGGTGATTCGCAGAACCCTAGTGCTGCTGGAACCGGGACATCTGTGTTTTGCAACGCTGAAATAAGCGCCCACTCACGACTCATGTCATGTGCCTTAGGCAGTAATTCTCCCTGGGGTGGACGACGGATGACGGATTGGAAGCCATTCGCGTCCGTTATTTGATAGGTTAAGTTACTGTGGCCGCCTTCGAGGCGAAGCCACTGAAGTGGCGTTGTAATTTCTTTGATGTTGGCGGCGATCCAACTTTCGACTTTAGCGACGTCATAACCTTCTGGCCCCTGACTTTCATCATGAACGGACATTGTTTTTCTCTTCAATTTCTCCCATTGGGTAATGTGCGGGTTTCAGCTAGAGTCTGTCAATGCTTTGTGGGGTGCGAAATTGATTCTTGAGCTACTGCGTCGGAATTTGTTGCTGTTGTTTGGTAGCCAGGTGATATTCGTGTCTGGCACGGTGGTGCTGGTTACCATAGGTGGCATTGTTGGCCACAGCTTTGCACCGAGCGCTAGTTTTGCGACGTTGCCGGTGGCACTCATGGTCGTCGGTACCGCACTGGCCACCATTCCTGCGGCGATGATAATGCAGGCACTGGGTCGGCGTTGGGGGTTTCTCATCGGTGTTAGCCTGGCGGCAAGTGGTGCTGTGCTCGCCCACGCGGCGATTGGTGTATCTAATTTTTGGCTGTTTTGTGCAGCCACCGCTTGCATGGGTTCATCGCTCGGGTTCAGTCAACATTTTCGATTTGCAGCAGCAGAAAGCGTTGGCACAAACACTGTAAGCTATGCCATTTCGTTCATCCTTATGGGCTCTATTTTGGGAGCCTTTGCGGCGCCCGAGATCATTGCGTACTCCGCTGCATTGACGCCGGATGCGCCCTATACAAATGTGTTCCTTGTTCTGGTAGCAATGTATGGCGTGGCAGCGCTACTGCTCGCCTGTACCCAAAATGTCATTATCGAGACGCCCCAAACTCAGGAATTGAAGCGCCCGCTGAGCGAAGTAGTTAAACAACCGCTTTTCATCTCTGCAGTTATGGCCGGGATGGTAGGTCAGGGTGCTATGACCTATGTGATGACTGCGACGCCACTGAGCATGAATGTTGGCGATGGCTATTCAATCGTGCAGACCTCAGAAGTCATTAGAGCGCATGTCATTGCGATGTATCTGCCTTCCTTGGTCACGCCCTTTCTAATCAGCCGCTTCGGGTTGCCGGTAATGATGGCGACCGGTGCGTTGGCAATGGGAATTACCTTGGTGGTTGGCTTGCAAGGTCACCACATCATGCACTACTGGTGGGCCATGGTTCTGCTCGGCGTAGGTTGGAACTTCCTATTCGTGTCTGGTACCACCATGCTCACCCAAGCCTATCGACCTGAAGAGCGATTTAAATCTCAGGCCGTCAATGACTTTAGCGTATTTGGTGCTTCAGCCTTGGCTTCGTTATTGGCTGGTGGCGTTTTGCACGCCTTTGGTTGGGAGTCATTGTTGTTGAGTGCGATTCCCGCCTTGTTAGCGATGCTAGGTGTTGTGTTCTGGCTGCGGCGTACCCATGTACCGCGTTACCAATAGATACCATAAGGGCAACGCAGTGGCGCCAAGTGCGGCCGCGAATAACAGGACTTGAGTGCCATTCATAAGGCCCGCGATTTCGGCGTATAAAAACGCGCCAAGACTATAGTTAAGATTAGACATGGGAGTGACAACATAGCCCACGCAGGTAAACCAGAACCCTTTGTGAGAACCAATTTTGTCGAACCACGGACTTATTGCAACGCCTAAAACTGCGGCCATGATGCCGCCGATGGTGCTGAAATCGTTGTATGTGGTGTCGTCCAGTCCCATCGTTTGCACGGCGTAAATGGGCAGGTGGGAAATGATAATACCTTCTGCGACTCTGCTACCCACTTGGGCCAAAAGCAGAATAATGCTGGCAGGTACAAAAAGTGCTTTGACTGTATTTTTGACCAGCTCGCCAGTGGAAGTGGTTAACGCACTGCGAGGTGATATTTTCCCAGCAGACCAAGATGTAAAAGCGCATAACCACCGCCAGACGCGCCTAGAGAAATTCCAACCTACTGGCCGCCAAACATGAATCCGTTGGCCCGTGAGCGATCTTGTTCGGGCAAAATATCGATGGCTAAGCCGTCTACAGCGACGTCTTGAGTAGCGGCGAATATGTTTGTTAGGCAGCCCACAGCACTGAGCCAGAGAAGCGCTTCGGGGATAAAGCCAAATATCACGAAACTTAGGAAGACACCTAGCTGAGCGCCAATGACCCACGGACGGCGATAGCCCATAGGGCGATAACCCCATCGATCCATGAGCGGCGCGACGATGAGTTTCAGACTCCAAGGCAGACTCACGATGCCTATAAAAGAGGCCACCTCTGCGGCGCCGTAACCGCCAGCTGCCATCCAGGATGGAATAGCGATGTTGAAGAGCCCGAAGGGTAAGCCTTGGGCGGAGTACATGATCGCGAGGGTGGCAAATCGCCAAGCACGACTTGCTGACAATGTGGGAAGGGTAAAGTTGGCGGCCATACGGCAAACTCGGCCAGCTGAAAAGGTGAGTGTATAATAAGTGCCGATGCAGAATTTGTTAAGGACAACGGTGCGATTGAACCAAGAACAGATCGCTTTTTTTAAAGACAACGGATATTTGCTTGTTCCAAGTGCAATGCAAGCAGCTTTGTGCGCCGAGGTGCGCGATCTTATGTGGTCTGACTTGCCAGACGACGCGAAGTTAAGCCGGGCAGATGCCAAAAGCCATATCGGACCGTTTACGGAATCAGATGTTGATCAAGGCAGTCTGCACTATCGTGATGGCTATCGCTGGCTTAATCGTGTCTTGGGCGTTAACAAGTTGGTCATCGACCTTATTTACTCTGAACAGATTTGCGCTATGGCGGCGCAACTGATTGGCGGTGAGTTGCGTCAAGCAGTAGTCGACGGAACACCCATGGGTACAAAAGGTGAAGTCTGGCCGGGTGGGCCAACTGATCCGGCGTTGGGTACTGAAGGCGCGCGCGGTGTCTACTGCACGTTGCCCTATGGTGATGCGCCACAACAAGCAGATGCGTGCCATACCGATGGCCATCCTTTTCAACTTGGCGTCGTTGGCCTGCTAGAAGACTGTCCTCAAGGTGGGGGTGCATTCAAAGTCTGGCCAAAATCCCATAGCCGCCTATACCCTACCTATGAGTTGCGCTATGACCAGCCGCGCATTCCCTATTATGACCATCTGCCCAGCTATAAGGGCATTGTGCACACCCCAGAGTACACAGCAGAAATCGAAAAACTCAATGCCGACACCGAAGCTGTTGAGTGCTGGGGCGATGCCGGTGACATTGTATTTTGGCACCATCGCACCGCGCACATGGCTGGGCATAATCACTCTGACCAGATTCGCCAAGCGGTGCTTGCGGACTTTTGGAACTCAGATCTCGACCGTAACCGTACGACTTCAGCCGCCGGTGATATGTGGCGAGATTGGTCACCCGAGGTGCAGAATGCCGCGACTGGGTATTCTGAGTCATTTGCAGAGCTTCAGCGTCTTTCATAGAGCTTCAGCGTCTTGGATAGAGCTTAAGCGTCTAACGGTTAGCTTGTGACAGAATGGCCAGTGCCCATGCTTGGTTCAAATAAATGACCCAAAAAGGCACTGGCGCTGCAGTTATCTCGCTGGCGAGAAGTCTGTCTTTGTCATGTAGACAC
>JBNMMV010000060.1:0-15502 GCA_051270205.1 Limisphaerales bacterium
TGCCAGCGTCGACTTCAAAGACAAACTCACTGTCTTGGACATCAACATGAATTGTCGAGTCCCCAACGTAGCTGCCTTTCAAGAGCATTTTCGAAAGCGGATTCTCGATCTGTCGCTGAATTACCCGCTTAAGTGGCCTTGCACCGTACACTGGGTCATAGCCTCGATCAGAAATCGCATCGAGTGCTTTGTCGGAGATCTCTAAACTCAACCCCAAATCGTCCAAACGGTTTACCAACAGACCCATCTGAATGACCGCAATCTCTCTCGTCTGATCCTTGGTTAGGGGATGAAACACCACTGTTTCGTCAATGCGATTAATGAACTCAGGGCGGAAGTGTGTGCCTACAATCTCCAGTACGGCTTCCTTCATCTGATCATAGTTGGACTCACCCGCCATTTTTTGGATGAGTTCTGAACCCATATTCGAAGTCATAATGACGACAGTGTTGCGGAAGTCTACGGTCTTTCCCTGACCGTCTGTCAAACGGCCATCGTCAAGAACTTGCAACAAGACATTAAAGACGTCCGAATGTGCTTTTTCGACCTCGTCTAGCAGTATTACCGAGTAGGGCTTGCGCCTGACTTTTTCAGTCAGATAACCACCTTCCTCATATCCTACATAGCCAGGAGGGGCGCCTATAAGCCGCGCCACCGAGTGTTTTTCCATAAACTCAGACATGTCGATTCTGATCATCGCTTCTTCAGTATCGAATAGAAATTCCGAAAGTGCTTTGGACAACTCCGTTTTTCCTACTCCGGTCGGCCCAAGGAATAGGAATGATCCGTTAGGACGGTTAGCGTCAGCAAGGCCGGCTCTAGACCGACGGATGGCATCTGATACTGCCTCGACAGCTTCCTCCTGGCCAATCACACGAGCCTGAAGGACTTTTTCCATATTCAAAAGTTTCTCTCGCTCACCTTCCATCATTTTCGCAACCGGAATACCCGTCCAATGGGAGACCACTTCTGCAATTTCAGCTTCGGTCACACGGTTACGCAGCAGTTGAAACGAGGATTTCTCGTCCACATTCTCTTCATTCTGTTGATTAATCTGGGCTTCAAGCTCCGGTATTTTTCCATACTGTAGTTCAGACATGCGTTGCAAATCACTGGCACGTTGAGCGGTTTGAAAGTCCATACGTGCTTGCTCTAACTCTTCTTTAAGATGATTGGCGCCTTTCAACTGGGACTTTTCCTGTAACCAAATTTCCTCCAAGTTTGCGTATTCGCCTTCTAAGCTCGCAATGTCCTCTTCCAGCAGGCGCAGGCGCTCAATGGACGCGTCGTCCGATTCCTTTGCAAGTGCGGTGGCCTCCATTTTCAATTGAATAGTGCGCCGTTCAAGACGGTCCATCGACTCTGGCTTAGAATCAATTTCCATGCGTATCCGACTCGCAGATTCGTCAATCAGATCAATCGCTTTGTCCGGCAACTGTCGGTCTGAGATGTATCGGTGAGAGAGCGTCGCCGCAGCTATGATGGCAGGGTCCGTTATGTCTACACCATGATGAACTTCGTAACGTTCTTTTAAACCACGAAGAATCGCAACGGTGTCTTCTACGCTCGGTTCATCCACCAATATTTTTTGGAAGCGGCGTTCAAGTGCCGCATCTTTCTCAATGTATTGTCGAAACTCGTCCAGCGTCGTGGCACCAACACAGTGAAGCTCACCACGTGCCAAAGCGGGTTTGAGCATGTTTCCGGCATCCATTGCACCCTCTGCTTTACCCGCACCAACTAAGGTGTGTAGCTCATCAATAAAGAGGATGATCTGGCCTTCTTGTTTCGAGAGGTCGTTCAATACGGCCTTCATACGTTCTTCAAATTCGCCCCTAAATTTTGCGCCTGCGATGAGTGCGCCCATATCTAGAGAAAGAAGCCTTTTTCCTAAAACACCATCAGGGACTTCGCCATTAACAATTCGCTGCGCCAAGCCTTCAGCTATAGCGGTCTTACCAACGCCCGGTTCTCCAATGAGCACTGGATTATTTTTGGTCCGCCGTTGCAAAACCTGAATAGTCCTTCTAATTTCATCATCTCTTCCGATCACAGGGTCAAGCTTACCTTGCTCTGCACGCTCGGTTAGATCGATGGTGTACTTTTCCAATGCCTGGCGATGGTCTTCTGCATTCGGATCCGAAACTTCATCACCCCCGCGCATCTCGGCAATTGCCACTTCCAGGTTTGACGAGGTAAGTCCGTTCTTTTTTAACGACAGCTGTACGGCGCCATCCAGCTTTAAAAACGCTAGCAATAAGACCTCAGTAGCGATAAAAGAGTCATCTCGCTTATCGGCTGTTTGTTCGGCGATATTGAAAAGTCGGCTAAGATCGTGCGATATTTGTAGATCTCCCGCTGGACCGCCCGATACTTTCGCCATGGCCTCTAGCTGTCCGCCTAGATCTGACCTAATCGTGTTTGCGTCAACCCCGGCGTGTGAGAGCAGTTGCCGGGCACTACCCCCTTCTTGGTCCAACAATGCAATCGCGACATGCAGCGGTTCCATAAACTGATGATTGTTGCGCAACGCCAGTGATTGAGCACCACTGATCGCCGCCTGCACTTTATTAGTAAATTTATCGACGTTAGCCAACGTATATCGCTCCTTCAGTTTCGTGAGTTACTGCGTGTTAGTCGAAGTACCGAGGTAATGGTTCGCTATCACTTTTGTCCGCAAGCTCGTCATAGGCATCCAAGGCATGCGTGGCATAAACGAGCGCAGGACCACCGCCCATGGAAACCGCTACCATCAATGCTTCTTCTATTTCCGCCCTGTTGGCACCGACGCGCATTGCATCGTCTACATGAAATGCTATACAGCCATCGCATTGATCCGCTACCGCGATCGAAAGCGCAATCAGCTCTTTGACCTTTTGACTCAATTCTCCCGAAGTAGCCGCGGCTTTTCTCAAGCTAGAGAAGCCATGTAAAGATTTCGATTGAGAATCAGACAATTTCGAAATCTGTTGGTTGATGTTCTTAAGTTTGTCAGCGTATGGCGTATCGTGTTTCATGTTAAACCTCATCAAATGTAGCAGTCATGGTGCCGCCAAAGACGCCTTGTTTACATCCGTACTTCTGCGTACGTAGAACTACAGATAGCCAAATACATTGGTCTAGATCTTAATGGCAGAACTTTAAACGCAGATACAAAGAGGACGCAAAATGTCGACAAAGATTGGCCAGGAAAGCCGTGAATCGGTACATGAGTTGGTTGAAGCGCTACGGCGAGATCGTCAACGTCTTCGCGTACAGCTAAATCTAGGGCGAAAAGAAATGGATGATGAGTGGCATCAAATCGAACAAAAGTGGACTGAAGTAGAACATCACTTGAAAGAAATCACTGATGAGTCAATAAAGCACACCCACCATTTGGGCAACGAGATTGCCGATGCCTATCGTCGCATGAAGGAATATTTAGGTATGGGCGAGCATGACAGTGACGAGACAGATGCAAAGGCGGACTAGATGAAACCCGTCGCTGATCAGGTTTTTACGCTCTGGCGAAGCTGGGTCAATAGCAAATCCGGGCGACAGCGGCGCTATCATGAGTTCTATCGAACTAAGATCATTAATAACCGTGCGTTAGAACACGTTTCATTCGAGCAGACGCTAGAAATTCTAATGGAAAAAGAGCCGTTACGCCTTTGGCCCATGATCCCAGTTCATCAGGCTACTTTTACGCCGTTAGGAAACTAACGACGGTAAGGCAGATTGAATGTTCGGATAGGCGTAATCAATCTCGAATCCTTAAATACCTTCACTACTTCCAAAGTGGCTGCGTCCAATACCAGAATAGCGGAAGCTCGGTCTTGACGATTCCAAATGGTCAACCAAACTTCGTCGCCAGCGACATTGAATTGAGGATGTACAGCCCTCGCCATTCCTCCGCCAGATAGTCCAGCCAGCTCAACCGCGTTCAATAAGCGGACAGAACTCAGTTCGTCATCTTTACTCAGCACACCAATACTTTCACTTTGACGCCGACTGTCGTTGAGTGGAAAGTCGATCCAAACACTGTCTGATTCTGGATGACTTGTTATGTTTAGCGAACCACTCCATGAGGGATCTCCTCGCAGTGAGAAACTCCAATCCTTTGGTTTGCCATGGGTATTTACCTGATAAATGCCGCCACTACCAAGACCACTAGTAACCCAGATACCTGCGTCGCTATCGTCGCGGAAACTGAATCCGCGAGATCCTCCAGTCAATCCCTGAGCCTCTAAAACCCGCACTACTTGCTCTTCGACTAGATCAAACACGATCACCTTGCCATCGTCCGCCGGCGTTAATAGATATCGCTCGGATGCATCCGTTGAGCCAGCCCGCAGGAATGGATATCCATGTTGTCGACTTAAAATGCCTCGATCAGCATCAATGACCAGAAAGTCACCTGCGGCTTTGCTCGAAGCTAAAAACTTCGTTCCCCCTGGCAGCGCGAACACTTGTGAAATTTCAGCATCCGTTTGGTTATTTTCATAGGCCTTGTCGTCAGTAAGGTAGACCGATTTTGGGGCCAAGTTTTGAGCGTCGAGGAATACAACCTGCGGCGGCCAATAGATGCCCACTGCAATTGTTAAGCCATCCTCCGAAATGGCAAGACTACGTCCCTCGTATCCAGTTTTGACTCGCGCGATCTCGCGTATCGGAATGACACCGAGGTCGAAAAGTACTACGTCTGCGCTACGAGACATGACATACAAGTAGCGTCCATCAGCAGAACGGATGGCCTCACTCGGTGCTATAACAGCATCGACGACGGTTAAAATCTCTTTCTGGGCGCCATCCAAGAACATAATCTTGCCCGTGTCGTGTAGCAGTGATACGAACAGGTCATTGGTATTCGCGATGCTTTGGGGTTCGGCTTTTCCACTTGCGCTATCGTCGACAGAATGCCAACTTGTAATCACATCTTCATAATTAAAAACGGGTAACCCTCGCGACGGAATGGCTAGATATTGAGCAAGCAAGCTGATGTCCTCGGCGTCCAATTTTCCTTGCATACCCCAATTTGGCATACCCCACGGGGTACCAAAATGTATGGCCAGTTTAGTGGCCTCACTCCCACGAGCGGCTATTGCCCAATCATAGAGCGACGCACCCGACCGCCCTCTGCGGTTAACTGCGTGACAGCCGGCGCAATTGGTTTGATATAGGTTATCTGCCCGTGCATATTCATTGTCAGAAAGTATTCGAATATGGGGTTCTTCGTTGTCACCTCTGAGCAATGCGACGGACTCCGTGGTGACGCGCCCGGAGACCTGGGCATCTTCTCGAACATAGTTCACAAGATTCGCGATACCTTCATTGGAAAGATAATCATGTGCTGGCATCGTCGGTATGGTTTGGCCCGCCTGTTCTCCTGCACGGTCAAATTTACCGTTCAGTATTGAGCGTACCATTTCCCCAGCCGTCCTTCGACGCGCGACATCAACCAACGAAGGATAGTAAGCCATGCTTGCAAGGGTAGGCTCGACCTGGGCGTTCTGGTTATCGTGGCAGGCCGCACAGTGTTTACTGAAGAGTGCTTGAGCATCTGCTGACAGACTGTTCCCCCAACTCGCCTGCGACAAGCCAGTTAACAGAACTAACCACAGCCAACCTAGGCTAAAAATATTGATAGTAGACATATCTTGGACTCCAAAGCGAGTAGCGCGCTTGCAAGAAAGTGGTCAAGTCCACCAATTGCTGAACGGTCATAATCTCTTTGTATTCGTTCATTGCGGATGATGGATTACCAATGTTTTCCTGCAGCGGAAAACGAGGAGAAATGTGCAGCTCAGGATTGATAATGGAGGTCACAAGATCATCATACGACCTGACTATGTCACTACGCCCGCCTAACGGCACGTTTAACTCAAACCTGGCATCTATTGGCACATGGGCAACCTCGAATGCATCATTGGGCGAGCTGCCTTCTACGCTGTGACATTGATTACAGCCGAGTTCAATGAATGTGGTACGACCGGTCAGTTCCTTTCCAGGTGGGAGTACGAATTCCCCCTCGCGGTCACCACAGCCCGCCAACCCTATCAGCAGCCATACAAGTGTGATCTGTGATCGCATCGCGCATTTCCCTTAAAAGTTCTAACACAACGGTTGCCCGCAACTATGGGCACGCCGACTGGGTTTCGTGATAGGGAATTACCCGTAGGTCGAGGTCTGATCAAAGTAATCTAGGTACCTTCCACAGCTAGGCATGTCTGCGTCGATTGTTATGCTTAAAATATTACCTTTCCTCTGGAGTGATTCATTAGACCGCCACCAATCGCCAAGCAGCCGGTTGCCCTCAGACGTACTCTTTCTCTATTCCAACTTGTTCTCTATGGGATGGGGACGACAATAGGCGCTGGGGTGTATGCGTTGATTGGGGAAATTGCCAAAACTGCCGGGTATCTTGCGCCCTGGTCATTTGGACTCGCAGCACTATTGGCACTCTTGACCGCAATTTCATTTGCAGAACTCTCAAGCCGGTATCCACGCACTGCAGGTATCGCGTTTTACGTTGAGACTGGGTTTCGCATGCCCTCGCTGGCAAAAACCACGGGGATCCTCGCAATCGCTGCCGGCTTGGTCTCTTGTGGAGCATTACTGAATGGCTTCGTAGGCTATCTGCAGGAGTTTTTACCGCTCTCTAGAAACTACATCATTCCTGGCATGTGCATCGCCGTGTGTTTGGTGGCGTGTTGGGGCATCCGACAATCAATATGGGTTGCTGGGTGTATAACACTCATCGAGGTCGGTGGATTATTTTGGGCGACCACTCTAGCGACCAATAAAGCCCTTTCGAGTCCTGTTGACCTTAGCATTTTTCTCCCCACTCAAAACTGGTCGATGGCAACGATGGTCTTGTCGGGCGCCGTCTTGGCTTTCTACGCCTACATAGGCTTTGAAGATATGGTCGAGGTCGCTGAAGAAGTTGTTGATCCGAAAAACAATTTGCCACGCGCGATATTTATTACGCTCGCTGGATCCACTCTACTGTACATGGCACTTACGGTGTCCGCCCTACTGGCTACCGGACCTGAGTATTTAGCAGCGTCCTCCGCACCATTGGCAGATTTGTTTCGCGCAGTGGGCAGTACACATCCTGGCGCGATTACCGTCATCGGCTTGCTGGCCATTATCAATGGAGTCCTCATCCAGGTTGTCATGGCATCACGGATCCTTTACGGGCTAGCAAGCCGCAATCAAATGCCGAAATTCTTTGCTCGGCTTCACCGCCAAAAACAAACGCCAGTAAACGCGACCGTTGTTGCCTCGCTGATCGTGTTGATCGTGGCCTGGTTTGGAAGAATCGGCAATCTTGCTGAGCTCACATCCGTAATCATTTTGGTTATCTTTGCGTTAGTGAACAGCTCGCTATATCTCATAGAATCAAGAAAGCCTCTAGATGATCGGCGTAACGGGCTTAGGCTTTCCGCGACCCTAGGTGCGGTCACTTGTGTTGGCTTGTTATTTTATACAGTCTTTTCATGGCTCAACCAGTAATCTCAGAAGGACCCTTCCAATGGAAAACATTTCCAAAAGCAAAAAACGTAATTTTAGTTGGCATATCGCCACTCTTGCCGGTATTGCAGTGAATTTACACATCTCGTCGATCGCTATATTCCTGCTTGTTGCGATCAGTCTGCAAAGTATGCTTTCAACCTGGCATGCTGACCAATCTGGATTGGTCACATTCTCTTGGGCAATTCTGGCCAGCCTGTTACTGCTTGTCTCGTTGCTTGTGCATGAATTTGCGCACAGCATTGTGGCCAAATTTTGTGACGTAAAGGTTCGAAGGATTACACTATTTCTATTCGGCGGCGTCGCGGAAATGGAAACAGAACCAAAGACGCCGAAGGATGAGTTACTCATTGCGGCAGCGGGGCCACTAACGAGTTTAGTCCTTGCAGCTCTATTTTTTATTCTAGCGACAATGTCTGTTACCGATTTCAATCTAACTCGCCTGCCGGAAGGGGCTATTGATATGAGTGCCGTACCCGTTGCTACCGGGGTGGCCTTATGGCTCAGCGCCATCAATTTCATACTTGCGCTATTCAACCTGCTACCAGGGTTCCCTATGGATGGCGGACGTGTGTTTCGAGCCTTCCTATGGTGGCGCACTCAAGATTTTACGAAAGCGACGTTACAAGCCGCGAAAGTGGGCCGCCGTATCGGCTGGATAATTGCTATGTGGGGAGTTTTTCTAATACTCCAAGGAAATCTGGGCAATGGCATATGGACAATCATGATCGGTTGTTTCATCCACTACCTGGCATCCATAAGTGCGTCTCAAACACTCGTACAAAATACTTTGAGCGGATTCAACGTAGAGTCTTTGATGCGAACACGATTCGAGAGCGTTCCTTCTGATCTGACAATTACAGATTTTATCGATCGCTTTGTGTTGCGGAGTCGACAGACACTTTGGCCGACAATATTGTCAAATGGCTCGCAAGGTTTCGTTTCCGCAACAGATATCGACTTAACGAGCAACCGCGATGATACGAAGTTGGTCCAGGAATTCATCCAACCAATCACCGAGCTCAACAGTTTGAAGCCAGACTGCAATGCCGCCGACGCGCTTAGATTACTCGCGGAAAGTCGGGATCCGCTTCCTGTCGTTCGTGCGGGAATAATCGTCGGGCTGCTGGACAACGCAGATGTTGTTCGATGGCTGGCTCGCAATGCGGCCAACCAAGACTGACAGCAATTCTAAGTCCAAGTCACTAGGCTGATGCGCAAACTATACATACGGAGGTTGTTGGCAGGGCGACTAAACGCTCTGCTTCGATTTCTTGACCGCAGCCGTCGCAGGTCGAGTAGGTGTTCTTGCCCAAACGATCTAACGCAACATCAATATCATCGAGTTCGGTCTGAGTTCTCTCAAGTAGCCGGACCATCGTTTCATCATTCTCAAGCTCTACCGCTTGTTCCGAAAAATCGGCAGGAAGTGGCACCGCTCGATCGCTCACGTGGGCCGCAAGTTTTTCTTGGCGGACTACTAATTCTTCTCGCATTTGCCGTAATTTGAGTTCAACTTCGTTGCTCTTCATATCTTTAACCTTGTTGCTAATCGATACCCACAGCATAGATACACTCTAAACCTGAGCACATGCGAGGTTCCCACTAGTTATTTTCTACGTTCGCTTTTTTAATCGAGTGGATTCGCACCTGAGTACGCGTTTCCCCGCATATGAAACTTTTTAACTTGTCGTATGTTAGGAACAAGAAATACGGGAGAACTGCCATGTCCAAACACACCTTAATCCACAGTGCCATCTTGATGGTTGCCTTTATCTTCTTATTACTCCTCGTATCTGGGTGTGATTCACAAGGGCGTGGATTCGCACTGCCAGATGGCAACGTCGAAGATGGAAAAACGACTTTCGTTTCGTTAGCGTGCAACGAATGCCACAGCATCGGTGGTGCAATCGAGAAACTGGAAGCAGGGCATCCCGACATTCATTTCAAACTAGGTGGTCCGGTAACAAGAGTTAAGACCTATGGCGATCTAGTCACCTCAATTATCAACCCATCGCACAAAATATCGGGTTACGCCAAGTCAGCTGTGAACATTGATGCGTTCGGGGATTCCAACATGCGCATCTACAATGACGTGATGACGGTGCAGCAACTCATAGATCTTACAACCTATCTCGAAACCACGTATGACGTCATCAAGCCAGCCGTGGCACCCATGTATGGGCCGTAATCAGCCTTTACGAATTACCCAACAATATAGCGGAGATACGCAACATGGCATTAGGAAACATAGGCGCTCAGCCAAGCTCACAAGCTTGGCTTAACAAAGGCTGGTCTTCGCTGCGAGACTACGCACACAGCGCGATAACCCACTTTAAGCATGATAAGTCCGATCAAGCAGACCACGACCAAGAACAAACACAGCCTACGAGCTGGGGCATTTTAGCCGCGGACGTGATAGAGCATAAAAAGGAAATCGAAATTCGGTTTGAAGTACCGGGTATGACAAAGAAAGATCTAAATCTCGAGTTCATACAAGGACACTTGATTGTAAAAGGTGAGAAACACATGACCCGCTCGCGACAGGAAGGTGATTGTTTTATTACTGAGCGCGCCTTTGGTCACTTTCAAAGGGCGATCCCCATGCCATGCCCTGTTAACACCAATGCCGCAGCTGCTAGCTATGAGGAGGGTGTTCTCATAGTCAAAGTTCCAAAAAAATCACGCAAGACTGGTGCTGCAATAGCCATTCAATAACCCATAAACGCGGGCAACCGTCTTCACTGAAAATTCAGTATAGGTACATCTAGTATGCAAGTATTTTACACGTCGAGGACAATTCTTGGTTGGACAACTCTTTTATTCAGCCTTATGTACTTCCTACCTGTATATGCAGGGATCAAAGCTGTTGATTCAGAATTAGCAGAGATTGAACGCGGCGAATATCTAACGACCATTCTTAGCTGCGGTGGCTGCCATACACAAGGCGCACTCTTAGGCGAACAAACCGGCGCCTGGCTTGCAGGTTCAAAAATTGGTATTGCTTACGCAGAAGACGAATCAGGATCACCCTCCGCGGTGATATTTCCTAGCAATCTGACATCCGACAATGCAACAGGTTTAGGTAGTAGAACCCAACAAGAAATCATTGACCTATTGCGCTCGGGTACAAAACACACTGGAGAACCGGTCAATGCCGTAATGCCCTGGATAAATTACCAATTACTGAAAGATGAAGATATTGTTTCGATCGCAGCCTATATCAAGAGCCTTCCTGCCTCCAAAAATGTCATTCCAAAACACATTCTTCCTGGCCAACCTATCACCGAACCCTACCTGCGATTCAGTATTTACTATTTTGTTCCTGATCAGAAGCAATCACCTTTGCTACATAAAAGTAACACCAATATGACTAACTGTGGAGCGACCCCTTGTTAGGGATTGATAGGGGATCGGCCGATGAGATGTTGCTGGGCTATTATGGTCATCGCTCTGTTAGTTTATTCGGGCAATGCACTCGGTAAGCGGTCTACCGATTGTACCAAAGGACATCGCTACAGTGACGTTGCTTTAAGAAAAACGGAGCTGCGCGAGTTGGTAAATGTCGCGTTGCTTGAGCCTCAAATGATCGTCGGCAATTTACGGGTAGTTCAGCAGGACATATTTCCTAATTCTAATCAGTGGTTGTTTGATAAGGCCAACACTTGGCATACGCCTACCAGAACTTCGACGATCCTCGTTCTTCTGCCTTTCGCTCAGGGTGACCTCATCGACACAGCAGGTATCGATGAAGCAGAGAGACTACTTCGTAACAAACCCTACTTCTACGATGCCAGAATACTGATACGAAGACATTGTGGATCGGCTGCAGATCTTGACATTCTGGTTCGGGAAGTCTGGACATTGACGCCTACAATATCTGGCTCGCGAACAGGCGGCGAAACCGAAACAAAACTGGGTATAGCTGACTCGAATTGGCGCGGCACCGGGCGCCATTTCGCGTTGCGGATGGAAAAGGATGCCGAGGAGACTCAAATCGATGTTCGACTAAAGGATCGCGAAGAACGCGGCAAGTGGTTGAAAAAACTCTCAGCAACTTATGGCCAGAACTCACGCAACTACGCAGTAGGCGTGGATAAGCCTTTCGTTTCATTGAGCACTCCTAAAGCCAAGGGTGTCCAAATTGCCCAACACAAGTACGAAAAGAGACTCTATTTACTCGGTGAAGAGTTGGTCGGCTTCGATATTGAAAATGTTAATGCAAACCTCTATACCGCTCGGCTTGCACACCCTAAGCCTAAAAATGGAGAATTCGTACGCAACCGCTACTATTACGGACTTCGCTACACACAAGAAATTCTCGATGAGGTCAAGATCTCAGGGACAACAGCCTTCCAGCAGCGGGAACGTAAGTTCACCTATCCCTATTTTGCCTGGGAACGGATCAGTAGCTCATTTATCAAGACCGCTCATTTGCATCATTTTGGCGCTGTTGAAGATGTTAACTTAGGCTGGCATTTTTACACTGAAGTGGGCTATTCCGCGAATGGCATTCTTTCAAATAAGAGCACTGTGCATCTGCAAGGTCGTGCGTCGAAATCCTGGCTGACAGACCAAAATCACTTGGCATCCGCAACCCTTTCCGTCGCTGGACGCTACAATTCTTCTCAACGCAGACCCGAGAATTTGTTAACTCGACTGAGACTCGCCTACCTTTACGCGGCTAGCGACCGATGGCGATGGTTCGCTGAGCTCGAACTACGCCATGGTAGAAACCTGGATCAGGCCCACCTATTGGAACTTGGTGGTAGCGAAGGGTTGCGTGGCTATTCCAGTCACTACCTGAGCGGCACACGTACATACAAAATTTTGATCGAACCTCGATACGATACTAAGCGGACACCGCTAAGTTTGTTTAGGCTCGGCTTAGTAGGGTTCATCGAACACGGACGCGCTTGGTTTTCGAGGACGCCTGCAGCTTGGGCGAATCATGGGGAATCGGGCATGCTTGCCAACGTAGGCGTTGGCATACGCTTAGATTCGATCAGAACAGGATCGAACCAGACTGTGCACGTCGACATTGCTCGACCACTCATTTCTCACGGCAGGGTATCCAGCTACGAACTGACACTTACGGTTAAAAAGGGTCTTTGACCCTAGTGAAATCCCGTATAGGGCCTAACTCGCATTTGGTTTTATTATAATAAGCAAGCTAGGTAGAGAGAGAGTCGTAATGAGTACATACAAGAAGATTTTGGTATCGGTAGATTTAACTGATGAGGCCACTGAAGTTCTGGCTGCGGCAAACGAGATCAGACAAGAGCAAGACGCGGACCTTCATATCCTTACTGTCATACGACCCATTAGCTATGCCTATGGCGGTTACGACACGCCAGCGATTGTAAAGGTCATGGCAAACTTCGAGTCAGAAGCCAACCAAATGGCCCTCACCAAGCTCAACGCGTTATGTAAGCCACACAAGATTCCAACTGACAATGTACACGTAGTTTTTGGCCGACCGGCTGACAAGATCAAGTCAGAAGCAGAAGAGTTAGGTGTTGATTTAGTAGTCCTCGGTACGCATGGAAAACATGGTCTAGGACTGCTCTTAGGTTCGACAGCGAATGGAGTGCTTCACGGCGCTCCTTGTGATGTCTTGACAGTCCGCGTGCAGACTCAAGACTAACCGTCTAAGGTCAGATAGCGTACGCTAGCTCTCCTTTTCGTAAAGCTTTATCCGTTTCTGCCCATTCCGTTCCAGCAAGTGTGGCAAGTGCGCTCAACAGTGCCAAGTTTGAGTTGTATAATTCTCGATTCACATTAAGTGCAGTAGAAACATGCGCCGGAGATAGTAGATCTCGTTTTATCAAATCATAGATCGTCTCGTGTATCTGGTCATGCCCATCACGTGCGATTTTAATGAACTCCTCAGTTTGTTCCAACCCAAGCCTTCCGTAGGCGTCCCCGACCTCCTGAAAGTTATTGTAAAACGAGTTTTGAATATCAACTATTTGCGTAAAAAGCGTTGGCAAGTACTCCGCAAGGTCGTTTAGATCGTTAATATTGTCCTTGCAGAGCTTGGACGACAAAAGAAGGTTCCGCGCAGAGCTTAAAAAACGTTCGATCTGATTTCTAACGGAAGCGCTTGCCTCTTTCAGATCTAAGTCTAGTGAATACTCAAGTATCTCAGCCTCCAGTCGTTTGCTGAGTATGTATGTTCGATTGTACGTAGCCTTGTCAGGAACCTTACCGTCAACCACACGAAACAAGTTTGCGTTTTGTTCACTGACTTTTTCGGCCAAGTGCCTGACTTCTTTATATAAGGCCGCGACCGCAACTTCTACCACTTCAAGCATCGAAGGGTCGAGATACTTACTGACCAAGGGTTCCGATTGTTTGAATCGCTTTTCCAAAAAATTGGCGAATTGGGCAACGAACGGCGTACAGAGCCCTATGCCAATGAAGTTGAATAGGCTGTGGAATGCCACCAGAGACATGAGCGGGTCTCCTAACAGGGCGACCAGCGATACCAACGGTACCAGCAAAACGAACGCCATGGCGTCGGTTATCACGTTGAACAACACATGCCCGAGCGCAACGCGTTTCTTGCTGGCGCTACCACGCAACGCGCCGAGCATGACAGTGGTGGTGGTCCCCAGATCTGCACCGATCATAACCGCGGCGGCAGCGTACAAGTCCACCATGCCAGAATACAACGCACTCAAGGTAACAACCATAGCCGCAGAGCTAGACTGGACCAACGCCGAAAACAAAACGCCGAACAACAGATATTGCCACGCACTGAGCTGAAGAAAGAATTCAGGCGACACCAGGCTTTCAGAGTCTGCTACCGCTGTTTTCATAAACTGTAGCGCAAACAGAAGTAGCCCAAGCCCTAACACGAACCGGCCGTAGTGGCCGCTCCGTTGACTGCTAGATACCGTCCAAACCAACCCGCCTGTTGCGATCAAAGGTAGGCTAATGGCTTCCAGACCGAATTTGAAGCCGACCAACGCAACAATCCAGCCGGTCGCAGTCGTACCCAAATTTGCACCAAAGATGACGAGCAGCGCATCCTTGAGTTTCATGATTTTGGCGCCGACGAAGGCTAAGACCAATAAGCCAACCAGCGAACTGGACTGTAAAACCGCCGTAGCAATTGTGCCGGATAGAATTCCACGCAGGGGCGTTTGGGTATTTCGAGTCACAAACGCCTTCATTCGGCTTCCCGCAAAGGATCGAATCGCTTCCTCTATGATCGACATTGCGAGAAGGAAAAGCGTCAGTCCAGCCAGCAGTTTCCAGATATCAAATTGCATAAAAATTTGTTGAAGGACGCTTTGCCCTTCACTCTAGCCGCAGTTTAAGAATCACTATTCTTAACTGGTTGGCGTAATAAAGGAATACGGAACTTCCCATAGAAAATAGGTACCACGCAACTAAGGGATATTACCAATTGTCTAGAAATTCGTTGTATTTAAGCTTAGTCAAAATAGAGCGGACAAGCTAAAACTATGAAGACGATACTAGTCGCAATTGACGATGTTAACGACGCGGCCAAGGTTATGCCAAAGGTCGTGGACTTGGCGACCTCTCAGGCAGCCCCGACAAACCTCGCGGCGGTTCGAGTGGTTTATGAGGGATTGGCGGATCTCCCATCCAAGTATATTGACGGCGCCCCTGAACTTAAGCGCTTTATTTTAGAGGCAGAGGCACCAGTGCTCAGGGGGGCGCTCGAGCAAACCACCGATATAGAGGTAGAGTGCATTACCCTTTGGAACCAGCGCAACTGGCAGGGCATTCTGCACGCTCAAGAATCGAGTGATGCATCACTGATCATAAAGCAGGTCTCAGAACCCAGCACGTCGGTCTATCTAAAAACACCAGATGATTGGAATTTGATTCGTCATAGCACGGTTCCAGTGCTTCTCTCTCACTCAGCTTGGAGCAAAAATAGAAGTGTAATTGCGGCTGTGGATGTGTACGACACTGCACATAGTGCGCTTAATCTTCGCATCCTAGAGAACGC
>JBNMMV010000061.1:0-15318 GCA_051270205.1 Limisphaerales bacterium
CGATGTCTAGTTTGGGGGGGGTCTAGTTAGGCCGATTGGTTTTATTTGCAAAGGGTGTCTAACTCCAGTATGCGTTCTCTGGTTTTGCTCATATTGCTTGTTTGCTCACTTCCCGTGTGGGCCTACAACGGTCCTGTGCATCAGCAGGTAACTTTTATTGCTGCCCGTCAATTCAACAATTGCGCCCATATTAGTCAGCAAGCACCTCGGTTTTCTGCCTTAGACACGCGGTACATCGTTAAGTCGAACGTTTCACAGGCTGAGGCCAACGTCTTTGTCCGTATGTTTCGCTGGAATTACTATAACCGCGCTGATCAGAGCGGCCGCAAGACTTGGGGTTTTATAGATACCCGTTTTCATGATCACTTTGAAGAACTGGTGGATGAGACACGCTGGGCCGCAGATCCTCAACTGAGATTAAAAAACCTAGGCCGCATTCTCAACTACATTCAGGACATGACTTCGCCCGCGCGGGTGGTACCTGTCTATACCGGTAGGTGGTGGCGGTTTTCGGTGGGTGACCGCTTTGATAAGTTTCCGGTGAAGACCGAGGAAATAGAACGGGCGGTTGAAAATATGTGTGATGAAATCCTCGGCACTTCTGGAAGCTTCCAAGACGTGTTAGAGGATGCTGCCAATCAAACCATTCGTGCAGTGCAGTCACCCATCTATGGTTTTCCAACCACCTGGGAAGCATATTGGCGATTTGCCAACGAAGCCGATGAGTTTGGCGATTACGGACCAGCGGGCAATACTTTTGGAGATCGAACCAGTTTTAAGTGTGATCAGAACACTGAGTGCTTGTTGCTGGAAGACGACCCGCTCTATCAAGACTTTGCGACGGCAAGACATATCGATGCGGTTATTTCTACAATGCGGGCTATGGCACTGCTACAACTTGCTGAAGCTGAGCGGGATTCCCAAACCACCGCGCGCTAGCGTGCGGGCAAATAATGCAGACACTCCTGCGGTTCATAATGATTTCTAGCGCTCGTGGGCTCTGGTTTTTAGGTGCTGTGCCAGCGCTTCAACGTCTGGGTCTGATGATCTGGCGGGCCAAGTTGGAATGTGTACATGGTAGCTTGCCTCAATTTCGGTTTGTTGTGATTCTAGGTATAGACCAACAATGTTTTCGACGGGTTGATCTGAGTCGATAACCTTGTTTTTAGTGGGTGCCAGAATCACCACTTTGAAAGGACTAGTGGGTGGATCAGCGGGTAAGTCTGCGTGAAGGCGCAGTTTGACGTCGAGCAATTCCATGTGACGTGCAAGTAACTGCACGCGTGGCAACAATTCTGAATCACAAATAAGATCGACGGTTAACATAGATTAAGCGTAGCAAGAGAAAAGATGTTCGTTAAAATGATCCTTAGCCAGAACCAAAATGGAAACAGAAAGGAAGGGGGCAAAGAAAATGGCTCGTGAGACGATTCGTCAAAACGTTAACGTTTGTCTGTGCATAGCGGTGGTCTGCCAAGCGACGTTCGGAGTCTCAGTTGCGGTTGCGGCTGATGCCGATGCTGATGCATTAAGAGATCTTTATGCCCGTGCGAAGATCACTGAAATCTGGCAGCCTGTTCCTGCAACGGTGTCTGTGAATTCGCAAGGCGTGCCTTCAGACGCACTGGTGCTTTTCCACAGCGGGGCGCTGAATCAATGGCGGTCGGTAAAGGGCGGTGCGGCACCATGGCAAGTCGACGGTGACTATTTCACTGTAGAGCCAGGTACTGGAGACATCGAAACCGTTGAACACTTTAGCGATGTGCAGCTACATGTCGAGTGGCGCACGCCTGCGCAAGTGGTGGGTGATAGTCAGGGTCGCGGCAACAGTGGGGTGTTCTTGATGCGCGACTATGAAGTGCAGGTTTTAGACTCTTTTAACAATCCTACCTACAGTAACGGTCAGGCAGCCAGTATCTACAAACAACACATTCCCTTAGTTAACGCGGCAAATGCTCCGGGTGTTTGGCAAAGCTATGACATTATCTTCAGGGCGCCGGTGTTTGGGGATGATGGCCGGCTCAGAACTGCCGCTGTTGCCACGGTTCTGCACAATGGTGTGCTGGTACAGAATCACGTCAGCCTTTCTGGACCAACCGAATTTATTGGCGCGCCCAACTACCAAGCTCATGGGGCGGCACCCATTAAGTTGCAAGACCACAGCAACCTGGTGAGTTTCCGTAACATCTGGGTTCGACATCTTTGATAAAGAAGACAAGCTTTGAATAAACTACATCTTGGACTCACCCCTTGGCATTTTGCTGATCTCTCTGCCGCCAGTTTGGTGCGCCAGGCACAGTTTGCAGAACAGTTGGGCTATGAGTCGATTTGGCTTCCAGAGAATCACTTTGGTCCCAACGCGCTACCAGATCCGCTAACGCTGCTCGCCGCCATTGCCGGCGCCACATCCACCATAAAACTTGGTACCACATCATACCTTTTGACTTTACGTAACCCTCTGCAAGCAGCCGAACAAGTTGCGGTGCTAGATCAACTGAGCGAAGGGCGGCTGATTCTTGGTGTTGGCCGTGGTTATGCCCCAGAAATGCTTAAAGCGTTTCATGTGCCACCAAAGGAGAAGCGTCGAATTTTCGCCTGGACATTAGGGCTCATGCGCGATGCCTGGGCTGGCAAAGCAGTCTCGCTGGATGGTGATGAGGCTGCCGCAATTTTTGTGCATCCGCGGCCGTTTCAAGACGAGGAGCCGCCCATATGGGTTGCAGCGTTTGGCCCTAAAGCACTGGCCCAGGCCGGTCGGCTGGGCTTGCCCTACCTTTGCTCACCCATGGAAAGTTTGGCAACCCTTGAGGAAAACTACGCCAAGCATCGGCAATCTGCCGCCGAATCGGCAATGGAGTTGCAAGCGGTTGTGCCGCTCATGCGTACGGTGTTTGTCAGTGAGGACCGCAGCGTACTGAATACAGTTAAAACCGAGTTAGCCCAGAACACGGAGAACGCTCGGCTCCAAGACGGTGAAACCGCCCTGGATTGGACCATTGTTGGCGAACCCAATGAAGTGGCAGATAAAATTGCGAGCTATCAGCAACGCCTGGGAATGACGCATTTAATTGCAACTCGTCTTAGGATCAGTGGTATGAGCGAGGTGGTGTGTCAGGAAAGTGTAGGCCGCTTGGCAGAATTGGTGTTTGACGGGTAACATCGACGCATACATTTAGGGGAGAAGTCAGTGACGTTTAATGTTTTGTGGCCAGCCATGCGTTGGCCCAGTGATAGAGAAATAGAAACTTCCAGCGTAGACGAGCACAACGCCTGGTTCTGCGAGCGATATCAAGACGTAACAGACGAACAATGGGCAACCGCTGATGCGGTGGTTTGCGTGATGGACATTCCTGCCGAATACGCAGATAAATTAACCCGTTGTCGTATATTTGTGACACCTAAAGTGGGCTTTGACAACATCGACCGACAAGCATGGGCCGCACGCGGTATCCCAGTGTGCAACGTGCCCGATTACGGTACTCAAGAGGTCGCAGATCACGCCATCGCGCTAATGATGTCGCTAATGAAAGGCATCACTTTCCATACCCGAGCGTTGAAGAAGGATCCTAAGGGTTTGTGGCGACCGGCTTTAAACCCATTCGGCAAACGTTTGTCAGTGAGTACTTTTGGTGTCGTTGGTGTCGGACGAATTGGTACTGCTGCTATTTTGCGCGCGAAAGCGTTTGGCATGGACGTGGTTATGTACGATCCGTATCGAGAAAATGGTGCTGAGCTGAGCCTCGGTATAAGACGCGTGCATTCGTTGGAAGAGCTCTTTGGCCAGTGCGACGTTGTCAGTCTTCACCTGCCGCTGTCAGATAAAACAGAAAAGTTGATTAACCTTGAGGTGCTGAAATCAAGTCAGCCAGGCCTGATATTGATCAACACCGCACGGGGCCCAATTATTGATCTAGACGGCCTTCACGACGCGCTGAAAGGAGATCACATACAAGCGGTTGGCCTAGATGTGCTTCCTGAAGAGCCGGCCAATCCAGATCACCCACTCATAAAGGCGTGGGCAGATGATGAAGAGTGGATCGCAGATCGAATGTTGTTGACACCGCACTCGGCGTTTTTCACGCCCGAAAGCGTCTACGATATGCGTTTCAAAGGTGGCGAGATTGCCGTGGGTTATCTCTCTGGTGGTCGCTTGCAAAATTGTGTCAACGACGAATGGTTAGCCGAGAAACGATAATATGACGGCCCACGTTGAGGCGATATATCGGAAGCGGCGGCAGCGGGTGTTCTTGGTGTTGTCGGGAGTTTTTCTCGGCACGCTGGCGCTACTGAACATCCTAGGCATCAGCCGGTTCGTTGATTTATCGTTCTCATTGGGTGACTTAACGATTCCCATGATGGTTGCGGTGGGCGTTTTGCCGTATCCGGTAACGTTTATGTGCACGGACCTAATCAGCGAGCTGTACGGCGAGAAGAAAGCCCGAGACATGGTGTACGTTGGTTTATTGCTGAACTTGTGGGTCATCTTCTTACTATGGCTGGGTGGCATCTTGCCGGGTCCAGAGCTCATTGACCCAACCACCGGATTGCCATTCTTAGATGACGCTGGTCGGCTACCTGTTTTTTATGAAATAAGAGATCTGGCCTTTGGTGCAGTTACAGCATCTATGTTGGCCTATCTTGCGGCGCAGTTTTGCGACGTGAAACTATTCCATTTTTGGAAACGGCTCACCAATGGCAAACATTTGTGGCTGCGTAACAATGCTTCGACCATGGTCAGTCAGATTATCGATACCACCGCGGTGGTGTTGATCACTCACTTCTGGGCGCATGCCTTGCCAATTGACGAGAGTGCGGAGATTTGGCCGCAATTGATGGTGTTCATTGCCTCGGGCTATGTCTTCAAACTGGTGATCGCGTTACTAGATACCGGTCCCATCTATCTCGCCGTGCGCAAGCTCAAACCCTATTTGGGCCTAGCCGCGAACGAAGAGGCGAGCGAAGACTAGAGTGCATCTATTGCATATCTAGGCGTAAAAAGTAGCGCGGTGGGAAGCCCGTGAGCATTTTGAACACTAGCCCTAGCGAATTCGCGCCATCTATTTCTGCATGTTCGGCGTCGGTCACCGGAACCGCAACATAGTCGTTCTTTTCTTCATCAATGGTGGCCGAGACGTTGGGGTTGGCCATCGCCTGTCGGTACCATGCCCGTGGCCAATGGTTGGCGGCAATATAGACTTGATCGTTAAATTCGATTTTCGCTAACACGCGATCGTTCGAGACACCCTCAGTATTGGTCGTGGTAATCACCAGAGTGCTTTGATTCGCTGGTTGGTAATACCCTAACAAGGACTCGAATACGACTACCACGAGTACGTATACACCCAGCAGAATGGCTAAAATTTTGATGGCTCGCATAGTTGCTCCGGGGTTTCAATTAAAGAGATCTTACCGCGCCTTGGTTCAGCGCTCAATCTGTCCTAGATTGGCATGTATGACGCTGCCGTTAATGACTGGATTCGAAGCCGCCCAATGCAGCGTGCCGGCTATTTCGTCTGGATTCACAAGCCTTGAGTAGGCGCTCATTGCAGCAACCGAGCTGAGCGCGTCCTCAGGCACGTGTTCGCGCAACATTTCGGTATCGGTAAATCCTGGACAGATGCACGCTGTGTGAATTTCTCGGCCCGCTAGATCCTGACAAGTGGCGCGCATCATGCCGATCATGGCGTGCTTGGTGGTGACATAAGTAAACGACCCAGGGACAGCCTTTTCGGCCAGAGTGGAACCGACATAAAGGATAGAAGAGCCCGACTGCATGAAGGGACTGGTGAAGTAATTCAATGTGTTGGGTGCGACCAAGTTTGTTTCGAGCACAGTTCGAAAACTGTTGCTGGTGGTTTCCATGGCAGTGTCGTTGTTGAGTTTCGCCGCATTGTGGATTAGCACGATTTCCTCAGCACCGGTCAAGAGCGACGTTAGCTGAGTCGAAATCGGATCGATAAACCCAGGTTCCGACAGATCGCAATTGATGTGGGTCACCTGGTCTAGAGGACAACGGCGTCGCGATAGATTGATGACCTGATAGCCCGCTTGGCTAAAAAGCTCCGCAGTGTGGAGACCTATACCAGCACTGGCGCCAGTGATCAGTAAGCATTTCATGATTGGATTCTCATCATTAGTAGAGCCTATCTAGACCCAGTCGGTGTTTGTCCCGGAAGGACACCATCAGTTTACTGAATCGGCTAGGCATTTGATCTGGAGTAAAACATTGTGCCTAAAAACCAAGCCGTACGCAGAAAAAAGACCTGGTGTCCTCGCCTGGGCTTGTTTTCGTAGTGCGGGCACCGCGGAGCGGCGCCGGTCCGGCGCAATGTTTTACTCCAGATCAAATGCCGAATCGAATAGCAAAACAAAGCTGTCCTTCCACAACGGACATTAACTAGATTCTGGGTAACCCTAAACGCCTATTACTAATTAGTTGGTGGAAATGTCGCGACCGCCCACTGGCCATCGCCGGAGGCACATCTGAGTTCCAATTGGCGAATGGACAAAGAGCTGATCTCCGGCAGACCTCTGAGGCGATCGAGAAAGTACTGTGCCAATTCTTCGACGGTGATGTTGCGCAGTGGTAAGAGGGTCAGGTCGCGCTCTAGAAACGGGATGCGTTCGTCGGCATATTCGACAAACACGTAGTCGTCGCCGTGATGGATATTTAGATGCGGTGACTGTGTTGGCATCAGCACTTGTTCGTCGAGCTCATCGCATAGGCTTTTCAAGGCGTGCTTCAAAATGTTGTAGTCGAAGGTTAATCCGTCGTCACCTATCTCGGCTGTTGCATTTAGCGCCACTTGGAAGTTATGGCCGTGCAAGTTTTCGCGAGTGGATTCGTCGAAAATGGTGAAATGGGCAGCTGCAAAGTGCAGGTACTCTTTGTTGATCTCAATGCGTGTAGTGATTTTTCTCATTGTTCGTCTTGTATGTTGGCTAAGATGAGTCCGTAGAAGTAATTGTCGCCTGTTGGATGGGAAAAATACCAGCCCAAATGATTGTGGCATTCGGCACAACTGGCCAAACGCCAGACGTGACCCATAAACCAGCTATCGGCGGCCTCCGGTTGACCTGATATTGTGCATCCCAGTGCTTGTCCGAAGCAGCCCACGTGAAACTCGAAACCATGCGGATTGGTGAAATGGTGACCATGGCTACCATTGATTTCGACCCGCTCCTCCGGCTTTGTCACAACATTGGAGCAGATAGCACAGTAAATGAAGTTTTTGTCTTTCGGCTCAGCAAACTCTAACATCGACTTCAGTCGTGGATCGAGGTTTGATTGTTGTGGGTCTTTAACTTCAGTCACATCGATCATTGGATCAATTGGAGTTTAAACATGCAGTCATTTTCAGTTATTTACAAGCGAGCCGTTAAGCGCAAGGGGTCTGAGGAAGCGCTCGAGGCGTTGATGCCCACTGCAAAAACCAGTCGTCAGCTCGCTAGAATCAAAGATCACGAGATCTTGGCTGAAATGACCAAGTGTGTTTTTCGCTCAGGGTTTGTCTGGAAAATTATCGAAAATAAATGGTCAGGATTTGAGAACGCATTCCACGATTTCGATGTTACCCAATGTGCCATGTTGTCCGATGAGGATTTGGAGCAGTTAACAACGAATGCCGAGATCGTGCGTCACGCAAAGAAGATTGCAAGTGTGCGGGGCAACGCCCAGTATTTGACTGAAGTTCGCCAGGAACACGGTTCTTTTGGAAAGTTTCTGGCGCAATGGCCTGATGATGATTTTGTTGGCTTGTGGGCTGACTTGAAAAAACGCGGCAACAGATTAGGAGGACAGACTGGAAGATTCTTTTTACGCTTTGTTGGCCGAGATACACCCATGTTCTCAGCTGACGTGGTGAAAGCTTTGATCTTAGCAGGGGTCGTTGAAAAGGACCCAACCAGCAAGACGGCACTTGCGGCTACCCAGGCTGCATTTAATGAATGGCGCTCTGAAAGTGATCGCAGTTACGCCCAAATATCACGCATCCTCGCGTGCTCAGTGCCATGAACGTCGCTAATGAAGCCGACATTGCCGGCTTAAAAGACAGTGGCCGCGCCGTGCGGGCAGCTTTCAACGCCATGGTGGCGGCAACAGAAGCTGGAATTACGACCCTCGAACTCGACCAAATCGGCGCGAAAGTACTGAAGCAGCACGATGCTAAATCAGCACCGCAACTCTACTATGACTTTCCGGGAGCGACTTGCATCTCGGTGAACGAGGAAGCCGCTCACGGCATACCTGGCGACCGTGTCGTTCAGATGGGAGATATGATCAACATCGACGTCTCTGCCAATTGTCGAGGCTATGTGGCTGACATGGGCCAGTCGTTCATTGTGGGTGAGGGTACGGCTGAGCAGTTGCGAATTTGTGACGGCGTGCAGAAGGCAGTGGCTGCGGCCATGGCACAAGTTAGGGCAGATCGATCGTTGAACGTCATTGGCCAAGCGGTTCAGAAGGTGGCAGATGAACTGGGCTACACCATTGTTAGAAACCTAGGCAGTCACGGCGTTGGCCGCAACATTCATGAGGAGCCTTCTTATGTGCCACTGGATAACCCCGATGAAAAGCGAGTGTTAACCCAAGGCATGGTGTTGACCATAGAGCCGTTTTTTTCTACTGGCGTAGAATGGGTGCTTGAGGAGGACGACGGATGGACGTTGACCGTACCGCCAGGCAACCTTGTGGCGCAGTTCGAGCATACGCTGATCGTTACCGATTCGGCTCCGCTGGTCGTCACTGCATAAAACAAGAATAGGAGAGGACAGTGCAGTATCAACTGGATGAACAACAACAGGCGTTTCATGACGAAGTGCAGAGCTTTGTATCAGCCAATTTGCCGTTGGAAGTTGCTGCCAAAGTAAAACGCGGAGAAGGGGCCAGTGCTGCGGAAACGGCAGCCTGGACAACAACGTTGAACGATCAAGGTTGGGTTGCGCCCAGTTGGCCTGCTGAGCACGGCGGTCCAGGATGGAACTTAATGCAACGGCATATCTTCGATGTTGTTTGTAGACAAGCCCACGCACCAGCGGTGAATGGCGCTAGTTTCAACATGGTAGGTCCTGCCATCTGTAAGTACGGAACGCCCGAAATGCAAGCTGACCTACTACCCAGAATTCTATCGGGTGAGTTGCATTTTTGTCAGGGCTATTCAGAACCACAAGCGGGTTCCGATTTGGCGAGCCTGGGTATGCGCGCAGATAAAGACGGCGATGACTACATTTTGAATGGCCAAAAAATTTGGACCTCTGGTGCCGAAAACTCGAACTGGATATTTTTGTTGGTACGTACCAATCACGATGTGCAGCAACAGAAGGGCATTTCGTTTTTGTTAGCAGATATGAACACGCGAGGCGTGACAGTGCAACCGCTCTACGCCTTCAACGGCAAGCGTCTCTGGAATCATGTTTTTTTTGATGATGTGCGTGTGCCGATGAGTTTGCGATTGGGAGAAGAAGACCAAGGTTGGACTGTAGCAAAGAGCCTGTTGGGCGATGAACGTCTGTTTGTCTCTAGGGTTGCTGAAAATAAACGCATTCTCTCGGTACTCAAAGATACAACAACAGAAATGACTCATAGAGGGGTGTCTTTGCCAGACAGCTTAATGGCTGAAATGGCCGGAATTGAAGTTCGGCTGCATGCTTTAGAAATGACAAGTTTGCGAGTATTAACCGAAGCAGATTCAGGTGGACAGATTGGTGCTGAACCGTCCATGTTAAAGTTGAAAGGCAGTCAGTTGATTCAAGATCAGGATGAGATTTGGTTTCGCCTAGTCGATCACTTGAGCTTGGCGATGGATACAAAAGGCTCTGAACGAACGCCTTTGGGTCCAGCGTTTGCTGAATACGTGGCGTCTGGTCGATATCACCATCGGGGGTACACCATCGCCGGTGGGTCATCCGAGGTGCAGCAGAACATAATTGCAAAACAGGTGCTCAGCTTATGATGCTTTCTCTAGCCGGTGGTGTATTGATTGGTTTGGCCGCAGTCTGGCTCTTTGCAAGCCTCGGTCGGGTGGCGGGCATTAGTGGCATTTTCGGTCAGGCTATGAAAAGTCTTACACCGTCTAACAGCTTTGTGGCGTGGCCGTGGTTGTTCCTCTGTGGGTTGGCTGTAGGTGGCTGGGTCGCGTATGCGTTCATTGGTCCTAGAGCTGAAGTCACGCTCACCATTGAGCACGGTATAGTGCTGTTGGTAGGTGGATTGTTAGTCGGCTTTGGAACGCGCTTAGGGTCGGGGTGCACTTCAGGTCACGGGGTCTGCGGTATGGCACGATTTTCGAAGCGTTCCATTATCGCAACAGTGGTTTATCTATGCATAGGTATCCTCACGGCAACAGCCGTTGGAGCGCTATGATGCCTTACAAGAATTTGTCAGCGTTGTTGGGTGGGGTCATCTTTGGCGCTGGGCTTGTTGTTTCCGGCATGACCAACCCAGACAAAGTATTGGCGTTTCTAACGCTAGGTTCGCATTGGGACCCAGCTTTAATGTTCGTGTTAGGGGGTGCAGTGGTCACTGCAACGATTGGTTATCAATTGGTCGGAAAACGACGCGCGCCCTTGTTTGACGTTGAGTTTCACACGCCAACAAGCACTGTGATAGATAAGCCCTTGATCATGGGCGCGGTGTTGTTTGGTGGAGGCTGGGGGCTGGCAGGTTTTTGTCCGGGCCCCGCTATCGTTGGGTTGCTCACTTTAGATCCTAGAGCGGCAGTGTTCATGATCGCATTCGTGATAGGAATGATTGGCTTTGAGCAATGGCAACGCCGTACCTCAATTGGACTGGAAGCAACCGCCGACGGTTAGCCGATGTCGACTATCACCTTGGCAATCATCTGTTGATCTTTGAGTGCTTAAAAAATTGCAATAAATCTTCGCTGGGGCCAGGAAGGGATTTGGCAAAACGGATGTACAGCATGGCTGGATTCGCTGCGTTGTTGGCCTCCAGCGCTTATGGTGCCAGCTCAGTGGATCTAGCCGCCATCACGAATGTATTCCCCTAGTTGTCGAATCATGCAAGGTGATCCCCGTAGCGTGAAATGCACGCTTGAGGTTGCTAGCTCGCTGGAATAGCCGCCTTCCCAGGTGCCTCGGTGAGTGCCACCTCAATGGCTGAGATAAGCGCGTTAGCCTGTACAGGTTTCACCAGATAATTTGCAGCGCCTTGACGTTCGCCCCAGATAATATCTATCGCTTGGTCTTTTCCAGAGACGATTATCACGGGGATGTGTTTGGTATCTGCTGAATGCTTGATTTGGCGTGTTGCCTGAAAGCCGTTTAGGCCAGGCATAACAACGTCCATGAGAATGATATCGGGTTGCTCAATAGCCGCCGTTACCACCCCTTCTTCTCCGCAGCTGGCGATCGATACTTCGTAGCCACGGCTTTCCAGAGTGTGGTGCATGGCTTGAGCTTCCGTACGGGAGTCGTCAATGACTAGGACTTTGAACATTAGGTTTCTATCCTCAATCGTACGCCGGTGCGTACCGGTATGGCTCGGCCATCAATTTGATGGGGGAAAAATCGCCACCGTGCAATTGCCAAAACAGCGGCTTCGCCCAACTTGACGTTTCCTGCTTCGACAATCTCGATATTCTGCACGTTGCCTTCTTCGTCCACAGTGAATTCTAGTTGCACAGCTCCGCCTTCAACGTTGTTGCTCAGCGAGGGCTGTACTTGTCGGCGTACTTCCAGGCTGCTTATTGGGAGCATTTCGTCGAAGTCAAAAATCCCGGCTCGGTTGCGTTGTCGTCGTTTTAGAAAGTCCAATTCGGTCATGGCTGCGGCTACTTCGCCGCCGGCTTCTTCGGCGGCGAGCAAGGCATTTTCAGCGAGCCGAAAATCTTCGTTCGCGAGTTGAATCCATGCACGATCAATAAGCTGAACGATGACATAGTCGCGCCCGGCGAGAGCGGCTTCGGAAGAACGATCCTGATCCAGTGCTGACTGATATAGTTCTAACGCGCCATATTGGCCTGGGATGTCAGTAGAAAGTAGTCGGTCTGCTTGGGTGGCTGCAGCTGCTGCCATTATGTCTTGTTTTACAGCTTGGTCTTTCGTAATGCTTGTCCATTCGTTTGCTAACTGTTCGGCCGCTTCAATGCCTGGTGCTTGAGGCGCGATAGTTTTTGCCAAGGCGATTAGCTCATGAGCTTTTTGAGTTCGGTCTGCGAAGGCTTCTGTTTGAGCCAGGCTCGCTAGCCGTTGGGCAAGGAGTTCAAGGCCCTGCAGTGCGCCAGTATGAGTGGGATCTAGTCGCAGAACCTCACGGTAAGAGGCAAGCGCGTTGTCGCCTTGCGGCTGAGTCAGACGTTGGGCGCTGATCTGTTCGTGGGCTACGGCGATGAGGCTGGCAATTGAATCATGTTCGGATATACGGGCTAAGATAGATTTTGCAGAAGGATTGTCCTTCTTTAGGGCGAGTGCTTGTTGAGCAAGATCATGGGCCCCGGACCAGTCTTGCTGGCCAAGTGCCTTCTCCGCTCCGTTAAGAAGAAAGGCGGTGACTCGCTTAATGCCTGCTTGAGCGTCTAAATTGCCTGGCGTAAGTTCGAGTTGTTGCTGGTAATACTCGAGCGCGCTGTCTCCTTGGGGGCGAGTGATGCGGCCGGCGGCAAATGCAACTTGGGCTTGCTGAAGAAAAGTTGTCTGCGTCTTTGTTGGATCCAGCATGGCGATCTGCGGCAATTTGGGTAAATCGACGCCAGCTTGAACTGTATTTTGTTTGAGGATTACCCAACTGAGAACCACACCAATAGTAATGAGCCACGCAGCTCCGGCGTAAGTATGTGGGACACCGACTTTGTCATGGCTCATTTGCTTATCCTACCAGCCAGCTAATAAAGCGCTGCCAGGGTGTTGTACGAATCGCTGTATCAGATTCGGTTGGGGCCAATTGTTGGTAACGTTCGAAGGATGAATTCAGCGTTACTCTGAGCCGACCGATTTGGGCTGGTTTGAGGAGGAAGCGGAAAACGTCGCCTGAGTTGATTAGCTTGATCAGCAAGCTTGCATCGCTACGATCGCTGGCGACAAGGGTGACAACGTTCGGCAGCACTCTCTGGATCTCACTGGTTAATGCGGCAACCTGGTTGACCTCTACGTCCGCAATTAAAATTGAAATCTTTCGTTGCGACTTGAGGTGCGTGACTTCAGCTAGCTCGTCAATAAGGTGTAGGTTTTTCTTTCCAATAATCTCAGTAAGGTCGGCGGCGAGTTCGGTATTGCCTAGCAGCACGATATCGCCCACTGCAGCCGACTGCTTGTTTGCTATCGGGGCCCCAGCTGCCAAAGGTGCCAAGGACGCTTGTTTCTGCGCTGGGGCTATTTTTGTCGGCGTGTTCCGTTCAACTGCGTCGGTAACACGCCTTAGGGGTATAACTTTAGCAGTATTCGGAGTTGCGAGACCTGCTTGGACAGCGCTCTTTACCTCTTCCGCGGGACACGGCTTCATAAGATAGCGAAAGACCTCCGCCTCGTTGAGTGAGGCTTCTATGGCCTCGAGGTCGGCATAACCCGTTAACAGGATGCGAACGACGTTGGGATACTGGCTTTTTATTGTGCTGAGTACTTCGACGCCTGTCATGTGAGGCATTCGTTGGTCAGATACCACAACCTGGATGGGACTATTCGCCATAATTTCTAGCGCTTCCTGACCGCTATTGGCTAGATATACTTCGTAGTCGCGTCTAAACATAGCGCGCATGGATTTTAGAACCCGAGGTTCATCATCTATAAAGAGCAGTGCGGGTTT
The DNA here is from genome assembly GCA_051270205.1 of Limisphaerales bacterium. GTDB lineage: Bacteria > Pseudomonadota > Gammaproteobacteria > Pseudomonadales > Azotimanducaceae > UBA4421. The sequence continues at coordinate 13,757 of JBNMMV010000061.1, forward strand.
AGATTCATCTGTCTGTTGTGCAGTTGCTGCGCTCATTATGCAGCCTCCTCGTTGTTTGCCTGGGTTTCATTGGCAAGCGCGCTATTTGCGGTAATTGGGAAGTTCAAAGTTATCCGTGAGCCGACACCTACTTTGGAATCGATGAGAATTTGACCCTGGTGCTGATCGACAATTTGCCGAACGATTGATAAGCCAAGTCCGGTCCCTTGGCCAACAGGTTTGGTGGTAAAAAACGGATCCATGATTTTGTTCAGATGTTCTTCCGCTATGCCACAGCCTGTATCTTGGAATTCAACTTCGACGGATTCACCGTCCTTGCCTTTCTGGAGCCAGCGGGTCTTTATGCTGAGCGTGCCAATACCGTCCATGGCTTGTATAGCGTTGGTTACGAGGTTGATGAACACCTGATTTAGCCGTGACGGAGAGCAGAAGATTTCCGGAACTTCTTGCAGGTCTTTGACTACCTCGACGCCTTGTTTTAACAGGTTTCGGGTTATGACGAGTGTTTTTTCGATACCCTCTCGCACGTCGAATTTATCGTCGGCTATACGATCTAGGCGCGAGAAATCTTTGAGGCTTTGTACTAGCTCACCGATCTGCTCGAGACCCTCGCGACTGTCTTGTGCCAGGGATGCAGCTTCCGCTAGATTTTCGGCTATCTCTTTAGCATTGAAATTTCCTCTCTCCGCCGATAGGTTGTTGAGAACCGACTTAACGTCTTCGTTTGAACTAGCCGTTAGCAGCGGCAGGGTTAGTTCAACGAAATGATCAAGCTCCTCGATCGCCTCGGCGGTCATGGCGGTGTTGTTTTGTACGTATAACAGAGGCGTGTTGATTTCGTGCATTACGCCCGCTACCAGTTGGCCGAGTGACGACATTTTCTCTGCTTGGACCAATTGCACTTGTGATTCTTTAAGATCGTCGTTGGCTTTCTCAAGATCTACGGTCCGATCTTGTACACGCAGTTCCAAATCGTCGTGAGACGAGTTCAATGCTCGATAACTCCGCTGCAATCGTAGACCTAAGAAGGCAAGCAGTGACAAGAGTAAAATAGTCGAGATGTTGAGCAAAATCCGTGCGTCACTGACTGCCCCGCTAACGTAGGTCTGATCTTGATTGAGCACCTTCGTGAGCTGATTTAGGTCGCTGGTGATACCGCTGGTGTTCATCTGAATTACCGCTTCGTTCATGCTCCGCTTCAACGCGTTCAGTGCGTAAGTGTTGTTGACGAGGTTTCTTAGTGGCGCTTGGAGGTTGGTGGGAAGTGAACTTTCCAACGACTCTAACTGCCCGTTGAGCTCGAAAACCTGATCCAGGTCAGTATCAACACTTGAAACCAACAGGCTGTCGATTTTGTTGCCAACCACATAGATAGTATCCGCTGTGCTGGCTTTACCCCGTTCACGTAGCGTTGACAGGAGTTGATTCGATTGTTTTGCGAAGGACGTTCTGAGATCCGCGAACTGGATTTGTTCTTTGCGATATGCATTGAGTTTATTGGAAAGATTCTCGACCTGGATAGTAATGGTCTGGTTCAGCGTAAGCACTTTGTTAGCATCGCT
>JBNMMV010000062.1:0-15208 GCA_051270205.1 Limisphaerales bacterium
TTTTGGTGGGTGGTCTATACGTAACGCTTTACCTTCACCGCCAGGGCGCGGTAAAACGAAGTGCTCACCCTCGAAGGCTAATTTCTCACCTGCAAACGCCTTGCGCAGTATCGCGACCGTTTCTTTCAGGCGTCCTAAAGGCTTTGCGTAGGCAACACCGTGCAAACCTTCGACCACCTGTGGTCCACTAACCCCTAATCCCAGTAGAAATCGGCCTTCAGAGAGCTCATTTAGGGAAAGTGCGGTCATCGCTGTCATCGATGGCGTGCGTGCACTGATTTGCATGATGCCTGTACCCAGCTTAATACGCGTCGTTTGTCCGGCTAAGAACGCGAGGGAGGTAACAGCATCTGAGCCCCATGCTTCTGCGGACCAAACGCTGTCAACACCTAAGCGTTCAGCTTCTTGTACTAGATCGGTTAATTCACGCGCGTTACTGCGCGCGTATCCGCCAACGGCGATGGCTGCTTTGAGCATATTCTGTGACCAATTTGGGTGATTTGTGGTGAGTATTTTAACCGTAGTTTGTTCTTTAGATCTAATCGACTGCCATAATGGATGGGCATTAATCGAACACGCAGAAAGAGGCGGTCCCACAATGGCAACATCAGGCACGTACTCCACCGCACCCTGTCCTTGCGAAAGCGGATTCTCCTTCGCTGAATGTTGCGAGAAAATCCTTCTCGACCCGCGTGCCGCACTCACGCCATCCGCACTCATGCGTTCGCGTTACACGGCGTATGTTATCGGTGATGACGCCCACCTTCTCAATACTTGGCATCAACGAACCCGCCCAGGGAATATTGAGTTTGTTGCAGATCAAAAATGGCTGGGGCTAAAAATCAAACGCGCAGAGGGAAATACGGTGGAGTTTGTTGCGAGATTCAAGATTCATGGCAAAGGTCATCGCCTGCATGAAACTAGCCGATTCGAACAAATTGCAGACCACTGGTACTACGTTGACGGCGATATTCAGTAGTTCAGCCGGTGCACGCCACCGATGTGCCTTGCCTGCCCAGCCGCACCTGAATCTATATACAACGCCTGCACGATACGGAGTGTGGCCATTTGGCTGACGAACTGTCGTCGAAATATCCAGATGAGCTATAGATGGGCAGTTAAATTTGTAGATTCATCAAAGATGCGTAGTTACGGAAGTAGAATGCATCACGATCAACCTGAGCAGTTTCCGCAGCTTCCAATGTACTATCGAAGCGTCCAACCGGGTCACGCCCACCCTCCGGATGTGGATAGTCAGAAGCAAACATAAAGGCCTCTGGCCCAACCTGGTCAATCAGCCAGCCTGCGTCTTCGAACGGAAACAAGCTGACTCTTACATTTCGCCTAAAAAACTCGGATGGCGTGAGCTCAAGAGTATCTAGCAACGGTTCCGACTTGCGAAACGATTGTTGCCCCTGATCGAGAATACGCAAGAAACTCGGCACCCAGGTCGCACCTATCTCTATCACCCCACACATCAGACGCGGAAAACGTTGGAAAACCTGGTCATAAATCATGGTGGTTAGAAAATTCTGCGGAGAATGGGATACGGCATGAAAATCCCGGCCGCGAAGATTTTCACCACCGCCAAGCCAATCACTAGGCTTTGGCTGACCGTTATTGTGATACGCGGGGTTAAGACCGCGACCTCCACCGATGTGCAATACAACCGGGACGTTACTCGCCTGCAATAGATCCCAAACACCATCGTGTTCAGTATGGGAAGGCGAACGTCCATCGACAGGATCAGAACTCACCCAAAATGCCTGGATACCCTGCGCAATGCCATCACGCACGGCCTGCTCAGCAAGTTTTGCATCAAGCAAAGGCACGTAACCCACAGCCTGGAGGCGTTCATCATCTCGGCAAAAATCTGCCATATGTCGATTCAGCATGTCTGCACCGGCATAGAGCTTGTCAAGTTTTTTCGAATGCGCAAATTGACCAATAGAAAAAGTCGGAAACACCAACTGCTTTTCAAAACCCAGCAAGTTCAACGCGTCGCTGCGTTCGGTTGGATCGAACGCCCCATATGCAGCCCAACCTTTAGGTCCTGAAATCAGCGGGGCTTCGCGCAACGCCTGGGTTGCCGCCTTATCACCCGCGCGCTTTTGTGCTATTTGTATCGCTTTGACGACATTCGCACCCCCTTTTTCGGTGGCGAGCGGTCCGATTAAACCTTCTTGTTCTGGTGTTGCATAACTGGATAACCAGTCGAGGGTTTCCATGATGTGGCTGTCAGAATCGAACATCCGCCGACCATTGGCATAAGTACTTTTTACTTTGTCACTCATAAGGGCTCCAAATTTGTGCATCGATCATGCTGCGTCTATCGCAACCATCCTACCCTCTCTATCGCTCAAATGCTGAAAGTCAGGCGATCTTACGGTCCAGCCAGGAAAGCGCCACGCGATTCAATTCATCCGGCTTTTCCTGTTGGGTCCAGTGACCACAATCAGCCACGGTGTAGCGCTCGAAGTCACTGATGTATTCCTCCATGCCGTCCGCGGAAGATGGCGGTAATATGACATCGTTCTCCGCGCCCACATACAGACACGGCACATCAATATCCCATTGGGCAGCGCTGAAGTCTGTTTGCGCCTGAGCCGCTGCTCGATACCAGTTCAACCCCCCGGTAAAGCCGGTGGCTTCAAATGTGTCAACGAATACCGCTAACTCCGCTTCGCTCAACAGCAGTTCACCTGTGAAATTGTCTTCTTCGAGCATGCGCAGCAGGTCAACCTGCCGTTCGGCCGAATCCTCAGGGCGTAGTGGGAACGTTTTGGCATCCCAAAACCCACCGCGCCGCAGCATCATCTCAAACGTCTTGCGTACGTTCGCGCTCAGACGTGCATCAGCAAAGCCAGGTTTTTGGAAGGTATTGGTGTAGTAGTTTTCAGTGCGCACGATGGGAGAGTCCAGGGCTTCGCGCGGATGACCAGGGTGAGATCCTGGAGTGTTGACGCCGATGACCCCAGCGACCCGGTCTGGATGAAAGCGTGGCATCATCCACACCACACCGCCGCCCCAGTCATGCCCACAGAACACCGCTTTGTCGATCTGCAGCGCATCGAGCAACCCCGCCATGTCATCACACAGATGCTTGAGGGTATAGTTTTCCATGCCTTGCGGCCGATCGCTCAGGCCGTAACCGCGTTGATCAGGCACGATGGCGCGGTAACCTCCCGCTGGGAACGCCCTCACCTGATGGCGCCATGAATAGGCCATTTCGGGAAAACCGTGGGAAAAAACAACCGGGAGACCCTCGCCCTGGTCATAAACCCCAAGCGTAATCCCATTGGTTTCTATTAACGTAGGTGCGCCCATGCCTGGCGCTGCGGAAACGCCATTACGCGAAAAGGCATTGACGGATGGTACGGCCGAAGTGCTGCAGCCCGCAAACGTACTGAGCGCTGCACCACCAGCCAAGGTGCCGATGCCATGCAGCAATTGTCGGCGGGTCGGTGATAAGGATGAACCATGATCTGGGTTGTGCTTTTGGTGCATAGGTAACTTAGCGAATCTTGGACCCACTCTCCAAGGCGTATGTTGAGCGTCGAGCATACCATGCGATACAGAACGTTTGCCGTAAAGGAAAGAGCGGCTAACTATTACTTAACCACTTCCTTCCAGACAAACAGCTTTGTCGCGATGGCGAAACTCAGAGCCAGCCATACCAGGACACCGATTACATCTGGCATCATCTGCAGCAAGCTCAGGCCTTCGTTAGCAACTCCGCGCATGCAATCGACAACGAAACTCAACGGCAGTGCTTGAGCAACAGGTTGTAGCCACTCTGGCATCGATTGGATGGGAAAAAAAACACCCGACATAAATACTTGCGGAAAGATGACGACGTTACCAATGGCAGCTACCGATTGCTGGGTCTTAGCAAGACTGCCGACGCAAAAACCGATGCACAAAAAGATAATTGTACCGAGCACAATGATGAGATACAGCTCGACAAAACTGCCAAGGAACGAGACGTCTAGGATAAACAAGGCTGCCAACAGCAAAAAGGTCAACTGGATAAGACACCAACCCAGGCGAGCAATGCAGATGGCTGCAATAAAATCGCGAGGTCGAATAGGCGTGACAAACAAGCGTTTAAGGATGCCCTTACGGCGGTACTCAACAATATTAAAACCGCTGCCCGCGATACTGATTTGCATCAGGGTGAAGGCCAGGATACCCGGCAAGAGAAAATCGATATAACGTTGAGATCTGGCTTGAACGTCTTCCACCTTAATACGAAACATAGGTTCGGTGTTGCGCAGGTCACGTTCGATCTCGACAAGTGCTTTTTCTACCGTAGGCATGATCAAGCCTAACAAGCGTACTTGGGATGCATCGACAAAGACCACCAGCTCAGTGATCTGGTCTGTGTCCTGAAAGTTTTCAGGAATGACCAGCACCATGGTCCCCTCGCCGGCCAAAAGTTGGCTTTTTAGCGTCGGTTCGTCTCCTTGGACAACATCAAATGCAGGATTAGCGGCTAAGTTATCAACAAATTTTTGAGCCAGTGTCGAGTTGGAATGATTGGCGATACTGACTTCGACAGGGTCGCTATCGCCGCCGTTAACAAACCCTAAAACGCCGAGAAATATCACCGGGAAAAAGAGACTAAAAAATATGGCCTGACGGTCGCGCATGAACATTTTGAAAAATACGCGGGCTAGATTGAGTGCGGGACGGTAGCTCATCAGTCGCGAAGTCCATGTCCCGTGAGGGCTAAGAAGACATCTTCCAACGTACCATGCTTAGGTGTTTCTCCCGGTTCCGGTGCATGTTCAAGAATCAACTCTGTGGGTTGGCCTTGGGCGGCTATCCGACCATGGTCCATGATCGCGATGCGATGGCACAACTCTTCTGCCTCGTCCATATTGTGGGTGGTCAGCACAATAGTCATGCCTTCGCTATTGAGTCGGCGTACCAGAGCCCAGAGATTGTGTTTTGCCTGGGGGTCGAGACCGGTTGTCGGCTCGTCGAGAAACAACACCGTTGGGGTATTCACCAGTGCGCAAGCGATGGAAAACCTCTGTTGTTGACCACCTGAGAGGTTAGGTGGTTTGGCATTCGCCTTCTCCGCCAGATCTACCAGTTCAAGCAGTTCCAACGGGCCGGGACCCTTTGACTCATACAGCCCACCAAAGAGCTCGAGCAGTTCCTTAAGAGACAAATAATCGAAATACTCGTTTGCCTGCAACTGCACACCGATGATCTTTTTAACAACATACGGGTCAACGCGAACGTCGAGGCCGTCAACGAACACCTCACCTGCGTCGATGTCCACTAGGCCCTCAATCATTTCCAGCGTCGTGGTCTTACCGGCACCATTGGGACCAAGGATGCCAAATATTTCGCCACGTTCGATGGTCAAGTTGATGCCATCGACAGCTCTAAAGGTTTCTGTTGGGGTCTCAGCAAGCGGGTAGCATTTTACCAGCTCGCGTACTTCGATCATGGACATGGCGTTAGACAACGAATAGCCAAACTTAAGACCTGATTATGGGTTGTCAACTCGGCTCTGGAAAGGCGCTTTTGAATCCGTTTCCTGTAAAGGAGGTCCCGGTTCGGCCTGCGTGCATCTGCGAAGACAACTCTTCCTCACAGGAAAGCATCGGCTCCCCTTCGACGCTCTCGGACTCGCTGCCGTCAAGACCAAGTAAGGGCTGCCCCACCAGAGTAGTACGATACAGCTGCCGCTCCGTGCCGGATGAATAGATGTCAGTCGGGGCGCGATGGGTTGTGGAACGCTCGTCCCAGACCACCAAATCCCCCTGGTCCCAGACGTGTTGGATAGTGAATTCCACGGAGTGTTTCCATATCTTGTGGAGAAGTGCCTTGCTGTCTTCGCTGGTCATCCCAACCACGAATTTCAGGAAACCGGGAGAGTTGAATAGGATCTTCTCTCCCGTGTCCGGGTGTACCACGACTAAGGGGTGATGGCTTACCATTCGCCTACTGGCGATGGAGTCTCCGGCTTCACTGCCTTTGGTTTTACCGAACTTGTACTCGTGCTCGGCCACCAGCGACTCTAGTTGCTGCTTGGTTGACTCATCGAGCGTTTCGTAGGCAACCGCCAGGTTGCCGAAGTTCGTATCACCCACACCCTTAGGGATGATCTCACCTCGGAGCATGCCGATGCTGGGGGGGTTCACACAAGCGGTGATGTCGCAGTGATAGCCCGTCCAGCTATCTGCAGCAGCGGTCGCCTCGTAGCGCTCCATGTTCCTAGGCTTTGAGCTTTCTCCCTGGTAGACCGAGAAGATTTCGGGATATTCGTCTACGTGACCAAAAACAGTGTGACCGATGGTTGGCGCGCCAATGTTCGGGGATGCCTTACTCAACTCATGCGTAAACCGCACCTGCTGTTCATGATTCAAGCCAATTTTCTTGAAGACGAGTACTTTGTGGCGAATCAGCGCGTCGTAGACTGTGGCGATCTGCTCGGGGCTGAGCGTTTGCTTAAGGTCTAAACGCTCGACCTCCACGCCAAGGTTCGCAGAAATTGGCTTCAACGTAATGAGCCCTACTTCCTCGGCGGCAGCAAGTCGAGCATCAATCTCGTCTGGGCTACCAAACGCGGGCTTAGTAATGGCTGGCTTCATCTTAGACCTCCCAATCTAGCAACACGGTGCAGGGGCTTAATATAGCATGCTTTTGCGCTCATCTATGCTCTGTGGTGGCCACACTAAGGTGAACCTTGAGGATGCCTCTAATGGTGTACCTGGCTCAATATCTATCGTGTGACGAAAGGGTTCAGGCGATGAAGGTCACTGGGCTTGAAAGTTTTGCCCCACTTATGACTGCGTCGAACGTAGCCCATGGCGCTCACTTCTTTATCAACGACATTCACTGGGACCCTGGCAACCGCAACCCCACCACCATCAACTAAAAAGTAAGGTTTGTCTTGATGCCAGGGCGTTTTAACGCGCGCGCCCGCGCCTTTGCAAAACAGTTGGTCACTGTAAAAAACAACACGCTCGGTACCGGCAAGTTGGTGAATGATTCTTGCCAGAGGGCTGTGCAAGTTGTGCGCTCGAATCCCCTCGTGCCAGCTTGAGGCATCGGTTTCTACATAGGACGCGCCCGTGACTTCGTCTGCTGTCCCTTCTATGGCAAGCCCGGGTGTCCCAGTTGCTGCAGCTTTCACCGATTGGACCATGTCTGCTGCGGAGCCCTGTCGACTGGCACCTGAAAGAAGTGATTCACCCAGTGCGTTAGTACGCTCTGCGCTGAATCGAAACACGCCATCAAGCTGGGCTTCCAGTCTGTCAACCCAAGCGGGTGGATAGATGCCCTGCAGTATCACTACGCCATCGCGTTCGTAATCCAATATTTCTTGTTCACTAACATCTCTTAGGGCTTGCTCACTACTCATGGCTGGCGATTCACAATAACCATTTCAACTATGTCCGCTGTCTTTGTGAAATATCTGCGTTCCGACGCATTACTCGGAATTACTGCGTATCGACGACTGCGACGGCCTCCACTTCGATCTGCAGCTCGGGCATGAATAAGCCCTGCACACCGATCAGCGTCACCGCCGGTGGCGCTTTGGGATCGATACCGAGCGTCGCCATGCCGGCGAACGCATCGTTCGCCTTGTCGGGCGAGTAATCAACCACGTAAATAGTTAACTTGACCAGGTCGCTCGGCGCAGCGCCAGCAGCATCGAGCCGGGTCTTGAGACTGGTGAACGCCTCTTTGGACTGCGCTTTTAAGTCCCCTGAAGAACCGGTCTGGCCGGAGACGTAGAGGGTCTTGAGCCCGCCTTTCTCTACCGAGACGATTTGCGTGAAGCCCAGTTGTTCGTTGACGTCTACATGTTCTCTTTTCATCTTCTCGCCTTTTTTTACTGCAGTTTGATAGGTGTGTATAGCGCAGGATTGCCACCTTGGGAAGCGCATTGTTGGGTAGATGGAGAGCAGCATTAGCTCACCGCGTACTTCGCTACAAGGCGCTCAGTGCTTCGGTCAATGGCGTGTCACCATCAAGCAAACTGAATGATTTACCAATGCTATTGTCATAATCGAGACAGGCGACGAGTACAGACGCTAGGTTTTCACGAGACGTCAGTCCACGCCCCGTGAGTTCAGCGTCCACAGAAACCAAATCGGTACCGGCTTCGTCAGTCAGGCCGCCAGGGCAGACAATCGTATAGTCAAGACCACTCTCGACAAGATGATTGTCCGCATGTGCTTTCGCACGGTGATAGTGCGCTATGGGAGACTGGCTGTTTATGTTGTTATTGATTGAGCTAAGCATGATATATCGACGAACGTTGTGTACTTGGGCTGCAACCATTGAACGAATTGCCCCAATATGATCGATTGGGTATTCAAGGTCTGCCAGAACCGTTGCTACGCCAAGCTTGTCGAACTTGGCACGATGCGAAGGGTTCCTGATCATTGCAATCGGATCATGATCACTTTCAGCTAACCGCCTAATGACGCGCGTAGCGGTGTTCCCATTGGCGCCGATAACCAGTACCTTCGTATCATCTCAGTTCAAAAAAGCCGTCGACGCAATAGTAAGCATTAGACACTTATTGGAATCAAGAGCGCTTCATTACACTCACCCCCCTAGGAGTCAGACACATGCAACAATTGTCAGAACGCGATGATTGAATTTGAAGTGCGCCGCGATACGGATTTGTCTGTTGAACAAGTTTGGGAGGAGATGCGCCACTTTGACCGAGTCCTGAAGTGGATCCCCGGCGGCGACAAAAGCTCGATGAGTGTCACTGGCGAGGGGGTCGGCGCTGTTCGAGACATCCAGTTAGCCACGCAAGGCTACGTACAACACCGCTTGGTGGCGCATGACGAAAAGCAGCGTACCTTTGCTTACGAGCTAACTGGTGGTAAACCTATCGGCATGCAGGACTACCGCGTAGTCGCATCCGTCACCCCAATTGATAAAGCACACTGCACTATATGCTGGGCTGGAAAAATGACGGCAGATGAAAGCCTCAACGAAATCGAGGTAGGTCACGCACTGGAAGTGGCTTTAGGTAATATGGTGATCGGCACTATCGCCGTTATCAAAGGCGAAGTACCCAACTTTGAGCAGCAACCGAACGAAGACTGGCAACTGCGTAGTTAACCGTTGGAACATTCGCGATCTCCAAAGACGCACTCGACCGGCAGTGCCACCTTCAAGATTGGATAGAAAAATTAGCCTCCATTGGTGATGCCGACATGCTGGTATTGATGATCTTCCATGGGGCCGCAGTAGCGGTGTAAGCTGCTCCGAGGGGAAATCACGAGTCCATTTGTTTTTTTGGGAGGGATCATGGCCCAGGCACTTCATGTTGAAGCATCACAATACGACGCGGTAGTCATCGGCGCTGGGTTCGCCGGTTTGTATCAACTGCACTGTCTGCGCCAAATGGGGCTCAGTGTCGCTTTGCTAGAAGCGGGCAGCAACGTCGGGGGTACCTGGTATTGGAACCGTTACCCGGGCGCGCGCACCGACTCGCCTTCCAACGTTTATCAATTTCTGTTCTCGGACGAGTTGCTAGAAGGATGGCAGTGGTCAGAGCGCTTTCCATCACAACCGGAAACCGAACGATACCTGAACTGGGTTGCCGACCAACTCGATCTACGCCGTGACATTCAGTTCAACGCGCGGGTAGCCAGCAGCAAATGGTCTGCCGAGGATGCCGTTTGGCAGATAGAGACCGATGCAGGCACCCACGTTTCAGCGCGCTTTGTCGTCAGTTGCATGGGGCCGTTAAGCACCCCCGTTATCCCTCAGTTTGAAGGACAGGGTAGTTTCAAAGGCACCATCGTACATACCACGCGCTGGCCCAAGGAAGGCATCGACCTGGCCGGTAAACGCGTCGGGGTTATTGGCACAGGCGCCACCGGCATTCAGGTTGTGCAAACCATCGCCAGTGAAGTGGAGAGCCTTGCCGTATTTCAACGCACGGCCAACTACACCATCCCGATGAAGAACTATGATTATCCCGCTTCCGAGCCACTGCAGGTCGATCGCGCCGAGCTGCGCCAAAAAACCCGCGACACCTTCGGCGGGTTTGATTTTGATATGGAACAGCGTCTGTGGGCAGATGTTGATATCGAGGAGCGCAGAGCCTCCATGGAGCGACTGTGGTCAGAAGGAAATCTAGCCTTGTGGGTGGGCTCATTCGCCGAACAGCTAATGGAACCGGAAGCAAACGAAGAGGTGTCTGAGTTTATTCGCGACAAGATTCGTGCTCGCATCGAGGACCCTGCGTTGGCCGCAAAACTGATCCCCATCGACCATGGCTTCGGCACCCACCGGGTGCCTTTAGAGACGGGTTACTACGAAGCCTATGCACGAGACAACGTACAACTGATTGACGTCAACGATGAGTCAATAGTACGACTCACGCCGAACGGGATACAAACCACTGAACAGGAAATTCCGCTCGACATCCTAATTTGCGCCACCGGGTTTGACGCCGTAACAGGTGCGCTCACAAATATAGATGTACGCGGACGCGACGATCGTTCGCTGAAGGAATTGTGGGGGCAGGATGTGCGTACTGCTATGGGTATGCAGGTACACGGTTTTCCTAATCTTTTTCTGACCTCATCGCCGCTGTCTCCCGCTGGAGCATTCTGCAATGCGCCTACATGCGTGCAGCACTCTGTCGAGTGGATCACCGAATGCATCGGCTATGTACTCAACCGCGGCGCTAGCATCGAGGCAACCGCCGAATTTGAAGAGGAGTGGGTGCAGCATCACGATGAAGTCGCCAACGCTACACTCATTGCCAAAACTCCCAGTTGGTACACGGGTGCCAATATTGAAGGCAAACCAACGCGCTTGATCGGCTATCCAGGTGGCGTCGCTGCCTATGCCGAGGCATGCGAGCGAGTTAAGAACAATGGCTACGCTGGGTTCTCTATTAACTAAGCGGGCGAGTTAATTCTGCGGCAAGTAGTGCCAGCTACTTCTGTTGCAAGTATAAGCTCTAGCCATAGCATGACATTCGTTACTGTAGAGGTTGTGTTTTCATCGCCGCCCTTCTCTGCCACTAAAGGCTGCGCTGCTAAAAGCTGCGCCGCCGTCAGAGACGAGGTGCACAACATGACCCAATCGAGAACCGATTTACTGCTGAGCAAACTCTTTAGCATGACGTACCCTCAGACTTCCTTAAGCGAAGTTATTCGTCAGACGAATAGATTACCTAGATCTTTTCGTAACCATCCGTATCCCAGATTCCAGTCCATTCTTTGGGCATTGTTACCGCCTCGCCAGCGCTAACCGTCGTGACACTTTCAGTCTGATGTCCATCTGCATGTGTCGTTGCCTTCATACTATCGTGCTGAAATATCTTTCCGGCTGCTTCGTCTTTACTAATTTTTACTGGTAGCACTGTTCTTGAATCCTTGTTATTTGCTTTGCAGGGGAAAGTCATCTTCACTTACGTCCATTAACTGGTTAAATAACGGAGCCAACAATTCAGGCTGACATCCTCTTCAAGACTACTATCTAACTCGCATGATACTCACCTATTTCGGATATCGTGCCTTGGTGCGTAGGTGATATGCAGCGCCGTTCGTGTCGTTCAAAATCGAATCTTCTCCAAAAATCTTTTCCTTCTGAATGCCGAACTGTTTACGATTTTCTGCCAAAGGCGCAAGCTCTTCACCCTTGGCCACGGCTTTTTGCAGCAACTCATCCATGGACGCCATATCGTTAGCCACACCAGCATCGACTGCGTGCGGCCCACCCCAACGTCTTGCTAGTTGCACGGACTCGTAGAACACATGGGCGGGTAACTTGTGGCGAAATAAGGAAAGTTCGGCTGCTGGAATGACCATGCCAAGTTGAATTTCATTTGCACACATATAACCGCGGTCTTGCCGCATAATCCTGTAGTCATGACAGAGCGCGAACATAAAGCCAGCGCCAAAAGCATGACCATTAACCGCAGCGATGGTCGGCACTGGTAGGGTAATCATGCGACTCATAAATTCCATAAACAAAAAGGAGTTCGGGTCACCCGCCTCAGGGTGATCGGCTGGAGAATTACGCCAATCGAGGTCTAACCCGTTGGAGTAAAATTTTTCGCTGGCCCCTGTAGTGACCAATGCGGCGGCTCCGCTGCTCTGTTCTACCTCATCCAAAGCGGCCATCAGTTCGTCAACAAGCGCCGTGTTCCATCTATTTTCGCCCGCATCCATCGTTAAGGTGAATACGTTGCCTGTTTTTTCCAATTCAACCAGTGCCATGTCTTTTCCTATTTTGACGAGTCATTTAACAAACGACTCTCGCGGGAGCTGGACATCTATCCCGTAGAGAAGCCGAGGGAAACGGATAATACAACGAAAGCTGTTAGTAAATCGCAGCCCAGAAGATCTTGCGGATCGTATCTGGGAGCCCTGGATGGGGACTAGACCTAAAGACTTCCTCTCTCGGCCCGAGCTTGATACATTGAAAGTGAAACAAACTTCATTGAAGGAACGCCTGATGACCTGTAATCCCGTTTTTCATCGTTTGCTGCTCGGCTGTGCGACATGTCTGCTGGGCGCAACGGCAGCCGCGACCGACATGCCACGAACAGCCGACGGTAAGCCAGACCTGAGCGGTACCTACGACATCGCCACACTCACACCACTCCAAAGACCGGAGGAGTTTGGCGAGACCTTGTACATGACACCCGAGCAGGCGGAGAAAATCACACTGACTCGGGCTGAGAGGGTTGCAGCTGAAGATATACCAAGCGACCCGGATCGTGGCGCGCCGCCGGCCGGTGGCGATGGCACCGGAGGTGCAGGAGGCAACGTCGGCGGCTACAACAGTTTTTGGATCGACGCAGGTGATTCTGTGGCACTAGACGACGGCAAGTTTCGCACCTCGATCATCAGCGACCCGCCCAACGGACGTTATCCACCAGAGACGCCTGAAGCCAAGCTAGGACAACGGATCGTCGCTGATCAGCTGAGGACCAATGATGGCAGCGCCTACTGGCTGGAGTGGAACCGCCCAGGACCGTTCGACGACCCTGAGCGCCTACTCGCATCAGATCGCTGCGTGGCAAGCTTCCGTGGCGCAGTACCCGCAACGCCTTCGGTCTACAACAACCTACACAGGATCGTGCAGACAGACGATCAAGTGATGATCCTCAACGAGATGGTGCACGATGCTCGGGTTATCCGCATGAATTCCGAGCACCTCCCCGCTGACATGAAATTCTGGCTGGGTGATTCAATTGGTCGGTGGGAAGGAGACACCTTGGTGGTCGACACAGCCAACTTCAAAGGCTACTGGGGATTCACCTCCACCACGCCGACGTTGCACGTCGTAGAACGTTTCACCCGCACCGACGCCGATTCGCTCCATTATGAGTTCACGGTAAATGACCCTGGGATGTGGACCGGCACGTGGAAAGGTGACTTCGTATGGCCAAGAACCACCAAAGTAGAGGAGCGCGTTTACGAATACGCATGCCATGAGGGGAACTATGCAGTCGGCAATATGTTACGCGGGGCTCGCTTGATCGAATCAGAGACGCTCGTTCAGGGCGGTGGGCGATAGCGGACAACCCTGATCCAACAGGCGGTCGCCATGGGGTCACAACAGATCACCGCCCAACACTGCAGGTGTTTCGCAATAGGTCGTCAGAATATATTGCTGATGCTCTTCTATCCGCTTTGTCAGTGCATTGGCAAACGCAGGGATCTGTGAGTTTCTTGCAAAGTACTTCAGCATGCCTTTGTTTTGTTGTGTCAGCGGCATTATCTCGGCTGGGGGCGGAAGCACACTCATGCTGAGCGTGGCCCAGTAAATGTCAGCGGCCGTGACCGAATCGCCCACCAGGTAGCGTGAGCCCCGCTGCTCCTGAGTTTCCAGGCGACCATCGATCAAGCGAATCACGTCCACCATTTTCCCGGGTGCTGTGAGGCTTGCCTCTTCACTGAAGCCATACTTTCGCCCCAACGGACTATCACCGAGAATTCTCATGTTCCAGATGAAACCGTCCTCAGCCAAAATAACGGCACAAAGGCCGAAGACCTCTGCGCGTTGCTCAAAGTTACTGGGAATCAAACTCGGTGTATCCGCAGCACCAATTTCTTCTGCCAACGCGAGTTGCTCAATCCAGACATTTCTCGGTCGCTCCTCGTCGTGGAACATCGTCGGCAAGCTGGTCTGCCTGGTAAGCTCGTAAAGTGGCGCCTGCCGGTCCTTCCCCGTGGCTTCGTCGACACCTATCATCGGGTGCAATACTCGAATCAACGGTATGCGTTTAACGAAACAGATGTTCTTCAGGGCTTCAGCAAATAGCGCAGGAATTCCCGGGATAAAAGTCACCCTAGTTCCGGACGTCATGGCTGCTGCGTCTTCGAGTGTAATGAACTCGGGGTGTGAAGATTTTTCCTGGTCATGCTGCATGGCTTACTCCTTCTATTGAATTTCTCTTTCCACAATACCCGACCACGCAGAATTGTGAACCATTAGTGCTGCTCGGGTAAGCATCGTCCAGACCCAATCCAACGAGCCGCATCATCTGAGGCTAGAAATAGCGCGACCCTCCTCAGCAAATTTCATCACGCTGGCAAGGCCCATACCACTAGCCCCACCGGTAATGACGGCAACTTTTCCTGCTAGCCTCATCCTTGTCTCCTTGCGGCGCTTGTCGAACTTCATTAAATCGTTCTATTGTACGCGCAATCAAATACAACGCTTAAGGACCTGGTTAGCAAGTCATGGATACCCAAGCCGCCACAATACCTGAATTGATCGACTGGTCCGTCGATCGATACACCAACACCCTGGCCATCGCCGATGGCGAAAATCGGCTCACCTATGCCGAGCTCGGCCGACTCATAGACCAAGCGGCGCGGGCCATGGTCGAACATGGCATCGAAGCTGGCGATGCAGTGTCTGTTTGGGCCCCGAACTGTTGGGAGTGGGTTGTGGCCTCCCTTGCTGTCTCGCGTACGGGCGCAGTCTTGGTACCAGTGAATACCCGATTCAAGGGGTCGGAAGCTGCCTATGTGCTGACAGCAGCCAAGGTGCGGATGCTGTTCGTGGCCAATGGCTTCCTCGGCACCGACTATGGAGCATCCCTCAACGGGCAAGACATGCCAAATCTCGAGCACATCATCGACATGGCGTCGAACTTCGACGACTTTATGGCCAGTGGTGAGACACTCGTCCACCAAGCCGAGGTCGACCGAAGGTCTGCAGCGGCTGCGGTCGACGATAT